>NZ_JBEZDE010000057.1:0-28479 GCF_040648115.1 Nocardia sp. NPDC049190
CTGGTGCTCATCGAGAATCCCGGCCACGGCGGTAGCGTGAATCACCTCGGGGTGGAGGTGGATTCGTCGGAGAAGGTGCATGCCGAGATCGCGCGACTGTCACAAGCCGGTTTGTTCACCGAGGAGCAGATCGCGACGACGTGTTGCTTCGCGACCCAGGACAAAGTGTGGGTCACCGGCCCGAACGCGGAGCGGTGGGAGGTCTACACGGTGCTGGCCGATACCGAGCACTTCGGCACCGCCCCGGAACCGACCGGGGTGAGTGACAGGGAGGCGGTGCAGGCCTGCTGCGGCACCGACGGTCGCGGCGAAATTGAGCCCGAGTCGGGGACCGGGGTCGCGTGCTGCGCACCGGCCGCCCGGTAGCGCTCGGGCCCTGGAGTGAGTGATGTCGATACCGCGCCCGCGGCAATCGGATTGCCGCGGGCGGGGCGCCGCCGGGTGCTGGCGGTGCTGTGCCTGACCCAGATCTCTAGTTGGGGGATCTTGTATTACGCGTTTCCGGTGTTGTCGGTGTCAATCACCCGCGATACCGGCTGGTCGGCGCCGGTGATCACCGCGGCGTTCTCGTTCGGCCAACTCGCGACCGCGCTCACCGGTATCCCGGTCGGGCGGGTACTGGACCGGATCGGGCCGCGGCTGGTGATGACCGTCGGTTCGGTCGTCGCCGTTGTTGCGCTATTGGTGGTCGCGGTCGCACCGAATCTGTGGGTGTTCTACGGCGGCTGGGTGGCGGCCGGCGCCGGGATGGGGGCGGTGTTGTATCCGTCGGCGTTCGCGGCGTTGACCCGATGGTGGGGTGCCGACCGGGTAACCGCACTGATGATCCTCACCCTTGCCGGTGGGCTGGCCAGTACCGTGTTCGCCCCGGTCACTGCTGCGCTCGATGAGCACACCGGCTGGCGCGCAACGTATCTGGTGCTTGCGGTGGCGCTGGCTGTACTGACCGTCCCTACGCATTGGGCCGGGTTGCGTGGGCCGTGGCCGCCTGCTCCTGCTCCGGCCGAGCCGGCGCATGCCGATCACATCGGCATCGCGCGCAGCCCCGGGTTCGCCGCGTTGGTGGTGACGCTGTGTCTGGCCGCGTTCGTCAGTTTCGCAGGAGTGTTCAACCTGGTGGCGCTGATGCAGGAACGCGGCTTTTCCCCGAGTCTGGCCGCGCTCGCGTTGGGGTTGGGCGGGGCGGGTCAGGCGCTGGGCCGCATCGGATATCTGCCGCTGGCGCGGTACACCCGCCTCACCGTCCGCACGATCGTGGTTCTGGTCGCGCTCGCGGCCACCACCGCGTTACTGGGCGTCGTCACTGGAGTCGTGGTGCTGATCGCGGTGTCGATCGGTGCCGGGCTGGTGCGGGGCATCTTCACGTTGATCCAGGCCACCGCGATCACCGACCGGTGGGGTGCGACCCATTACGGACGCCTCAACGGGCTGCTGTCCGCGCCGGTGGTCATTGTCTCTGCTCTCGCTCCGTGGGCGGGCACCGTGTTGTCGGCGTGGGCCGGCAGCTACGCCCACGCCTATCTCGTCCTGGCCGTCCTCAGCACTGTGGCGGCGGTATTCGCCACGCAAACCGTCATTTCATCGAAGAAAGACCCACTGTGACATCTGAATACGAATACGACGCCCTGGTCATCGGCGGGGGGCAGTCCGGCCTCGCAGCCGCCCACCACCTGGCCCGCGGCGGGCATCGGACCGCGATCCTGGAAGCCGCAGGTGAGGCGGCCGGGTCGTGGCCGCGCTACTACGACAGCCTCACCCTGTTCTCCCCCGCCCGATACAGCGCTCTACCCGGGCGGCGGTTCCCTGGTGATCCGGACCGGTATCCGCACCGCGACGAGGTCGTCGACTACCTACGCTCCTACGCCGCCGGCCTGGACACCGATATCCACACCCACACCCCCGTCGAGACCGTCACCCACAACGGTAGATTCGCGGTCACCGCCGCGACCGGTGCGGTATTCACCGCTGCGCGGGTGATCGCCGCGACCGGGTCGTTCGGATCCCCGTATCTACCGATCCTGCCGGGCCAGAACGAATTCGGTGGGCAGATCCTGCACGCCAGCGACTACAGCACCCCGGGCGAGTTCGCCGGGCGGCGGGTGATCGTGGTCGGCGCGGGCAACTCCGCGGTGCAGATCGCCGCCGAGCTGGCAGCCCACGCCGAGGTGATCCTGGCCAGCCGGGAGCCGGTGAAGTTCGTGCCGCAGCGCCCACTAGGGCGGGACGTGCATTTCTGGTTCACGATCACGGGGTTCGATGCCGCCCCGCTCGGCCGGCTGGTGAAGCAGGCGCCGACCCAGCCGGTGCTCGACGGCGGGCGCTACCGCACCGCCCTGGCCACCGGGAAACCCCCGCGTAAACCGATGTTCACCCTTTTCGAGCACGACAGTGTGGTGTGGCCGGACGGCACCCGCACCCAGGCGGATGCGATCATCCTCGCGACAGGCTATAAGCCACACCTGCCGTATCTGGCCGGGATCGGCGCGCTCACCGATGCCGGTGCGCCTCGCCACCGCCACGGGGTGTCCACCACCCACCCGGGTCTGGGATACCTGGGTCTGGAGTGGCAGCGCACTCCGTCGTCGAACTCGCTGCGGGGCGTCGGCCGCGACGCGGCCTACGTAGTCCGCCATCTCGAGCCCGCTGCGACTCGCCTCCCGGAACAAGCACGATGACGGCATCCCTGGGCGCGAGCGCGGATACGTTTGTGCGTGGTGGGCGGGTGGTCTCCGATGACGGCACCCAGATCACCTACCTGAGCCGGGGCACTGGACCGGTAATCCTCACTGTGCACGGTGGCTTGGGCAGCGCGGTGAGCATGCTGCCGCTGGCCGGGCAGCTCGCCGAGAGCTACACGGTCGTGGCCATGAACTGCCGCGGACACGGCACCTCCGGGCCCCCACGATCGGCACCCGGCATCACACACGAGATCGCCGATATCCTCGCCGTCATCGACGCGGTCGGTCCGATCGAGGTGTTGTTCGGCTACTCCTACGGCGCAGTCCTGGCCTTGGAAACCGCGCTCACCGCCCCTGAGCGCATCCCAGCACTCGCCGTCTACGAACCACCCCTGCCCATCACCTACCCGGTACCCGACATCGCCGCGGTCGACGCGGCGTTGGCGGCAGGCGAGTACGAGCACCTGATCCTGCGGGCGTCGGTCACCGCTGGAGGGTTCTCATCGGCAGAGCTCGCCGCACTACGCGGGGATCCGTTGTGGTGGTTCAAAGTAGCTCAGGCCCCGACCCTCGCTGCGACGCTGCGGGTGCTCGCCGATATGGACCCGACGGTGGACCGCTACTCCGCGATCACCGCGCCGACCACGGTAATCACCGGCACCACCAGCGCCGATTACATCCTGCAAGCTGCGGACCTGCTCGCCGCCGTGATACCAGAACTGACGCGTAAAACGTTGCCGGGGCAAGGCCATCACGTCGACCCCGCCGTGCTGGCCGAGGCGCTGACGTCCTCACCACCGTCCTCACCACCTCTCGGCTGAGAGGTTGGCCGTTAGGGTTGGCGGATGCCTCGGCCACAGCGCCGAGGCATCCGGTTCAGGCGTGGGCGGGCAGCAGCTCGGCGATGAGTGTTATCCAGCCCGCGTCCGCCTGCTGCGGAATGGTGCAGCCGAGCTACTGAAGGCGGTAGAGGTTCATCGCGCGGTGTTCTACACCGTCTCGTTGCGCGTGATCAGGCCGCCGCCGACGTGCGTGCAGTACGGCGTACTGGCTGTTGCGAGTCAACAATGGCCTGTCAGTCGTGTTCGACGGCGTACTGCTCGCGCCAGCGATCGATGAGAGGGACCAACTCGTTGGTCATGTAGGTGTAGAAGTCCTGCATCTCGTGCATACGGCGCGCGGTGACCGTGTCCTCGCCGGTCGCATCGATACCTTCCTGGGCGGCGTCGCGCATGGTGGCCAGCATCGTGTTCTGCTGCGACATCAATGCCGCCCAAGCGCCTCCGCGAAATCTGTAATGGTCGCGCCGACTGCCCGGTGCGGGGACTCGTTCGATCAGGCCGACCGGGATGAGCTGTTTGATGGCGGTGGAGACCGCACCGGAACTGATCGACAATTCCTCGCACAAATCCGCGGCGGTCATCGTGTCCTGCTCGGTGTAGAGCAACGCCGTCATCACCCGAGCCGTGGACCGCTGCATCCCTCCCCCGTCGGACAAGGTCAAGGCCAGCTTCTCCGCGGCGGCCCGCAATCGCTCATTGGTACCCACACCCAAAACCGTAGCAAACCTCCATCAGTTCAGAGTATTTACAGATATCTGAAAGTTCAGTACATTCGACTCATGGTGAACGTGATTGAGCTTCAAGGGCTCAGCAAGACCTACGGCTCCGCCCGCGGTCTGGTCGAGCTGTCTCTGGAGGTCCGCCGAGGTGAAGTGTTCGGCTACCTGGGCCCGAACGGGGCAGGCAAGTCGACAACCATCCGGTTGCTGCTGGACCTGATTCGACCGACCAGTGGCAGTGCTCGCGTACTGGGCCTCGACCCTCGAGAAGACGCGGTGCAGTTGCACACGCGGATCGGTTATCTCGCCGGGGATTTCGTCGTACCAGGCCGGCGGAGCGTCGGCGCCACGCTGCGATTCCTGGACGCTCTACGCGGCGGAGTCGCCGCCGACCGGATCGATGCACTCTGCGAGCGACTCGAATTGGATCAGAACGCTCAGGTCGAGAGCCTGTCCAAGGGCAACCGCCAGAAGCTCGGCCTGGTCCAGGCGTTCATGCATTCCCCCGAACTGCTCATCCTGGACGAGCCGACCTCGGGCCTGGACCCGCTCGGTCAGCAGACCTTCCTCGAGCTGACCGCTGAGGCGGCCGCGCACGGGCAGACGGTGTTCATGTCCAGCCACATCATGAGCGAGGTCGAGGCAGTCGCCGACCGGGTCGCGATCATCCGGGACGGCAGATTGGTCGCCTTGAACACGGTGTCAGGGCTGCGCACCAACGCCGTTCGCGATGTGGAGATCACCTTCACCGAGCCGGTCAGCATCGTCGAATTCACCGCGCTGACGAACGTGACCGACGTCCGTATGGATGGCACAACCCTGCGCTGTCAGGTCGCCGGGAGCCCGGACGAACTGCTGCGGGCGGTGGTGGCGCACCATGTTGTCGCGCTGTCGGTCACCGAACCCGCGCTCGAAGACCTGTTCCACGGCTACTACACCGGAGAATCCGATGCTGCCTGACATCTACACCCAGACCATCTCCGACAACCGCCGACCCCTGATCGCCTGGTCGGCCGGGATCACCGCAGTCGGGCTGATGTATGCCGGGTTCTATCCCCAGGTATCGAGCGGCGGCATGGCCGATACCGTGCAGAACTATCCGGAAGCGATGCGGGAGGCGCTGCGTCTCGACGATATGTCCTCAGCCGCAGGGTATCTCGGCTCCAGTGTCTTCGGGCTGCTGCTACCGCTGCTGGCGATGATTTTCGGCGTCACCTTCGGCGCACGCGCTATCGCCGGCGACGAGGAATCCGGATACCTCGACCTTCTGCTGGCGTATCCGATCAGCCGAACCCGGCTCGCACTGCAACGCTTCGCCGCCCTGGTGACCGGCGCCACCGCGATCGGGTTGCTGGTCTTGCTCGGCATGCTGGCGATCCGCTCCTCCGCTGACCTCGACTCGATCAGCGTCGGCGAGTTCGCGGCGCAATGCCTCAACCTGACACTGCTGGCGATCACCTTCGGTGCGCTGGCGATCGGCCTCGGTGCGGCAACCGGTCGGCGCGGACTGGTCCTCGCCAGCGCCGCAGCGATCGGTGTGCTCACCTACGCCGCCCACAGCCTCGGCGGCGTCATCGGCGCCGAGTGGCTCGAGTATTTGTCGCCGTTCCACTACTACATCGGCGGGGAACCGTTGCGGAACGGAATCCAATGGGTCGACGCCGCCATCCTGTTCGCCATCTCGGCGATCTTGGTGATCGCGGGCCTGACTCGGTTCAACCGCCGCGACCTCACCTCCTGAGCAGTCGAGGTGCCGCATGGCAGCGGCACCCTCGATCTGTCAGCCCTCAATCCCTCATCTCTCGAGACTCGGCGCTCGCCTCGGGGTCCGTCGATCGTCGTCTCGAGCAATGGTCCCGCTGCTGGGATTCCACCGCGCCGATCTGCGCCGCGCACTGACTCGAGCCCGTCCCCGACGAGTGCGTACGCACGAGTTGCGAAGTGACCGGCATCGGTGTATTCGGCGCTGGCGGCCCATGCAAGGCCCCGATATCCGCTTTCGACGACGAGTTCAACCAGGCACGCGATCACACTGCTGTTGGTCGATCGTCCGCGCTCGGAGTCGCGGTGAGGCCGACGCGGTGGATGCTCGTGCCGTCGCGGGGTGGCGCGGTTTGCCTCCCGTTGGCATTTACGGCATCTTTACGGGTGGTGCGCCGGGAAGTCTGGTCGGCATACCCGGCTCGGTCGCGGGTCGGGCGGTCTGGCGATGGGAAGCTGCATGGCGCGCATACGAGTGTCGTCTTTGACGATGTCTATACACACAATTCCGGTCAACGCGGGCAGATACATGGCAGCGGCGCCCACGCAGGTCGTATCGTGCTGGTGTGCATGCAAGTCAGATCGCCGAGGACTATCCGTCGGTGACGGTAAATTCCGATGCCTTGGAGGCGGCGAAGCTTCTGGCCGAGCATCGGCTGCCGGGCATTGTGGTGACCGATGGCGACTCGGCACCCCGTGCCGTATTGCCCGCCTCCCAGGTAGTGCGGTTCCTCGTGCCACGGTATGTGCAGGACGACCCGTCGCTGGCCGGGGTGCTCTCGGAGCCGGTAGCCGATCGAATCGCGGATACCTTGCGCGGAAAGACCGTCGGCGAACTGCTGCCGGAGCCGAAAACGAAGTCGGTACTGCCGGTCGCCCGAGCCGACGACACCGTGGTGGAGGTTGCCGCGTTGATGGCCCGTTGCCGGTGTCCGCTCGTCGCGGTGGTCGAGGGGACTCGGATGATCGGAGTGATCACCGCGTCCCGCCTGCTGCAGGTCACACTCGCCACCTGACCGTCGGCGGCAACTCGGGTGATCCGCGATGACCGGGGTTGCCGTCGTCACGTTCGTGGTGGCGTATCTGCTGATCGCGACCGAACGGATCCACAAGACCAAGGCCGCGCTGGGCGGCGCCGCAGTGGTCCTCGTGCTGGGTGTGCTCGACTCGGGACAGGCGTTCTTCTCCCACGACACCGGTGTCGACTGGGATGTCATCCTGCTGCTGTTCGGGATGATGGTCATCGTCGGGATCCTGCGCCAGACCGGCGTATTCGAATACACCGCGATCTGGGCAGCCAAGCGCGCCAAAGGATCTCCGGTGCGGATCATGATCCTGCTGACGCTGATCACGGCAGTGGCGTCGGCCTTCCTGGACAACGTCACCACCGTCCTACTCATCGCCCCAGTCACCCTGCTGGTGTGCGACCGACTCGGGATCCGGCCGGTGCCGTTCCTCATCGCGGAAGTGCTGGCATCCAACATCGGCGGTGCCGCGACACTGATCGGTGACCCGCCGAATATCATCGTTGCCAGCCGAAGCGGCTTGACGTTCAACGATTTCCTTGTGCACATGGCCCCGATCGTGGTGCTCGAGCTGGCGGTGTTCACCCTGATCCTGCCGCTGCTGTTCCGTGGCTCGTTCGACGCCGACCCCAGCCGGATCGCCGATGTGATGGCCCTCGACGAGCGCGAAACGATCCAGGATCGGGGTCTGCTGATCAAATGCGGTGTCGTGTTGTTCGCCGTGTTCACCGCATTCATCGCCCACTCCGTGGTGCATATCGATCCGTCGGTGGTGGCGCTGCTCGGCGCCGGTGTGCTGGTGCTCATCTCCGGGGTCGAGTCCGAGCAGTACCTCTCCGGGGTCGAGTGGGAGACGTTGCTGTTCTTCGCCGGGCTGTTCGTCATGGTCGGCGCTCTCGTCGAGACCGGCGTGGTGGAAACGATGGCGCAGTGGGCGACCGACGCCACCGGCGGTAACGCCCTCGTGGCGGTGATGCTGATCCTGCTGGTGTCAGCGCTGCTGTCAGGCATCATCGACAACATCCCGTACGTGGCGACGATGAGCCCGCTGGTCGCCGACCTCACCGGCACCATCGACAACCCCGTCCACGCTGATGCGCTGTGGTGGTCACTGACCCTGGGGGCGGATTTCGGCGGCAACCTGACCGCGGTCGGCGCCAGCGCCAACGTCGTCATGCTCGGCATCGCGGCACGCGCCGAGACACCGGTGTCGTTCTGGGAGTTCACCCGCAAAGGCGCGATAGTCACCGCGATCACGATCGCGGTTGCCGCACCATATCTGTGGTTGCGCTACTTCGTATTCAGCTGACCCCATCGGAACCGGCAGCTTCTTCCGGCTGCTGATCGCATTGCATTGTGGTGGAACGCGTGCGGTTATCGGAAACACGACGTCCCTGAGTGGGACACCGGCCATGATTCGGCGGAACAGCACATCAGTGCCCTCGGTCGACGAAAGAAAGTAGGGGGTAACCCATGTTCGTAACATTGCGCGATGACAGTGGAGCGGGACTCGACTACGTCCGTATGGCTCTCGGATGGGACCCGGTCGAGCAGCGGCGCTGGTTCGGCCGACGAAGCAAGGACATCGACCTCAATGCCTCAGCGCTGTTGTTCGCCGAGGATCGCCTCGTCGATGTCGTCTACCATCAACAGCTCAACTCGACCGACAGCTCGGTACGCCATCTCGGCGACAGCACGACCGGTGAAGGCAAGGGCGACAACGAAATCATCACCGTCGACCTCACCCGATTAGCACCCCAGATCACCACCGTGGTCTTCATCGTCACGTGCTACTCGGGCCAAACCTTCCAGCAGATCGAAAACGCCTTCTGCCGCGTAATCGACGGCATGTCCGGCACCGAGATCACCCGCTACGACCTCGGCGGCGGCGGTTCACACACCGGCCTGGTCATGGGCAAACTCGTCCGCTCCAGCAACGGCTGGCAATTCGACGAGATCGGCGCAGCGATACACGCACAACATCCGGTCGAGGCGGTCTCACAGGTGACAGCTTTCTTGACCTAGTTGCAGGCGCGGTTCCCGGCCTCTGCGCGCGATCTGAGCTCAGAACGTGTCTGAGAACTGAGTCAGGTGCGGGCGAGGCGGCGTGACATGACGGCGATGTGGCGTTCGCGGCCGGTGGTCTTCATCGTGGACGCGTCGTAGCCGCGGGGCCGCGGCGCACGCCGTCTGAACCTTGAATTGACGGGGAGTCGATGATCGAGGCCTTCGGGGCCGGGTTGCCTCCGTGCCGCACGCACAATCGATCACGCAGCGCGTCGTGGATGCGCATGTCCAGCTCGTGGATGACGTGATCGCCGAGCGGCAACCGGGGCGGAAAGATCCGTCCCAGACCGGAGCAGCCGCCCGGGTCCTCGTCGAACGGGCGCAGCAGCTACCCAGGCGGGTGCGGTGCGGCGAGTGTGCGCGCCATTGTTGCCTTGTCCCGTCATGACGTTAGTTACTAATATGTTAGTCAATAACATGTTGGAGGTTGGATGGGAACCGACTGGCGGGCCGCCAAGCGCGCCCGCACCCGCGAGGCAATTCAACAGGCTGCTCTGCGTCTATTCGCTGAGCATGGCTACGACGGCGTCACTGTGGAGCGCATCGCTGCCGAGGCGGGGGTTTCGCACACCACTTTCTTCCGGTATTTCCCCACCAAGGAGGACGTGGTCATCAGCGACAACTACGATCCCCTGATTGTCCGATTCGTCGCCGCTCGTGGCGAGGCCGACCCGGTCGAGCGGGTCCGCCGTGGTATCGCCGAAGCTCTGACGCTCTTGGATGAGCATGAGATGGTCGTCGTTCGCGAGCGCACCCGGCTGATGCTTTCCGCAGCGGCTTTGCGTGCTCGCCAGTGGGAGAGCCAGGCGTCCACCCAGCGCCTGCTCGAAGAAGTTCTGCGCGGCGACGGGTCCGGCCCGGTTCCCTTGGCCTTGCAAGTGACTGCCGCTGCCTGCGCGGCCGCTCTGGCCACGGCGGTCACCGCTTGGGCCGAGGATGACGGCGCCGATCTCGCCGCCACCGTTGATGCTGCCTTCGCCGTCCTCGAGCGGAACTGCCGTGCCTGAGCCGGCGATCGAGGTCAGCCACCTCACCGTCACCTATCCAGGTGCCGAGGCCCCGGCCGTGCGCGATATGAGTTTCACCGTCGACCGTGGCGAAGTTTTCGGCTTCCTCGGTCCGTCCGGGGCAGGCAAAACCACCGTGCATAGGGTTCTGACCCGCCAGTTGCGTCGCTTCTCCGGCACGGTTCACATCCTCGGTCGGCCGGTGGGGCAGGGGCGGGACCGCGATTTCTTCGAGCGGATCGGTGTGGGTTTCGAACTGCCCGCCAGGCTGCCCGGGCTCACCGCCCGCGAGGACCTCAGTGCCTTCGCCGCGTTCTACCGCGGCCCTACCGAGGACCCGGACGCGATACTGAATTCGGTGGATCTGGCCGCAGCCGCGGACCGGCCGACCGCCGAGTTCTCCAAGGGCATGCTGATCCGGCTCAACCTCGCACGCGCCCTGATCAACCGCCCTGAACTGCTGCTGGTGGACGAACCCACCTCGGGGCTGGACCCGGTCCGCGCCGAACGCATCCGCGCCGTCCTGCGTCACCGTGCCCAGGCCGGCGCGACCGTGCTTGTCACGACACACGACATGGCTACCGCCGACCGGGTGTGCGACCGGGTGGCCTTCGTGGTCGACGGTCGCATAGCCGCCGTGGACACTCCGCGCAGCCTCAAAATCGCCCACGGCCACCCCGACATGCTCGTCGAGTATCGCCGCAACGGCCACCTCGAGCAGCGCCAGCTGCCCTTGGAAGCCTTGGCCGCGCTCGTGCCGGGAGCGATAGAGACCGTCCACAGCCGCGAGGCCGCCCTGGACGATGTCTTCGCCGCTGTCACCGGACACCGATCCGGACTCGCTGAACCCGAGGCGCAGCGGTGACCACCACAACGATGCTGCACCGCCCGCGCGCGGCTCTTGCCCTGGAGTGGCGCGTCCAGTTGCGCCTGCGTGTGCCGCTGCTCGCCGCAACGCTGGCCGCCTTGTGGGCGGGCGCTGCCGCCTTCCTCCCGGCACATCTGGCACGCCCCTTCGCAAGCCTGATCCTGTTCCTCGACACCGCCGGGTTCGGTGTGCTGTTCGCCGTCTTCCTCCTGCTGGGTGAACGCACCAGTGGGGCGTGGGCCGCGCTGCGGGTCAGCCCCCTCGGCGCAGGCGAGTACGTGGCCGCACGGCTGTCCGTCCTCACCCTGTTGTCTACAGCGTCGACGGTTCCCATCACGCTGGCTGCACGCCCGGCCGGGCCGGTCGCCGGGGTAGCTACTGCCGCCGCGGGAACCGCCCTGCTCACCGTCCTGTTGTGCGCGCTGTCTCTGGCCGCATGTGCCCGTGCCCACAGCCTGTCCGACGTCGTGGCCGCCGTCCCGGTGGCGCTCGGGCCAATGCTGGTTCCGGCGCTGGTAGTCGCCACCGGCCTGACCGAGAACCCGCTGCTGTACGCCGCACCGACTTCGGCTGCACACGCACTCGTCCTCTGGGGACTGAACCCCGCCGCAGCGCCGCTATCCGGGGCGACGGTCGCGGCCCTAGCCGGGTACGCCGCCGTATCCGCTGCGGGGGCGTGCGCGCTGGCACGGTGGGCACTGGCCCGCGCCAGCACGCTGGAAACGCCCGACCGCCGCACTCGGCGCCGACCGCACCCTACGAGGACAAAGCTGTGGCCCTCAGGGTCGCCGCTGCGCACCCTCGCCCGCATCGATCTCATCGGCGCCGCGGGCGACCCGATCACCTGGGCCGTGCTCGCCGGGCCGGCCCTCACCGCCCTCGGCCTGCGGTACGGCCTGCCGCTGTTGGATGACGCGCCTGTCGTCATACACACCGGCTTGGACCTCGACCGGCTACACCCGGTGCTACTCGCGGCATTGGTCCTACTCCACGTGCCGCTGATGGTGGGTGGGATGGTGGCACTACGCACCGCCGAGGACCGCGAACAAGGCGCGGTTACGCTGCTCAGCACTTCCCCGCTGGGCATCGGCCGTTACCTCGCCTACCGCGCCGCGACCGCCGCCGCTCTCACCGCGATCGGCCTGGTAGCAGCCCTACCGCTCAGCGGGCTCGCCGACGGCCCGGCCTGGCGGCTGACGGGCGCCGCACTTCTCGCCACCACACTGGCCCCCGCATTCGTACTGATCGTCACCGCAGCGGTCGCCAACCGCGTCCGCGCGCTCGCCCTCGCCAAAGTGGCAGGGGCACTGTTCACCCTGGTACCAGTGGCCGCCTGGACGCTCGGCCCTGCATGGGCCTGGATACTGGCGCCACTCCCGCCGCTATGGCCGGTCGCTGCCCTGCCCGGATACGCCATGGCCCCCGCCACGATCATCCTCCCAGCAGGCGCTCTGGCCGCGCTCGCACTCACCGCCGCGCTGTGGCGATGGGCCCGCAACGCGGTCGATCAATCCAGGTGAAATGAGCCGTGATCTCGGTGACCCGACGCGGAGCCGAGTGGCTGGGACCGATAGGTGCGGGAGTGAAACTCCCAGCTCATTGCTCGGCTGCGACGGACACTTGTGGGTCGTGTTCGACGACCGCGATCGCACCCGCATGGCGAACCATCTTTCGCGGCTTTGCCGACGAAGCGGCTTCTGGTCGTCGGCCATGGGGAGTTTCTCGCAGCTGATCTCGGCGGTTCGGTTGCGCCGAAGGTCATCGTGGATTGGGGTGGGTTCGGCGGCGGTGTATTCGTGACAGACCGCTGCGTTGTATGAGGATCAGGCCGACGACTCCCCAGACGACGGCGAGCGCCGCGACCAGTCCGCATGCGTAGGGACGGTTCAGGATGCTGGGATTACCGGTGACGGCGTGTTCACGTCCGATCACGGGGACAGCGATCAGTGATAGGGAAACGGTGCAAGCTGCGCCGCAGGCCAGCGGAGCCCATGAGGTGGCCGGCAAGAGCTTGCGTGCGGTGAGCCCTGCTGCTGCGCAAGCCGGTGCGAAGACGACGTCGTGCAGCGCGATTCCGCCGAGGGACCAGAGGGCGACCGACTCCAGATCGGTAGTGCTCATCTTCAGCAGCAAACTGATGCCGTACCAGGCCAGCCACAGGCTGGCTAGCAGAAGCAGTACGCACAGGAACTTCATGCCAGCACCTCGATGCTCGAAAGCCATGTGGTTTGCAGCACGCCGGGGCGACTAGGGGCGATGAGCCGGCAACGGTAGCCGTGGTCGATGTCGAGTTCGTCGCCGTTGAGCCGCAGCGCGATCAGGCTGTCGGAGTCGACGACATGCGAGGGTGGTAGCACCGATACCTGGGACAATCCGCTCTGCTCGAGTGAGGTGAATCGGACGCTGCCGCCGGGGTAGCCGTCGATTACGGATCGGTGCCGGTCATGATGCTGGGCGCGCTGGCGATGCGTCTGACCCACAATCGCAGCCTCACCACGAGCATGGTTGTGCTTGTCCTGATTCCGACGCTGGCTCACCCACCGCCAGCCCCGATCGGAAGATCGCAGCCACCCCAGAATATGGTGTGTCCCTGGGCATGTGTTCGCCATAGACGTTGTGATAACGCAGCGCGGCCAACGACCCGCCGGTCACGGTGGCCCAGGCCGAAGCGTAGTGCTCCTGCGCCACCTTGCCGGCCGCGTACAGACTGCGCGGCAGCAGCGGGCTGTCCTCACCGACCGGAACCCAGTCCAACAGCGCGCCAGTCGCCGCATCGCGATAATCGAACACACCCGCCTCGAGATTTTCGCGCCGACGCGGTAGCGGAACGATCGGGCCGGAATCAGCTCTATGATAACGACCTTCGCCGTATACCACCATCGACGGCGCCAACACCAACCGCCGCACCCCCACCTCGGCCATCACCGCCAGCAGTACCGCGGTACCGAGGTCGTTATGGCTGGCATACGCGGGAGCATCGGCGGCACTGACCCCTGCCCCCACCACCGCAGCCTGATGACAAACCACGTCAACCCCGCGCACCAATCCGGCCAGCGCATCAGGATCGCGCACGTCGACCTGGTGCACGCCGTCGGGAACCGTGGCCCGCGCCGTGCGCGGCGGCCAGCATCGCATCGATAGCCACCACCTCATCGCCCGCCTCGACCAATGCCTGCCGCACATGAGAACCGATGAAGGCTCGCTGCACGACGATTGTGTTGATCACCCGTACGTCGTCCTCACCGATCGCGCCGATCGTCGCCGAGACACGTGCCGTTGGTCCCCCGCCTCGTACCGTCTGCTATGCAGTAGACGGTGTGATCAAGCCGTAGTGCCCGTCGTAACGGTGGTAGAGCACGCTGCCGCGGTCCAAGCTGCGGTCGCGGAAGAACACGAACGGCCAACCGGTCAACTCCAGCCGCTCGATGGCTTCGTCCACGCTGAGCACCGGACTCGAAGCCGGGCTCACGGTGACCGGCACCGTGCCCCGGCCGACGGCGTCCGGTTGCGGATCCACCTGGGCCAAGCGGTAGCCGCCGTCCTCCGTGCGGTACAGCACACTGTCGCTGCCGCTGCCCAATTCGGTGAACAGGTGGAAGTCGTAGTCCATGGATTCCATGTCGACAGCGGCCTCGTCGCAGGTCTCCTCGGCCAGTGCGTAGGACTTGCGCCGGACGATCCCCCGCCCCTCGGCCGGTCTCGGGAAGTATGGCGACGGCTGTCGCGGCGCATCCCCGTGCCGCCATTCGTGCGGACCCAACCCCGGCCGTCCACCGCGCACCGCCTCCCAATGCCGCGCCATCCGCTCCAGCCGCGCCTTCAACCGCGCCTCCAGCAGGTCAACCGACTCCCGGGTCGTCTCTGCCGTTACTTGCACGCGCACCCCGCGGCCCGCCATGTTCACGTTCGCCTGGGCCACGATCGGTTCAGCGGCCGCCGGGTCGCGGTGGCCGGTGAGCCGGACCCGTGCCGACAGCACACGCTCCGGTGCGTAATCCAACGCGTGCTCGATCTTCTCGCGCGCATAGTCAGCCCCACCCGCGGACACGTGATGACCGACCGAAATTTGCAGCACCGCCTCCGGTGCCCGCGCAGCCGCTCCTCTGGTTCGCTTCATTCATCGAACTCTGCCAGCACCACAACCGCATCGAGAGAGCCCAAAGTCCCACACACCACACCCCTTCTGCCATACCTGCCGTCCAGCCATCGGAGCAGCGTCACGAATGCGGCTGCGACGGCGGCTCGAGCACCTCGGGCCTATTGGTGGCCGCCAACACGACGATGCCCACGGCCGGGTCGAACCGGTCCATCTCCGACAGCGGTTGGTTGAGGGTTTGCTCGCGTTCGTCGTTGGGCCAACGATCAGCCACCAGCATGTCGGCACGGTCCGAGCACACGGCAGCGGCGACTACAGAATGGGCGAATCATAATCGCCCGGTCTCGAACACCTCCGGTAGTACCGGCGACCCCAAAGGCGTGAGTCTGAACCACGCGAACCTGCTGTCCGATACCCGGCAATGGGCAATGCAGCAAGGTTTTCCGGCTCGGAGTGGTGCTCGCCGAGACGCGCCAGACCGCGACTGCCGCGCTCGCGCGACTGCGAGAACGGATCGTCGGGGTCAGGTCGACCTGCTCGGACCACCCTTGAACGACATCGGGCTCGCGCCACCGGGACGGTGCCGAGAACCTCCAGTGGCAAGTTCCGGCGCTCGGCCAGTCATCGCGGGGTGCGGGCGGCAATGGGCGCGGCGGCACTTGCGGCGAGCGCGATCGTCCAGTCGAGCGGCCATAGCGGTCGGCAACCGAAGAAGTAGCTGGTCGGCGGGAACTGCACGAGTGCGAACAGCAGTACCGCTGAACCTATCCCGGCCGCGAGCACCAGCGGATCACCGTGTGCGGTGGCGATGGTCTGCGCGAGCTGACCACCGACCAGCGCGGCGAATCCGACGGTCGCGGCCCGCTTGGGCGGGGCCACGAATCGCGCGGCGAGCCATCCGGCCGATGCGGACAAGGCGGTGGCGAGGGCGCGAGCGGTTACATCGCGGTTCAACGCCGCGCCGACCGCCGTATCGAGGCCGCCCTCCGTCAGCAGTTCCTGTGGGGTGACATCGCGGGGTGGGCGGGCGGCGACGACGATGGCCGGCAGCAGATCGGTGAGCAGGTTGACCGCCAGCAGCTGCCGTGCGTTGAGCGCCGGGCGCGCCGACAGCAGTGCCGAGAAGAGGGTGAACGCGATCTCGCCGAAATTCCCGCCCACCAGCAGAGACACACTGTCGCGGACCGATCGCCACAGGGCGCGGCTTTCGATCACAGCGTCGACAATGGTCT
Organism: Nocardia sp. NPDC049190; assembly: GCF_040648115.1. Lineage (NCBI taxonomy): Bacteria > Bacillati > Actinomycetota > Actinomycetes > Mycobacteriales > Nocardiaceae > Nocardia > Nocardia sp. NPDC049190. Next base: position 16,296 of record NZ_JBEZDE010000057.1, read on the forward strand.
CGATGCTCTCATCGGTGAGAACGATGTCGGCGGCCTGTTTCGCGGCGGGTGTGCTCCTGGTGCCCAACGCGATCCCGACATCGGCCAGCCGGATCGCGGGAGCGTCGTTGGCGCCGTCACCGGTGACCGCGATCGTGTGTCCCGCATGCCGCAACGCCCGCACGATCGTCGCCTTGTGCGCCGGGCTGACCCGTGCGAAGACCGCCGTCTCCGCGATCAGCGCCGCCAGTTCCGCCTCGCTGCAGGCATCGACCTCGGCACCGGTGATCACCCGACCGGAGGTGCGCAAGCCCAGCTCGTCGGCAATCGCGGCGGCGGTCTGCGGGTGGTCGCCGGTGAGCATGACCGCGTCGACCCCCGCCGCGCGCAGGTCGCGCACCGCCCTCGCGGCAGTCGGGCGCAGGGGATCGGCCAGGCAGAGCAAGCCGACGAAGTCGAGCCGATCGACGCGTTCGGTGTCGAGTTCGCTGCGATGGGAGGCGGCGCGTTCGGCGACGGCGAGAACTCGGAAGCCTTGTTCGGCAAGGGTTTGCACGACTTCGCGCAGTTCGGTGGTGTCGGCCGCGGTGAGCGGACGGGTGTCGCCGCCGCGGCGGCGGTTGTCGCAGCGCGGCAGCACGACCTCGGGGGCGCCCTTCACGCTGATCAGATGACGCCCGTTGGTGCGGCCGAGGACGGCGTGGAACCCGCGACCCGATTCGAACGGCAACTGCTGCAGCATGATCCAGCCGGGCTCGCCCTCGTCGCGGGCGGTCCCGGTAATCTCCGCGCCGGAGGCCACGGCCCGGTCGGTGGGATGTGGGAGCGGCTTGCCCTCGGGATCGGGCGGGGTGGCACGCAGCGCGGCGGCGAGCACCGCCCGGCGGTCGTCGCCGAGCGCGTCGAGCGGTTCGTGACGGGAGCCGTCGCTCACCCGGTGCAGCTGGATTCGGCCCTCGGTGAGGGTGCCGGTCTTGTCGAAACAGATGGTGGTCACCCGGCCCAGCGCCTCGAGCGTCCGCGGTGTGCGCACCAGTACGTTACGCCCTGACAGGCGCCGGGCGGCGGCAAGTTGAGCGACGGTGGCGGCGAACGGCAGCCCTTCCGGCACAGCGGCCACCGCCAGCGCCACGGCGGATCCGATGTTGGCGGCCAGGCGTCCGCGCAGCAGCCCGAGGCCGAGCACAGCCGTCGCGGCGCCGGCCGCGACCCGCATCGACAGCAGTGTCAGCGCACGCAATTGCGCCTCGACCCCACCTGCAGCCTTCCCGCTGTAGGTCAACACACCGCTGCGGCCCGCCTCGGTCGCACGGCCCACGGCAACCACCATGGCCGTGCCGGTTCCGGCGACGACCGTGGTGCCGGCGTAGAGCATGCTCGTCCGTTCGGCCACGACGTCGGCCTCGACCGGTGCCGGGTCTTTCGACACCGGCAGGGATTCACCGGTCAGGCTGGATTCGTCGACCTCCAGGTGATCGCCCTTGACCAGCCGGCAGTCAGCGGGCACGGCGTCACCGGCACGCAGCAGCACGATATCCCCGGGCACCAGGTCGGTGGCGGGTGTCACCGATTCGTGATCGCGGCGCCGCAGCGTGGCGCGCAGCGCGCCGATATCGGCGAGCCGGCGCACCGCCCGGCCGGCCGCGACCCGCTGCACCGCACCCAGTACGGCGTTGCCGACCATCACCAGGGAGACCATGCCCGCGTCCAGGATCGAGCCGCTGGCAGCGGAAACACCCGCGCCCGCCGCAAGGGGTGCTGTCAATGGCGTATCCAATTCGGAAATCGCCGTTCGCCACAGTGTTTCGGGCCGCTGCTCGGTGTCGCTGGTGCGGCGGCCGACGGCCTGTTCGGCCGAGAGCCCAGGTAGGCCGGTGTGCAGGGCCGCCAGCGCCTCCGCAACGGGCATGGCATGCCAGGGTGTGTCGTCGGCGGCCGGTGGTGGTGGCAAGCGCGCCAGACTTCCCGCGAACCAGACACCGGCTCCGACGGCGATCAGCGCGGACAGCCCGACCGGTAGCGCGCCACGCCGAAAAGCGCCACGCTCGGGCCCGAGCAGTCCGAGCAACGCGCCGCACAGAGACCCGAGCAGAGCAAGCCGCACACTGCGTTCACCGCCCAGTCGGGCGGCCACACATGCCCGCAACACCAGCCAGGCATCGGAAAGGCCGGGGCCGCAGAGGATGTCGGCGGCCCACGGTGGAGCGCGGTCGGGCGCGACGATGCCGACGGCACAGTCGGCGGCCGCCAGACCAGGTCCGTTGTGGTCGGCGATCAGCAGCACGACGTGGCCCTGTGCCTGCAACTGGTGCACCGAGGCGGCCAAATGCGAACCACCGCCGATGCTGTCGTCGGCGCCGACCCGCTCGGCCATGGCGGATGCGATCGGCGCCACCACCACTCGGCCCACCGCATGTGCCGCCACGATCACGGCATCGGTGAGTGGATCGAGTTCGCTGGTGCCATGACCGACGAGTACGCCCGCGTCGATGACGACGGTGTCGATGCGGTCCAGGCCGCGCAGTGCCGCCGGATCTCGGATCAACGCCCCGCGTTCGGACAGGATCCGGCCGAGTTCGGCGGCGAACGCCTGCGCACCCATGCGGGCGGCCCGGGGGGCGCCGAGCGTAACAGCCCTGGCTGCCTTGGTGACTCCCGCGGTGGGCAGCAGCATCGTGGCGGTGGCGGCGGTGGCCAGGCTGGCTTGCTTGGCGTATCGGTCGATCGGGCCGGGCGGCAGCGGCACCGGGCGGGCCTGGGACGGCGGCTGCGCGGTAGCGGCCGCAACGCGGGCATTCGCGGTGAGTTCGGGCGCACGCAGTTCCCAGGTGTGCCGGCGGGCCAGGGCCGCCGGCAACTGCACCGCCCGCAGCCCGGCATCGGCCACGGCCAACAGCGGTGTGTGCGCAGCGGCGCCGATCACCGAACTCAGCAGGGAGAGCGCGGTATCCACGCGGATCGCGCCGAATCGCGCGTCGAGCCGGCCGCGCACTCCCGGTATCAGGTCGATGCCGTAGACCGGCGCGATGCTCTCCGGTGGGAGCGCCAGCGGGACCATCCGGCCGGCCAGTCCGGCGGCCGCACCCAGCAGATCACCACAGAGCGCGAGCAATTCATCGAATACCGGCTCGAAACTACCTGGATGCATGGGCCGGTTTCGCGGCAGAGTGGCCGTGCCGTAGTCGCGTTCGACGCTGGCGACGATGTTTCGCAGGGCCGCCACGTCGACGCGCTTCGGGTCGAAATCGACGACGACATCGCCGAGGATGCCGTTGACGGCGACCCAGCGCACACCGTCGGCAGCACCCATCGCGTGCCGCAGGGCGGCGACATAGCCAGGTGAAGCGTCGGTGCTATGCAAGCCCCGGGCCTCGATATGCGCCCGCCCCGATCGCTCCCAGATCTGCCGTCCCGAAATCTCGTTGCGTGCCGCGCGCACCGTATCCACGGTCAGCGCGGACACGATCCGCGCGGCGGCTGCAATCCCGAACACGTCCGGATCCAGAGTCGAATCGCCGCGCTACCGCGCGGGAGCCGATTCGTGGTGGACTCGTTCCGCCACCCAGACACCGGCGCCCACCGCCGCGGCCACCGGCCAGGACAGCAGCCCGGTAGCCGCCGCCGCGCCGAGTCCGCCATAGAACAGCAACGACTCCCGGTCCGGCACCTGATGGCGCACCGCCGTCGTCGCCGACGAGACACCGTGTGCCATTCCGGTGGCCACGGTGCGCGGCCCGGGCGGAAGCGGGACTCGCGTCATCCGGACCCCGACCGTCGGGATCGGGACACGCAGTCCGTGGCCGTCGGCGGTCTGCTTCGGGGGTTGCGGTTCGGTCGTGGACGTCGTCTCGGATTCGGGCGTGGAGGGTGTCTTCGCCGGTGATTTCGTGCCCGATTTTCGGACGTGTTCGGTTGTAGTCTCGTCGGCCATGACCACTGCCCTCTCTTTCATCGTGAATGTCTGCTCTCAGCCAACCCGCGACAGCGCCGAACCGCTATGTCCATTGGCGGTACAGTGGGGCGGACTTTAGTCACCGATAGCGGTCCATGATCGAGGCGTGCACGTCCTGCTGTGCCCAACGCCTCTTCAGGCCAGGGTCGCGGCGAGCAGTAACGCTGGGTTCGTGCACCGCTCAGGGCGGTGAGAACGGCAGGGCGGACCAGCGTGAGCGCCGCGATTCGGTACACCCACCCGCTGGCGTCGGTGTCGCTGCCGACGGCCGTCACCGACACCACTGTGAGGGCGATGCCCCACAGTGCGACACACTTGGCGTGCCATTCTTGAAGCACCACTCGACTTGCCCACCTCGGTCGCGTCGGCGACGATCTGCCGGGTCGGTACTGCGTGAACACCGCCCCACAACCCGGTGACGGTCGCCGCCGCGAACATGCGGACCACGCTCGCTACCGAGACGGCGCGCTGGCGCATCGCGGCCGCGGACCGCGCCGAGTCGATGGACTTCGCCTGCCGCCACACCCAGGGCATCGAAGCCGGTCCGGCCGTCGCCCGGCTGTCGGCCATGGCCGGATTCGCCGCGACCGGCAATGCGGAGGCGGCACTGACCTGGCGACGCACGATTCGGCCAACGGTATTCCGGCCGCGGTTGGGGTCTTCTGGTTGTCCCCGCGGACCTGCAGCCTGTTCTGGGGGCATGGCATGCCTTTTCGACACCCTCCGGGATCCGAGTCGATCGCGGCGCGTGGCCGCGGAGGAAGAGTCTTTGGTTCCCTGTCCGGCCCGCGGAGCGTCACCGCGCCCGTGGCCTGGTGGTGAACCGGGCGGCACGGCGGTGTATCCGGTGACCGGTGGTACGTTCACGCTGTGCGACGACGGTCGGTGGGGTGCGGAAGAACCAGTGCTTGTCGACTTCGGCCAGTGCGAGGTAGACAGCGATCATCATGAGCAGGGCGAGGAAGAAGCCGCCCGGCAGCGGGGTGAAGCCGAGGCTGGGTGCGAGCGGAGTCACCGGTAGTGCGGCGCCGATAGCGACGGCGGCCAAGGCGGCGGTCAGCAGCGGCACGCTGGGATGGCTGTGGAAGAACGGGGTGCGGCGGGTGCGGATCACGAACAGCACGAGGGCCTGGGTGGCCAGCGATTCGACGAACCATCCGGTATGGACCAGCGTGTCACCGGCATGGAAGATCCGCAGCGTGATCGCGAAGGTGGCGAAGTCGAACAGGGCGGCAAACTCGGCCTCCAGCACAGCCCTGGCGGTATCGGGCGCGTCACTGCAGCGCGACAGCACCACCTCAGGCGCTCCCTTGGTGATGATGCTCTGATCGGTGATCATCGCCGCTGGTGAGATGACCGGGGAACTGCGTCAATGTGCGCATGGATTTCGGTTCGTCCAGGTGCCGCACACCGCTGGCGCGTTCATTGGTGGAGGCTGCGCGATGTCAGGATTTGCGCGGTGTGACCAGGCCGGATTCGTAGGCGAGGATTACGAGTTGGGCGCGGTCGCGGGCGTGGAGCTTGGTCATGGCTCGGTTGATGTGGGTTTTCGCGGTCAGCGGGCTGATGCCCATGTGGTTGGCGATCTCGTCGTTGGACAGGCTCTGGGCGACGAGGACTACGGCCTCACGTTCGCGGGTGGTCAGTTCCTTCATCCCTGTATCGGTGCGGGTGTTGAGCGGCTGGGAGACGTATCGGTCGATCAGTCGGCGGGTGATCGAGGGTGCGAGCAGGGCCTCGCCGCGGGCGGCGACGCGAACCGAGTGCAGGAAGTCTTCCGGCAGAATATCTTTGACGAGGAATCCGGCCGCACCGGCGCGCAGTGCGTGGAAGATGTATTCGTCCAAGCCGTAGTTGGTCAGGATGACGACGTGCACTCCGGCCAGCGCCGGGTCGGCGGCGATGTGCCGGGTTGTCTCGATGCCGTCCATGCCCGGCATCTGAATGTCGATGAGCGCTACGTCGGGCAGATGCTGTCGGGCCAGCGCCGAGGCCTCGCTGCCGTCGGCGGCCTCGGCTACCACCTCGATGTCGTCTTCGAGGTCGAGCAGGGCCCGGAAACCACTGCGAATGAGCGGTTGGTCGTCGACCAGTAGAACACGGATCATGGTGGTTCCACTGGGAGTTCGGCGTGGACGGAGAAGCCGCCCTCGCTGCGGGGTGCCGCCCGCAGGCGACCGCCGAGGGCGGTGACTCGCTCGCGCATCCCGAGCAGTCCGACGCCGTGCACCAGCACTGCGCCCTGCCTCGCCTTGCCGTCGTCATCGACCCGTACGGCCAGAGTGTCGGGCCGGTAGTCGATGCGGATCGACGCCGTCGTGGCGGCGGCGTGCCGGAAGATATTGGTCAGCGACTCCTGAATGATTCGGTAGGCGGTGCGGTCCACTGCTGCCGGTACGGCCTGGCGTTGTCCTTCGATCGTCAGTGTCGCGTCCAAACCCGTGGCGCGGGCTCGTTCCACCAGGCCCGGGATGTGGTCGAGTCCCTGCTGAGGGGTAATTCCGTCATCGCGTAGTGCTTCCAATGTCGCGCGCAGTTCCCGGGCCGCCTCCCGCCCGGCCTGCCGGATCGCCAGCAGGGCCTCCGGCACCGGTTCGCCTCGCTTGTGGGCAACATGCACGGCGGCCTCGGATTGTACCTTGATCACCGAAATCTGGTGTGTCAGCGAATCGTGCAGCTCCCGGGCAATGTGTAGCCGCTCCTCGTCAGCGCGGCGCCGCGCGGTCTCCTCCCTGTTGCGTTCGGCCTCGTCCGCGCGCTGCTCGGCCTGGCGCAACCCCTCACCGGCCGCACCGGCCGCGATCAACCAGGCCAGTTGAAGCGCACCCCGGGCCTGTGTGAACGCCTCGCCCACACCCCAGGCGGGATGCGCGATGAGCATGGCGAACGGCAGCGCGGCCACCATGAGCACCGAACCCGCCACCGCGATGAGCCGGTGTCCTACCCGGACCGTGGCGTATACCGTGACCAGGAATGCGACGGCGGGAACCTCGAAACCGATTGCCTGGTAACCCAAGACACACAGCCCGGTCACGGCCAGCGCCGTGACTGGAGCGCGGTGGGCCGCACCGAATGCGAGGCCTCCGATCAGCAGCAACGCAAAGCCCAGCACGTCGAGCTTCGTGGGGGAATGTTGCCCTGACAGCCCGGCGATCAGCAGGACGGCCGTCACTGCGACGGCGACCATCCAGTCTCCGACGCGGATTCGTGCCCTGCTCATGCGTGCACCCTAGCCGGAATCTCGCGTGGGGAACTCCTGCCTGTGCAGGATCGATCGGCTACTGCGGACGCGGTAGTTTTCGCCGGTTCTGCCGCATGCGCGGCAGTCGGCTGCGGCAGCGGCGGCAGCCCCAATTGTCGACGCCCGCACGATGATCTGCGGTGGTGTCGGCGGAGATGATGAAGCGGTATCGAGCCTTCGACAAAGGAGCACTTCATGTCCGTCCGTCATCTGCCCGCCGTCACCGCAGCCGCCCTGCTCGTAGGTATCGCGTTTGCCGCACCGGCGGCGGCCTCGGTCCAACAGACCGCCGCTATCACCGGAATGACCTCTGGTCGATTGGGGCCAACCCTGACCGCGCTGGTGGGACTGCTCGGGGTGGTGATCGGCGGCTTGGCCCTGGGCCGCGTCGGTCGTATCGGCACCGCCGCCGGGCGGCGCGCAGCGATAGTGGCGGTGGTTTCGGGGCTGGTCGGTCTGGTCCTCGGAACATGGTTCGCGGCCACCGCTGGTGGCGGTCCCGGCACAGGCAACGGGATCGTCGGGGCTTGGGCGGCCATGGTGCTCGGCGTGATCAGCGTGGTCCTGGGCGGGCTGGTCCTGAACCGCTCTCGCCACGCCAGTCGCATCGGCTGACCTCGGCCACCGCTGGGGGGATCGTCCTCACCGCGCCACCGGTCGGCGAGGACCTTTCCGCCGATCACCGGCCTCCCAACATGGTGTCCGCTCATACGGACTCGAGGTGATCACCTCGTCATCGCCCGTGTCGCGTGTCAAGCCTCGCCGCGACGGGCAGGGAACTCACCAACTCCTGGCGCGTCACCGCGATCGAACCCGGCCGAAGTCTGCACCCTCTCGCGTGAGGCCGCAGAGAACCTCGCCGAAAGAGGGCCGATGCCGGGCCCAATCTCCGTCGGTGGCCGACCTGGTCGAGACGCCCTCGGCTGGCCGCCCGGTCAGCCGGACATCCCTGTCGCGGGTTGCTGTCGCGGCACGGGACCAGTCCGTCAGTTCACTCACGCAAGGAGCACAGTCACGTCCGCTCTCACCGCCGACATCGCCGCCCACAACGGCGCTGACGCGCCCGTGTGCAGCACACACACACACAACATCTTCGCGCTCGCGGTTGGCCGCGTTCGCGCCTTGTGTCAAGACCGACGATACCGCCACCGCGCGCGAGGAGTTCGAACACATCATCTCCGGGCTGGCCGACCCCGACGAGAAGAAATTCCTGGTCAACCTCACCCACTGCTTCATGCGCTGGGACCATCCCACCGCGCTGGCGCGGCTGCGGGCGCTGTGGAAATCCCAGCCCGGCTACCGCGATCTGCTCGCAGCGTGCGTGTCCGACACCGACCCCGCCTCTACCAGCCGCGTACCCGCCCGCGTTTCCAGACCGTGTCCCTCGACGACGCCGACGGCCAAGCGCCGCATCGCGCTCGGTGCGCGTGAGCCCGTCCTCGAGCACACCCCACCGCTACGACCGCGCTGGCCGAGTACGACCGCCACGCCCCCGAGCGGATGGCGCGACTGATGACCCGGCGACGCCGAGGAGCCCCGCACCGTCATCGAACACGCCGCGTCCACCTTCGGGGTCGATCAGACCCCGCCAGAGGCAGACGCGCGGTACGCCGCGACGATCGACCGCGACCCCGACGATCCGACCCCACCCTCGACGGGAGGTCCTCGACGGGTACGCCCTCGACTACGACCGCGCCGCCATCCGCCGGTCGTGGGGTGGCGATGCGTGTCCTGCTTCATCGAACGCGCCGTCGCCGACGTCCACCCGATCGACCCCGCCACCGGCACCCGTCGCAGTGACGACGGGCTGTGCGACCACTGCCGCGAGGACGGCAAGCCCGGGGTGCCCGCTCCTGCCGCAACCTACTGTCCCTCGCGGCCTGACCCAGCCCGCCCCGTTCCCCGTCCGCCGTCGGTGTTCACTCCTGCGGCGGACCGGTCATCACCAATGCCTGCCCGCTCCCTCCCCTACTCGCCCCGCATCACCACCTAGCTTCCCACCAACTCTTCTTTCCATCCCCTTCCGCACACCCGCACCAACTCACGTTTTCTACTACTTATCCGTTCCGCGCAAAGGTTGCGGACAGCGATCGACTGACCTGCGGCCCGCAAGGTCGGCCGGGCGGTTCGAGTTGGCCGGGTGTTCGGACGTACCTTGCGGATTTGGGACTCGAGTTCGTCACTCAGCTGGTCAGGTAGGGGACGGTCTGGTCGGCAGGGGCGGGCGGAGTCGCCGTTTCGGGCGGGGGCGGCGTGCAGGCCGCTCGCGATCAATCGGCATCACCTGAGTTACGGGGCATCAAAGTTTGCCGATACCAACATCTTCCGCGTGATGGTGATGTCAAATTCCACTGATCGATTGTGTTGTAGATGATCGATGTAATCAGTCAGGAGCGAGCACGTGCCAAGTGAAATCGATTCCGCTGTCTTCCCGCATCTGGATGCGGACCTCGACCGCGTCCGTGACGTTCTCGGTCCCGTGCAGTTCCGGGGCAGGCCAGATCTGACCGCACTCACAGACGAAGGACCCGACACCTCCCGCCGCCTGGTCCGTCCTACCTTGACGTTGCTGTCGTACTACCTGCTGACCGATCCCGAGGCCCCGGCCGACGACCGTGCGGTGCGCGCGGCTGCTGCCGTCGAGTTGGTGCACCTGGGCTCGCTCTACCACGACGACGTCATCGATCACGCGTACGAGCGCCGCGGCCGGCCCAGCGCCAACGCGGTGTGGGGTTCGCATATGGCCGTCTTGGGTGGGGACTGCGTGACGGTCGCGGGCGGGCGCTTGCTGGCCGGACTCGGCCTACGCGAAGTTCTCGCGGGGTCGATCGCGAGTGAGCAGATGTGCGCGGGCATGGTGATCGAGGCCGCCGACCAGTATGTAGCCTCCCGCAGCGAGCAGGCCTACCTGGACGCGATCGACGGCAAAACGGCGGCGGTGCTGTCGTTAGCCTGCCGGGTGGGCGCGATGCAGGCCGGCCGCTCCGAGGATGAAGAAGAGGCGCTGGCCCTGTTCGGCCGACACTTCGGGTTGGCCTACCAGCTGTATGACGACATCCTCGACCTGACCTCGACCACCGAAGAAATGGGCAAGCCCGTCAACACGGATCTACCCGAGGGCATCTACACATTGCCCGTGATCCGCGCCGCTGCGCGCGACCAAAACCTTGCCCGCATGCTGCGCAGGGCAATCACGGGTGAGCAAGCCGCACGCGCCCGCGAGCTGGTCATCGCCTCCGGCGCCGTGGACGAAGCACGGGCGATGGCCGAGGAATTCATGGACCAGGCCCTCGGTCAGCTCGCCGCCCTGCCCGTTGACCCACGCGCCCGCCACGCGATGACCGCCTACGCCCGGTCCGTCCTCGACCGGCGAACTCATGCTTCCACGATCCTCCCGCAGCCGACGCGGCCATCCCGATCCCCCGGTGAGGGGCTCCCGCCGCAGGTCGCGCAATGGTTGAGGAGCTGGCTGGTGGACACCGGCCTCGTCGTCTCCGCTGCCGAAGCCGACTACCACCGGTGGACAGGAGCGTTCCGGCTCCCGGGACAAGCCTTGGCCCCAGCGGACGCGGACCGCGAACAGACCGCCTTCGGCATGGCCGTGCTGGCCCTTGTGTGGGATGACCTGTTCGAGGATCCGCAGCTGAGAGACCCGGAAGCCGTCACCGCGCTGAGGCGTGGCCTGGTGGCAATGCTGCGCCAGGACCCGGAGATGCACGGCGCGATCCCGACGGCGTGGGCGAGTTTATGGCCGCGCCTGCGCGAGGGCCGCAGCACCCGCTGGCAGGAGCGGTTCCTCGACGGCATCGAGAAGTGGCTCGAAGCCTCCGAACGCGAAGCGCACCATCGCATCAACGGCTACATCCCCGCCACGGCCGACTACCTGCCGCTGCGGATGTCGACCAGTGGGATCGAAACCGCCCTTGCCGGCATGGAGGTGTACCAGGACCGGGAACTGCCCTCGAAGCTGCGCAACCACCCCGTGATCCGCCGTCTCGAGGAACTCGCCTTCTTGGTGACCTTCATGGAGAACGACCTGGTGGGGTTGGATCAGGACGAGGCAGACCAAATCCCCTACAACCTGGTGCGGGCGGTCCGTCACGAGACCGGCTGCACCCGCCGCGAAGCCATCGAACAGGTACAACGCCAGGTGGCCGAGTATCGCGCCCAGCTCGAGGCGCTGTTCCGCTACGTCCCCGCGCTCATCCGCGTGCTTCCCGGCCTGTCGAGCCGGGGGAAGGACTACGCGGAGATGTACCGGAACATGACGAGCGTGGCGCTCCGGGCGCGTGAGAGCGATCGGTATACACAAACCTCCGCTTCCACGGCGCCGGACTTGGAACGCTTGCGCCGTGAGATCTACTACCCGGCTGCCGAACCGGCTTCTACTACGCCCTAACTCCCGCAGCTGGCAAAAAGCAAGGTGTGTCCCGCGCGATCCACCGTGGTGCCCGCGCGGGACACCCTCAGCGCTTCGCCGGCTGTCCAAACCTCGTTGCGGCTGCCGCGATAGCCGAGTTCGCGCAGTTCGGTGATCGGGGCCGCGATATCGGTGTGTCCGGCGTTCCAGCGGGTGAGCAGATGCGGCACGAACTCATCGATCATTCTGGAGCGAGACGTCGCGGCGGTGATGACGTCCGCAGGGCTGGCAGCGATAGCGAACCGGCGAGCGGATTTCCGATCGATATCGAGTTCTTTGGCGATGGTGCGCAACCCTTTACATTCAGCGCGCAGCCGTCGCACCGCCTCGCACCGTTCGGCGGTGCGTGCACGCAATCCGCGTATCCGCCACCGTGATGGCTCTCGGGCAGCAGCGACGTGTGTTCGGTGGCCTTGCCCGTCGTGGCCTCACCCGTGACCGCTGCAGGAGTATGGTGGGCAGCGTCGATGGGGTCGGGCCTGGCAGTTGATGTTTCGGCTACCGCGTTTGTTCGGGTACCGGGCTCGCGGCCCAGGGTCGGGTCGACTCTGCCCAGCGGACTGTGACGGGTGCCAGTGTGCCGGCGACGAGC
>NZ_JBEZDE010000058.1:0-26415 GCF_040648115.1 Nocardia sp. NPDC049190
GTGATCGGGCTGCAGCGTTCGGCGATCGGCACGCTGGTCGAGCGGACCACCCGATTCACCATGCTGATCCCCCTGCCCCGCGAGGACGGATACGGAGTCATCGCGCGCACCAAGAACGGGCCCGCTCTAACCGGCTACGGCGCGGTGACCATGACCGATGCGCTCACCAGAACACTGCGCCCGCTGCCACCGTTGCTGCGACGATCGTTGACCTGGGACCGGGGTAAGGAACTGTCCGACCACGCTCGCTTCACCGCCCGCACGGGCGTGGAGATCTACTTCGCCGACCCGAAGAGCCCATGGCAACGCGGCACCAACGAGAACACCAATGGTCTCCTTCGCCAATACTTTCCGAAGGGCACCGACCTGTCCCGGTGGTCGGCGCGTGACATCGCGGCCATCGCCCACACCCTCAACACCCGACCCCGCAAGACCCTCGGCTGGAAAACACCCGCCGAAGCCTTCACCGAACAGCTACGATCGCTCGAACAAACCGGTGTTGCAACGACCAATTGAATACGGCCAATACACGTCGATCGCGTTCACCGACCGGCTCATCGAGGCCGGGATCGACGCCTCGGTAGGCACCACCGGAGATAGCTTCGACAATGCCCTCGCCGAGACGATCAACGGTCTCTACAAGACCGAACTGATCAAGCCGAGAGGGCCGTGGCAGACCGTTGACCAGGTCGAAGTCGCCACCCTCGAATGGGTCGACTGGTTCAACCACACGCGGCTCTACGAGTACTGCGACGATATGCCACCGGTCGAGTTCGAGGCCCTGCACTACAGTCACAAAACAACTCAGCAAACCGCCGAGTTCTCACACCAGTAAGTCTCCCAACACTCCGGGGCGGTTCAGTTGCGACGGTCACTAGAACCCCTGCGCGCGAAACCAGGGTTCAGCCGACCGGGAGTTTGACCACCGGATTGGGGCCCAGATCGGTGACATACACGCTGCCTGCCGTGTCCACCGCCAGCCCCTGGGGATTCTTCAGGCCGGTGAACGGCAACGGGGTCGGCGTCGACGCGCCCGCCGCCAACCTCACCACCCATTTGTTACCCCAGTCGACGATGTAGACGTCTCCCGTCGTGTCGACCGCCACACCCTGGGGATCTTTGAGCACCGTGAACGGCAACGTGGTCGACGCCGACGCGCCCGCCGCCAACCTCACCACTCGCTCGGTACCCAATTCGGTGACGTACACGTTGCCCGCCGAGTCGACCGCCAGACCCTGCGGATCTTGGAGCCCCGTGAATGGCAGTATCGTCGGCGTAGACGCGCCCGCCGCCAACCTCACCACCCGATCATTACCCCAGTCGGCGACGTACACGTCTCCCGCCCCGTCGACGGCCACACCATGGGGATTCTTCAGGCCGGTGAACGGCAACGGAGTCGGCACGGACGCGCCCGCCGCCAACTTCATCACCCGATCGTTACTCGTATCGCTGACATAGACGTTGCCCGCCGGGTCGACCGCCACACCCTGGGGATTCTTCAGGCCGGTGAACGGCAGCGGAGTCGGCGCCGACGCGCCCGCCGCCAACCTCATCACCCGATCGCTACCCATGTCGGTGACGTATACATCGCCCGCCGGGTCGACCGCCACGTCGGTGGGCAGGCTGACGCCGGTGAACGGCAGCGGACGCTGTGACGAGTAGCCCGAGGCGTCAGGTGTGGGCGAGTCGCCACCGCCGCCTGATTCCCGTTGGACACCGAGGACAACAGCTACGGCGGCCACCACCACCGCGACCGCGGCGGCGAGCAGACCGGCGGTCTTGGGCGACAATCTGATTCGCCGCCCACGGCGCGCAGCCACGCCCACGGGAGTGCTGACCACGGAATCGTCCACCGCGGCTTCGGCCGCCGCGGCCAGTTCGCGCACGGTCTGGTAACGATCGTCGGGGTTTTTGGCCATGCCCTTGGCGATGACCGCATCGAACGCAGTCGGTACATCGGGTGTAGTGGCGCTGGGTCGCGGCGGCGGGGTGTGCAGGTGATGGGCGATCACACCCTGCATCCCCAATTCGCTCGCAAACGGCGGGCGGCCGGTCAGGCATTCATACAGCACGCACGTCAACGCGTACACGTCCACTCGGGCATCGGCCTTGACTTCCGCGCTGATCTCCTCCGGCGCCATGTAGGCGACGGTGCCGATGGTCTCGCCGATCGTGGTCAGCGTACGGTCGTCGGCTGCGTGGGCGATCCCGAAGTCGATCAGGGAGGCGAACTCATCGGCCCCTAGCAGGATGTTGGTGGGTTTGACATCGCGGTGGACCAACCCGGCGTCGTGGGCCGCCTGCAGTGCGCCGGCCACCTGTGTAATGATCGCCACTGCCCGCCGCGGCGACAAGGTCCCTTCTTGCTTGATCACCGTGCGCAGGTCGGTGCCCTCGATCAAGCGCATATTCAGATAGAGCCGACCGTCGATGTCGCCGAAGTCGTGGATGGGGATCACATGCGGCTCGGTCAACTGCGCCACCGCCCGGCACTCCCGACGGAACCGCTCGCGCAACTGCTCGTCATCGGCGTAGCGCTCGGGCAACACCTTGAGCGCCACTACCCGGTTGGTCAGCGAATCCTGCGCCCGCCACACCTGGCCCATGCCGCCCTGACCCAGCAGCGACAGAAGCCGATAGCGTCCGAACGCCTCCGCTGGACAAGTGGCGTCCCCGCCACCCACTGACATGTCATCCATTGTGCCGTCCCGTGAGCACTCGACTGGCAAACGGTGTACTTGCTTGCATTCCAACCACGCCCGACCGGGTAGCCCCACACCAGTTGCTATAGCCAGGCCAGACAGTTGAGCGTCGGTGCGCAGATTGCCCAGCCATGTTCGTTCCTGGCAAGTACGGGGCCAGGCACTGCCCCGCCACTGGTGCGTGTGCGCGGATCGTGCCCAGAAGTCCGCCAACAACCTGTCGCAATTTCAGCGTACCTCTGAGCCCTCCGCACCCTGATGGGTTTGCCGGTTGGTCGGTAGGGGCAGAGTCGGTGCCGGTAGCCCCGGTAGGGCAAGCTCCACGGCCGCGTTACGCCACTCGCGAATGGGGGCGGCGTTCGCGGCGGTCGATGTGCGCTAAGCCTCATCCGCGGTTGTTACGCCGGCCGGCCAGCTGGTGTCTCCATGTCGAGTCCACAACACGAGGAGACATGATGAAAGGGAACATGATGAACGG
The DNA here is from genome assembly GCF_040648115.1 of Nocardia sp. NPDC049190. Lineage (NCBI taxonomy): Bacteria > Bacillati > Actinomycetota > Actinomycetes > Mycobacteriales > Nocardiaceae > Nocardia > Nocardia sp. NPDC049190. Next base: position 3,181 of record NZ_JBEZDE010000058.1, read on the forward strand.
GAACGTCGAGGTGGTCGTCGTCGGTGGAGGGTACGGGGGCGTAACGGCGGCCAACCGCCTGGCTCGGCGTGATGGCGTGTCGGTGACCCTGGTCAATCCGCGTCCCGAGTTCGTCTCGCGGATCCGCCTGCATCAGTTCGTGACCGGCTCCGACGACGCGGTCGAGGGCTTCGGTGCGGTTCTGGGTGGGAACGTCCGGCTGGTGGTCGACACCGCGACCCGCCTCGACGCTGCCGGGTGCCGGGTGTCACTGGCGGGCGGTGGCACGCTCTCCTACGACTACCTCGTCTACGCGGTGGGCAGTGGCGCCGCCGACCCCGGCGTGCCCGGAGCGGCGGAGTTCGCTCATTGGGTGTCGGACTTGGAGGGGGCGCGACAACTGCGGTCGGCACTGGATGCGACGCCCGCGTCGGCTTCGGTGACCGTCGTCGGGGCCGGCCCGACCGGCCTGGAGACCGCCGCCGAGCTGGCGGAAGCGGGCCGCAAGGTCACCCTGGTCTGCGGCGACGTGCTCGGCCCCTCCTTGCACGCCCGGGTCCGCCGCCCGGTCGCCCGCCGGCTCGCCGAGCTGGGTGTGACCGTCCTCGAAGGTCCCTGTGCGCGGGTGACGGCAGTGACACAGGACGCCGTCCGGCTCGACGACGGCCGGTCGCTGCCCAGCGCGGTGACCATCTGGACCGCGGGATTCCGTGTCCCGGACCTGGCCGCCCGCAGCGGGCTGCGCACCGACACCGACGGCCGCTTGCTCACCGACGCGACGCTGACCAGTGTGGACGACGTGCGCATCGTCGCAGCCGGGGACGCGGCGGTCACGACGGGCCAGCCGTTCCGGATGAGCTGCCAAGCCGCCGTGCAACTGGGCCCGGCAGCCGCCGACACGATCCTGCGCCGGATCGCTGGGAAGACACCTGCTCGCGTGCGGATGTTCTTCGCCGGGCAGTGCCTCAGCCTCGGCCGCAACGAAGGCGTCACCCAGTTCTCCTACCCGAACGACAAGGTGAACGCGCTCAGCATCAACGGGCGGACCGGTGCCGGCGTCAAGGAGATCGCCTGCCGGTTCACCCTCAACAAGCTGGTGTCCGGGGCGCGCAAGGCCAGTTCCCACGCATCCCACGGCGACAGCGCCGACCGCGTGGCAGCGCCTCAGCCGTAACACACGCCCTCCACAGCCGACGCACCGATCACGACCTCTCCGGCAGATCATGCCGCAGACTGGAGGTGTGGCACGCACGCCCCAGAGGGGTATCCCCGGCGGGGGTACCCCAGGAGGCACGGCCCGCTCCCGGCCCACCGGGCCGACCGCGAGAGAGCGAAACGTATGACATGAGCGACCACGTCACCGACCCCGCGACCGAGGCTTTCGTCGCCCACCGCAATCTGCTGTTCACCGTCGCGTACGAAATGCTCGGATCGGTGGCGGACGCCGAGGACGTCCTCCAGGAGACCTGGCTGCGATGGGTCGGAGTCGACCTGTCACAAGTGCGGGACCAGCGCGCCTACCTGGTACGGATCACGACCCGGCAAGCACTCAACCGGCTGCGCACCCTCCAACGGCGCAAGGATGCCTACGTCGGTCCCTGGCTACCCGAGCCCCTGCTCACCGCGCCGGATGTCGCCGATGACGTCGAACTGTCCGAGAACCTCTCACTGGCACTCATGCTCATCCTCGAAACCCTTTCACCGACCGAACGCGCCGTCTTCGTACTGCGCGAGGTCTTCGACTTCGGCTACGACGACATCGCGGCCACCATCGACAAGAGCCCCTCCGCCGCACGCCAGATCGCCTACCGCGCCCGCCGACACGTCGACGCCCGCCGACCGCGCACGCCGGTTTCCCCCGAAGAGACCCGGGCAGTACTCGATTCGTTCCAGTCCGCCCTCGCGACCGGAAACCTGCAGGGGCTGCTCGACGTACTCGCCCCGGACGTCGTTTTCGTCAGTGACGGCGGCGGCCTCAAATTGGCAGCCCTGCGGCCCGTCGTCGGCGCCGACAAGGTGCTCCGCTACATGGCCGGCAGTGTCGACAAGGCCGGCGGCGCCTTCACCAGTGAGCCCACGGCGATCAACGGAAACCCCGGACTCATCCTGCGGGTAGACGGCGTGATCGACGGCGTACTGGCCTTGCGCGTGGACAACGCCCACGTCACCGGCCTCTACTACGTCCGCAACCCCGAAAAACTCACCCACGTCGAGTCCGAGACAGCCCTCGCCTCCCGCTGACCGCCCCGTTCTCTTCCTAGTTGTCGTGCAAGAGGATCGGGACCACGGCCGGCAGGGCGGGATCCCCACCGGCGGTTCACCGAGATTCACGACCGCTTCCTCGGGACTCGGCGCGGCCGGAGCGGCTGCAACCAGCTGACCCGTGTCCTCCCGGCCGTGCCGTTCAGCTGCTGCTCAGCCGACTCAGCGTAGGGCCGTCCGCGTAACTGCATGCTGTATGAGGCAAACGTGAGCAGGTCGAAGCGACGATTGTGCGGAACTCGTTCGCGGCGTTGGCGATCAGGTCGCCGCCTGGCATTTCATCAACGGCGTTGCGGCGGACTGGAGCTCACCTTTGATCAGTGCGGATGCCTGGAGCGAGACGACTCGCAGCGGTCGAGAACGGAGTCGGCTTCCGGCTTTCGCAGGCGATGCGCGCGGTGGATGGGTTGGTCGGGCGGCGTGCGGATCAGACGAGCAGCACTCTCGAAGCGTTGGACCAAGTCCGTCGCTGCTCGCCCGGAGGTTGGTAGCGCATCGAGGCCCGCACGAATCGTCGGGTTGCGCCTAACCCACGTCGCGGCGCAGCCACGTGACCTCGGCGCCGGATTCCGTTCCGTAACGGTAGATTTCGAGGTCTTCGTCCCATGGGGTGCCCAGCGCCCGCTCTATTTCAGCGGGCAGGTCGTAGGCGGAGTGCTTGCCGAGTTCGCGGGCGGCCTGCAGCATCGCGCGCAGGCGCATCTCGCCCATCGTGACGTCGCCGTTGGCGCCGGTGGAGCCGTGCCAGAGGCCCAGGCCGGGGACGAAACTGTAGCGTTCGCCGTCGACGCCGTCGCTGGGGTCCTCGGTCACCTCGAAACGCAGTACCGGCCACGAGCGCAATGATTGGGCGATTCGGGAGGCGGTGCCGACGGGACCGATCCAGTCACTGGTGGCGCGGAGTTGACCGTCGGCTGGTTGCGCCGTCCAACGCAGTTTCGCCGGGGAACCGAGGGCCGAGGTCAGCGCCCACTCGACATGCGGGCACAGCGCGGCAGGCGATGAGTGGATATAGACCACACCCGCCGTCGCGTCCGCGAACTGACTCGATGCTCGCACCACCAATACCTCCAGCTTCGACGAGGAACGTCTTCCCCAACGACTCGTCGAACTGGCGTTGCCCGAGTGTACTGGAGTGCCCGAAGTTACACGTGTTACTTCGCAACCGTGTTGTGCGTAGCTGCCGACTCGGCGATGACGGCATCGCTCAGCGGCGGCCAGGCCGCGCGCGCCCAGTCGCCGAAATTCTCGTCGGTCAGGGCCAGGCACGCCAGCCCGGCGGCAGGGTCGACCCACAGAAATGTCCCGGATTGGCCGAAATGACCATAGGTGCGTGGCGAGTTCGTGGCACCGGTCCAATGCGGCGTCTTTCCGTCGCGAATCTCGACGCCCAGCCCCCAGTCGTTGGGCCGTTGCGAACCGTAACCCGGCAGCACGCCGTTCAGGCCGGGGAACTGTACCGAGGTGGCCTCGGCGTGCAACTCGGCGGAGATCAACCGCGGGGTCAGCAATTCGGCGGCGAAACGTGTCAGATCGGCGGCGCTGGACCGTCCCGCGTGCCCGGCTGGACCGGCCAGTACCGAGGCGGCCATACCCAGCGGCCGAAACACCGCGTCGCGCAGGTATTCGTCGAACGCGATCCCGGTCTGCTCGGTGACGAACTCGGCGAGCACCTCGAAACCCGCGCTCGAGTAGATCCGACGAGTTCCGGGGGCGGCCTGAATGTCGGTGGTGTCGAACGCGAAACCAGACGTGTGCGCCAACAGGTGACGCACCGTGGCGCCGGGCGGCCCGGCGGGCTGGTCCAGTTCGACCGCGCCTTCCTCCACCGCTACCAGCACGGCGTATGCCACCAGCGGCTTGGTGACCGATGCGAGGGGGAACACCCGGTCGGCATCGCCCTCGCTCGCGACAGCACCGTCGGCGCCGACCACCGCTGCCGCCGCGTGCCGAACCGGCCATTCCCGAATCTGTTCGAGTGAACGCACCCTGTGAGCCTACGAGAACCGGATCGACACCCTCGACTCGCCATCGGCCATGGCGAGGTCGCGTTCGGATCCGGGTCGTCGCCGACGCATTCCGCGGTGATTTCGCGCCGCGGCACCGCACGATCGCCCCTGCCGGCGCGGCCTGTCCGGGGAAGTACCGGATGTCCGCGGGCTTCCGCGATCGACACCGCACTCCGCCATCCGGGCGAGACAGTCTCGTCCCGTTGTTCTCCTCGATCGAGGGAATGACGGCGTTCACGCTCACCTCGGAGGTCACCGAAAGCCCGCTCGACTACGCGAGCCGGTGACGAAGTGCCGGACCGAACTCGCCGCGCACGGCAGGGCACGCCACCGACGCGCCACCCCCTGTCGCGCCGACTCGAACCCGGGACCAGACGGGCGGTGCGCCGAACCGTGAGCGATGGCGCCGGGCCGGCGTCGACTGCTTACACTCGGGAGGCGTCAACCCTCCGAGCGACCCACCCATAGCTGACGGATCGTGGAATCGAGAGACCGCATGGCCGAACAGCCGATCACCGTCGACGCGTACCTCGCGGCATTGCCCGAGGAGGTACGAGGCGTTCTCGGCGAGATCCGGCGCACCATTCAGGCAGCGCTACCGGAGGCGACCGAGGCGATCAGCTATGGCATTCCCACCTTCCGGCTGCACGGTCACAGCATCGTCCACTTCGCCGGTTGGAAGCAGCACGTCAGCCTGTACCCGATCCCGGAAGGCGACGCGACGTTGACGCGCGCTGTCGAACCGTATCGGGCGGGCAAGGGGACGCTGAAATTCCCGCTGGGCGCGCCGGTTCCGTACGACCTGATCGCACGGATCGCCACCGCGCTCGCCACACGGCGTTAGTACTGCCTTGCGCCGTGACAGCGAAGCCTGAGTACCGTCGAATCAGTGTGATCCGACAGGGATTCGTCCGCGGAGGACACTCGACGGCGTCTACCAGTCGGCGTCGGTGTACTTGATGATGCCGCGAATATTCTTGCCGTCCAGCATGTCCTGGTAGCCCTGATTGATTTCTTCCAGCGAATAACTGCGGGTCACCATGTCGTCCAGGTTGAGTTGCCCGGACTTGTACAGCGCGAGCATGCGCGGCGCGTCCTGACGGGCGTTGCCGCCGCCGAAGATACAACCCTTCACCGTCTTCTGCAGCATCGACAGCAGGAAGCTGTTCAGCTTGACGTCGCTCTCGTCCATCCGGCCCATCGCGGTGACGACGAGGGTGCCCGCCTTGGCGGTGAGAATCAGGCCCTCCTCGATGTACTCGCCGTGCATCTCCCCCATGGTGAGGATGACCTTCTCGGCCATCCTCCCCTCGGTCGCCTCCATCAGCGGCATGATCGCCGCCGCCATGCTCTCGTAGGTGTGCGTGGCGCCGAACTTCTGTGCCTGCTCGCGCTTCCACGGATTCGGGTCGACGGCGACGACCTTCGAGGCGCCCGACAGTACAGCGCCCTGTAGCGCGCTGATGCCGACCCCGCCGATCCCCGCGATCACCACGGTCTCGCCCGGGGACACCCGGGCGACCGTGGTGGCCGAGCCGAATCCGGTCGGGACACCGCAGCCGACCAGGCACGCCACCTCGAACGGAATGCTCGGGTCGATCTTCACCACCGAGGTGTGGTGCACCGTCATGTACGGCGCGAAGGTACCCAGCAGGCACATCGGGATGACGTTCTCACCACGCGCCTGGATCCGGTAGGTGCCGTCGCTGATCGCTTGCCCCATCAGCAGGCCGGCACCGAGGTCGCACAATGCCATGTGCCCGGCGACACAGGCCGGACAGCGACCGCAGGCGGGAATGAACGAGAGGATCACATGATCGCCGACCTGGAGGTCGGCGGGGCAGTTCGGCCCCAACTGGGTGATCACTCCCGCACCCTCGTGCCCGCCCATCACCGGGAAGCCGGGCATCGGGGTCGCTCCGGTCACGATGTGATGATCCGAATGACACATACCGGCGGTTTCCAGCCGGATCTGCACCTCGCCTGCGACCGGGTCGCCGACCTCGATCTCCTCTACCGACCACGGCTGGTCGATTCCCCACAGGATCGCGCCCTTCGTCTTCATTCCTGTCGACCCTCTCGCATGCACGTGCTTATATGTGACTGCACCCACAGTACGAGAAACATGTAACGCGTTCTAGTACCGAGCCGGAAATTCAGCGATACGGCCGAACCAGCACTATGAACGCGTTCTAGTGCGGGCCGAATCCACCAGTAGCGCAGCCTTACTACTCAGCCGCGTACGTCATGTAGGTGATGCACCAGGTCGTGCACGAAGTATTTGGCGAACGACTCCACCGTGAAGACCGCGCCGTCGTCGCGTTCGCCGCGCAGTGCGCGCCGCGCGGCAGGCACCGACTCGAACAAGCGCGCGATCTGTCCGGCAGCCTCGGCCAATTCCGCGGCGACACGCGCCGGGTCCTGCTCGTCATAGCGGTCAGCCACCGCGGTCGCGTCTTGGTCCCAGTTCGGGAAGCGCGGAATCACCCCCTCTCGCTCAGCCGCGAGCATCAGGCCGAGCCGGGTGTCGAAGAGGCGGCACACGTCGCGCACATGGGCTCCGTATTCCAGCGGAGACCAGGTCGAGCTGTCCGGTCGCTTCCGGACGTCGACCCGATCGAGCACCACCGCGAACCGCACGGCCGTCTGCCGCGTCAGCGTGGGAATCGCCTCATAGCTGGTCGAGGCGGCGATAAAACCGCATTCGGGACAGGCGCGTTCGAGCACCCAGGTCCAGTTCTTCACATCGGGAACGATCGACATGCACCCACGCTATGCGTGGCTGAATATTACCGGCCACACATATCAAGTCAAACATCGGCAACATCCCGACATTCACATCAGGCGCTGCGCCCGGTCGAACAACTCGAGGGTGATCGCGTGCAGGAAGTCACCGACCGACTTGGGCGCCTTGCCCGCGAACGCGCGGGCGTGCGTGCCCTCCAGGACGATACCCAGCTTGAAGCAGGCCAGCACCGTGTACCACGGCACGGCATCGAGGTCGCGATCGGAGAAACGGCCGTAGTGCGCGACCATCTCCTCCGGAGTCGGCAAACCGCCGACCGCGCCGAGTGTGCCGACGAGCGCCGCACCGGTGGTGCCCGGCTCCGGGCGGGTGGCGATCTGCCAGCCGAGGTCCAGCAGTGGGTCGCCGATGGTGGACATCTCCCAGTCGACCATCGCCGCCACCTGCGGACTATCGAAGCGGAACATCATGTTCGCCAGATGGCAGTCGCCGTGCAGGATGCCAGGAGACCACTGCGCGGGGCGGTTGCGGTCCAGCCACTCCCCGACCCGCTCCACACCGGGGATCTCCGGTCCCGGATAACCCGCATTCGCCGAGTAGGACTCGAGCTCGCCGAGCCAGCGTGGCACCTGTCGTTCGAGGAAGCCCTCCGGCTTGCCGTAGTCGGCCAGACCCAGCGCTCGATAATCCACGGCACCCAGCCGCGCGATCGCCTCGACCGCGGACAGGCCCATTTGCCTGCGGACCTCCGGATCACCGGCGTGCAGTGCGGGTAGCTCGTTCTGCGGGTTGAATCCATGGATCGGTTCCATCAGATAGAAGACCGCGCCGAGCACCGATTCGTCGGGGCACGCCGCGATCACCCGAGGCGCGCGCACGTCGGCACCGTTGAGCGCACCGAGCAAGCGGGCCTCTCGCCGAATCACATCATTACTCCTGGCGCGCAGATGTTCGGGGCCGCGCCGCAGCACGTACACGCGGCCACCACGGGCGAAGCGGAGCATGATGTTCTGCGTTCCGCCGCCCAGCGTGGTCACATCCTCGAATTCGCCGGTGGGGAGCTTCTGCTCGTCCATCCATGCTCCGACGACAGCGAAGTCCACGACCGCGGGATCCACATCGACCGGTTGTGCAACAGCCATGCCCCACATTGTGCACCACCCGACCTCGCAAACTGATGGCATATGACAACAGTTGGCGTCCACCGGCGCGGCGTAGGGTTTCGGGAACCATGCACACGCTGTTGATCGACAATTACGACTCCTTCACCTACAACCTGTATCAGCTGATCAGCGAGGTGAACGGGGTCGAGCCGACAGTCGTGCGCAACGACGAGGCACAGACCGTCGCCGAGCTGGAACTCGGGCGCTTCGACAACGTTGTCATTTCGCCGGGTCCGGGACGGCCGGATGTCGCGCGCGACGTCGGGATCTCGGTGGCGGTGATCCGCGAAACCGAGCTGCCGCTACTGGGCGTGTGCCTCGGGCATCAGGGCATCGTGGTCGCGGCAGGCGGCATCGTCGACGCGGCGCCCACCGCCAGACACGGGTTTCTCGACCGTATCGAGCACGACAACCGGGATCTGTTCGCCGGAATCCCGCAGGGTTTCACCGCCGTGCGGTATCACTCACTGTGCGCGCGGCGACCATTGCCGGAGGATCTGGAGATCACCGCGGTGGCCCCGGATGGCGTCGTCATGGGCGTGCGACACCGCAGCAGACCGCAGTGGGGCGTGCAGTTCCATCCGGAATCGATCGCGGGCCAGTTCGGCGCGACACTGTTGCGCAATTTCGCGAAACTCACAGCGGCACGCGAAGTTCGGCCGAACTCCTGGCACGGCACAGCCCCGCGACAGTCGGTGGCGGCGGCGATCGAATTCCCGCCGGAGGCGGACACCCACACACCGTCCACCCGGGTGGCTGCCGGCGCGGACGCGACGCTCGCGCCCGAGCAATTCCCCACTGCGGCCGTCCGATTCGAGCGCTCGGCCGATAATGCGTCGCCCGTCACGCGGACGGATTCGACTCGCGCCGTCCACCCGGTACCGCCCGCGCGAACCTTCCGACTCCAGCAAGACGTGATCGAGCGTGCGATCGATACCGAGAGCGCGTTCGTACGGCTCTACGGCAACTCCCCCACGGCATTCTGGCTCGACAGCGAACACGTGGAACCCGGGCTCGACCGGTTCTCGTTCCTGGGCGACGCGAGCGGACCACTGGCTGAGGTGCTGCGCTATCGGGTAGGCGACGGCGAGGTGACGGTGGAGTCCTCCGACGGCCACCGACGCACCGTCACCGGCGGCATCCTGGACTGCCTCGCCGCCGAACTGCGGGCCCGACAGCTCGACCTTCCCGAGCTGCCCTTCGACTTCGTGGGCGGATACGTCGGCTATCTCGGCTACGAGGTCAAAGCGGACTGCGGCGGGAACAGAACCCATCGCGCACCGACACCGGACGCGCAGTGGATCTTCGCCGACCGGGTGGTCGTGGTCGACCACGTCGGCGGACGGACGTATCTGCTGTCGCTCACCGACGCCACACCGGACGCCGCCCGGGCGGGCGCCGACTGGCTGCGCGATACCCGCGAGACGCTCGACACTCTTCCGACGTGGACGAATCCACCAACGCTCGAGATGCCCTCGGACGGCGAATCCGTCGCGCCACTGCTGACCCGTGGCCAGGACCGCTACCTCGCCGACATCGCGGTCTGCCAGGAACGCCTGTACGCGGGCGAGTCCTACGAGATCTGCTTGACCGACAGCGCGACGATCCCCGCCGCCGAAGCCGACGGACTCGACTTCTACCGCGTCCTGCGGCGCTGCAACCCCGCACCGTATGCCGCCTACCTCCGCTTCGACGATCTCGATATCGCCTGTTCTTCGCCGGAGCGTTTCCTCAAGATCGACCGGCACCGCACCGTGGAGAGCAAGCCGATCAAAGGCACCGCGCCGCGCGGGGCCACCCCCGCCGAGGACGAGCGGCTGCGCCGCGACCTGGCCGACAGCCCGAAGACCAGGGCGGAGAACCTGATGATCGTCGATCTGCTCCGCAACGACCTCGGCCGGGTCTGCGAGATCGGCAGCGTGCACGTGCCGAAGTTGATGGCCACCGAACAGTACACGACCATGCACCAGTTGGTGTCCACCGTGCGCGGCAGGCTACGGCCCGAGGTCGACGTAATCGACTGTCTGCGTGCGTGTTTCCCCGGCGGGTCGATGACCGGCGCCCCGAAGCTGCGCACCCTCGAGATCATCGACGAGCTGGAAACCGAAGCACGCGGGGTCTATTCGGGCACCATCGGCTTCGTCGGGCTCGGCGGCACCGCGGACCTGAACATCGTGATCCGCACCGCCGTACGCTACGACGGCCGCTGGCGGATCGGTGCGGGCGGAGCCATAGTGCTCGATTCCGACGCCGCGGACGAATACCACGAGGTGCTGCTCAAGGCAGCCGCCACCTTACGGGCGGCGACCACGCGCGCCGTCCACTGAGACCGAGCCGATCAGGGCGCCGACACCACACCGGGGCACGCCCCCGCGGGACTACTTGCGCCGCCTGCGCGGCTTGGCGGGCGGTTGGTCCGCGGGCGGCTCGGTCCCGGTCATACCGGTCAACCTGCCGAGCAGCGCGACGCCGGGCAGCCTGGCCAACCGGCCGAGTACCTCCTCGCCGAGCGAAATCATCGCCTCCAGTCTGGGCAGCAACCGGTCGTACGCCGCGAACGCCGGATCGGCGAGCGCCAGCGTGCGATCGAGGCGATCGATCGTCGAGTTCAGCCTGTCGATCGCGATCGACAGGCTCTCGACCAGATCCGGCAGTTGCGCGGCCAGCTGCGCCGACGCCGGGGGCAACCGCACTGCCGCGTCGAAGGCCGAACTCGCGGTCAGCTGGGCAGCCTCCAACGCCTGACTCGCCGCCGACTGCGCCGCTTCGACCGCGCCCTGCGCGGCGGCAAGAACATCGGCGGGGCCGGGCATGCCGGGCAGTTTCGGGGTCGGCGGCCTACGACCCGGGCGTTTCGGGTTCGTCATGGGAATACTGTGCCGTACCGGACCGCCCGAGCACGGTATTGCCGCGACCCGCGCGTTGTCCGCGCCCCGCCGAGCGCCAGCACCTCGCTTGCTCGGCGTGTCGGAGGGTCGTGGCATAGTTCGAACACGATGAAACTGAGCAAGGGCGCGAACGCGCCGGTACCGACATCCCTTCTAGCCGTGGTCGTTTCATGGCGTTCTGAGCACGTGGTGGACGCGCACGCGCTGCTCCTGGACGGGTCGGGCACGGTGCGTTCGGATCGGGATCTGGTGTTCTACAACGCGCCGCGACATGTCTCCCAGGCGGTGACCCTCGACCAAGAGCCCGCGCCGCGGACCGCGCGGCTGAGTGTGTCACTGCCACGCACCGAGGCGGACGTCGACCGGATCGTCCTCGCCGGATCGGTCGACGGCGGAACATTCGGGGACATCACCGGTTTGACCGTCATGGTGGACGCCGTCGACGGCGCTGTCGCGACCTTCGAGATCGAGGACACCGACGCGGTTCCCGCGCTGATGTTCGGTGAGTTCTACCGCAGGGACGGACGGTGGCGGTTCCGTGCCGTCGGTCAGGGCTGGTCGAGCGGCCTGGCGGGACTGGTGACCGAATTCGGTGTGCGGGTCAATGATCCGGCCGAGCCGGCCCGCACGACGCACCCCACCGATCCATTCCGAGTGCGCGGGTCCGCTCGTCCGTCGCCTGCGCAGGACCGACGCTCGACCCGGCCGCTCACCGGCGCACATCCGGACCCGGCTTCCGCTCGGCACGAGCGGCACGACGGCGGCCGGCACATTCCGCACGGTGATGACTCCGCCGCCGATCCGTCCCCCGGCAGCACCGGGCCGGCGCGGGTAGGCCGAGCCCACCGACCGAATGCGACCACCGCTGAAGACACTGTGGCGCATCGGTTCGGCCCACACGACGAAGCCGACGGCGGCCGGGATCGGCGCACCGCGGCGGACGCGCACGCCAGGCCGGACGACACCGCACCGGGACGGCCACACACCGACCTGCTCGACCGCACCGCGCCCCGGACGCACCCGAACCGCCCGATCGATCTGACCCGGCACGCACCGGAAACGACACCGTCCGCGCCGCCACCCCCGGATCCCGAACGCGCCGACTGGCATTCGGACCCCGAAGACCCGCGGCGCATGCGCTGGTGGGACGGTACCGAGTGGACCAGCGCGGGCTACCCGCGCGCACAGCCGAGCGATCGGCACTGCGCACGCTGCGGCGATCCGCGGCGCCGCAAACTGTTCGGCGGACTCGTCCCCTGTCACAAGTGCGAGCAGGAGATCGAGGAGTACCTCACACACTGGCACACCAGGGCCTGGCGCGTACTCACCACCCACGGTCCGCGCGGACCGGAATGGGCGGCGCTCTGGGCCGCGTTGCGCTATCAGCGCATCGACGCGGACGCAGGTCGCCTGGCATTGCGCGAGGTCGCCCTCAGCTACGTGGAGCGACTGGTCACCTTCACCTTCGCCGATGGTGAGGTCCAGCACGCGGAGTTGGAGCTGTTCGAGCAAGCGGTCACCGAACTGGCGCTCGACGGTCCGCTGATCGAAGACCTGCGCAGGCGAATGCACCGCGGGCGCACCCTGGCCCGGCTGCGCGCCGGTGATCTGCCGGTGATTCGCACGCCTGGTCTGCACTTGGACCCCGACGAGAAGGTGCACATCGATCTGCCGGCGACGCATGTGCGTCAGCTGGCGCGCGGCCCGAAACTCACCGAGGGCAGGCTGATCGGCAGCACCAAGAAGTTGCGTTTCGTCGGCGAGGGGACCGGCACCGAAATGCCGTGGTCCCGGATCGTCTCCGTGCACGCGGAGCAGGCCACCGTGGTGATCGCGGCGACCTCGGCACGTGGCGGCGCGACGTTCGCGGTCGCCGACCCCGACTATGTCGCCGCCGCGCTGGAGGGCGCGCTGCGCGTGGCCAAGCGGCTCGTGCTCACGCCGGGCCAGCGCGATACCCGCAGCATCCCGCAGGAGGTGAAAGCCGAGGTGTGGCAGCGCGACGGCGGCAAGTGTGTCGAATGCGGCGACGGGCACTACCTGGAGTTCGACCACGTCATCCCGCTCAGCCGGGGCGGAGCGACCAGCGCCGCCAATCTCCAGATCCTGTGCCGCTCCTGTAACCGCGCCAAGGGCGCACGGATCTGAACTCAGCGCGCGATCAGGCCAGCCGTCCGTCCCAGATCGGCCAGCATCGCGTCGAACAGGATCTCGGGATTCGCCAGCGGGATCGGATAGTTCCCGAACACCTCCAACGTGACGTGCCCGTAGAGCCGGGCCCAGATCTGGATCATCAGGTACGTCACCCCGAGGTCCAGCTTCTCGGCGGGAAACTTCTGGCCCGATTCCGACAGCGCCGCCAGCAGCTCGGTCTGGAAGTGCACGAGGTCCTCACGCAGCTCCGGCGGGATGACGTCGGTGGGCGGAGTGACAATGTCGTAGGTGGCCAACAGCCTGCCCGCCGCGGCGAGGAAGATGCGGCCGAACGGCTCGTCGAACCGGCGCAGCAGCCGCGCGCGGCCGGCCCCGGGCGAGGCGAACACCAGGGTGAACTGCCTGGTGTGCGCCAGGGCCCAGCGCCGGAATCCACGGCAGATGGCGAAGAACTGCACCGCGCCGTCGTCGGGCAGCGCGGCGATCTCGGCGGTCAGCTCCTCGGCCAGATCGGCACAGAAGTCCAGGCGCAACCGTTCCAACAGCTCGTCCAGCGACTTGTAGTACCGGTACAGCGCGGGGGCGGTGACACCGAGTTCACGCGCGATCGCGCGGAGGGTGACGAACTCCGGCCCGTGTTCGACCAACAGCGTGCCGGCGACCCGTCGGATATCGGCGTCGTTCACCACCGGTGAACGACCCCGCGGTTTGGACTGATGCACCAGTCGATTCAAGCGTATTCGACCTCCCAACGCTTGATCCCGTTCAGCCACCCCGAGCGCAGCCGCACCGGATCGGACACCTGCCGCAGATTCGGGATCACGTCGGCGATGGCGTTGAACATCAGGTCGATCTGCAGCCGGGCCAGGTTGGCGCCGACGCAATAGTGGGTGCCGGTGCCGCCGAACCCTACGTGCGGGTTGGGGTTGCGCAGTACGTCGAAGCCGAACGGATTCTCGAACGCGTCGGAGTCGAAATTGGCCGAGCTGTAGAACAGTCCGAGCCGCTGGCCCTTCTTGATCTGCTGGCCGCCCAACACGGTGTCCTGGGTCGCGGTGCGCTGGAACGCGGTCACCGGCGTGGCCCAACGAACGATCTCGTCGGGTGCGGTGCGCGGCCGTTGCCGCTGATAGATCTCCCACTGTTCCGGGTTGTCCACGAAGGCCTTCATGCCGTGCGTGATCGAGTTGCGGGTGGTCTCGTTGCCGGCCACCGACAGCAGGATGACGAAGAACGCGAACTCGTCCGAACCGAGGTGCTCGCCATCGATGTCGGCGTTGACCAACTGGGTGACGATGTCGTCGGCGGGGCACGTGCGCCGCCGCTCGGCCAGGTTCCACGCGTAGCCCATCACCTCGGCGGTGGCGGCGTGGTGGTCGCCGTCGAACTCCGGATCGTCATAGGAGATCATCTGGTTGGACCAGTCGAAGATCTTCTTGCGGTCCTGCTGTGGGATACCGATCAGCTCGGCAATCGCCTGCAGCGGCAGCTCACAGGCCACCTGCTCGACGAAGTCGCCGCCGCCGGCTTTCTTGGCCTCGTGCACGATCCTGGCGGCGCGTTCGGTGAGCGCGGCACGCAGACTCTCCACCGCACGCGGGGTGAAACCCTTGGAAATGATGCGGCGGGTCTTGGTGTGCTGGGGCGGATCGAGGTTCAGCATCAGCATGTTGCCGAGCAGGTCGATCTGCTCGCGCGTGGTTTCCTCGTTGAACCGAATGATCGCTGTGTTCTCCTGCGAGGAGAACAGCTCCGGATTTTTCGAGACCTCCTTGATGTGGTCGAGCCGGGAGACCACCCAGTAGCCGCCGTCTTCGAAGCCGCTGGCACGGCCGGACTGGACGCACCACCACACCGGGGCGGTGCGACGCAACTCGGCGAACTCTCGGATGGGCAAGCGGGTGGCGAGCAGGTCGGGGTCGGTGAAGTCGAATCCTGGCGGGATCGAGGGCGTGGTCACGGTCACGGCGAACTCCTACCGGTCTGGGCGGACCGCACGAGATCGGGTCGGCGGTCCCTATCCGATGCAACCACAGGACACCACTTCGTGAACAGTGTTTAGTAAAACATGTTTACTTTTTCCGGCGCGACCGGAGCGGTCCTCGATCCGATATCACGGTCGAACGTCCGCTCGACGAGTGCGCAGACGGCCCACGACGTTGAACCGGCACTCGACATCCTCCACCTTCCACACTGGAACCGAGTCGCCGACGACCGGCTCAGGGCAACGGCGTGAGCGGCGGCGGCGCCCAACGCCCCTGCACCGCCTCCGCTTTCGGCGCGTACAGACGCATGGTCAAGGAGAACTCGCCCGCCTCCGGAATGGGCAGCCAGTTTCCGACGGGAACGCTCGGTCCCGGATCCGAGAACTGGAGCGTGAGATCCAGGGAGCCATCGGGATTGAGCACCACCGGGGTCTGGTGCCCGACCGAGTGGATCTGCGCGGGATTCGGCACCAGGTAGCTGTCGACGTCGTAGGCGGTCAGCGACCAGAAGGCCTCGACCGGCGGCAGCGCGCCCGGCGCGAAGTGCAGCCGGAACCGGGCCTCGCCGTTGCCGTGGTCCACCGTGACGAACTGTGTCGGGTAGATGGCATCCTCGGCCTGCGCCGCACCGAGACCACGCCAGGCGATGGAAGCGCGCAGCAGATAGTTGGTGCCATAGCTGCCGATACCGGGGTCGTAGGCCCAACCGTTCTCGTTGATCGCGCGCGGGTCCAGATACACCGGGATCTGCTGCTTGGCGGTATCGACCGCCGCGACGAGCTCCTCGTCGGACAAGCCCGAGACGCTGCCACCCGGCCGGATGCCGATCATCGCGAAGCGACGCATCGCGGGCGCGTCGTCGGGTGCGGGCGTGTTGACCGACATCACGGCGCACATCCGGTCGAAGAATTCGCGCGGTTCCAGCGCGGCGACCTGCTCCGGCGGGGGCTTCGGAGCCATCTCGCGGCTGGGCGGCGCGGCGGGCCCCGCCGGCTCTCGTCCCGCGATCCACGCGCTCAGTGGAACCAACTTCAGCTGCTGCTGCACCGCGCGAACGGCGGGAATACCGGCCTCACCGTCGACCTGGATGAGGCCGAACAACCACACCGTCGACGTCGGCATAGGCATCGGCGCGAGATCCTCCGGCAGCGCTCCGGACCAATCGGGGCCGGTCACCACATAGGTGAACGGCGGCTCGGCCGATTTCGCCTGCGGCCGGATGCTGCTGGGATTGTGCACCGTGTTCGTCCAGGCGTCGAGCAGTTGCATCAACCAGTACCGCCGACCGTCCATCGCGGGGACCTGGAACACCATCGGTTCGGTCCGTAAATCCAACCAGGCGGTCGAGTACAGGATGTCCATGCTCTGCCGCACCAGACTTCGGCTCTCCGGGGTGGGCAATGTCGTGGCGTGCTGGAACTGGTTGCTGGGCGTGGTCGCTTCGGACGCTTCCCGGGTGAAATCCATCAACACCAGCGGATAACCGAAAATATAGGCATCTCGCGCGATCGCCCCGGACTCACCGGTGACGGCGCCGCCATGCGAACCGTCCTGGTCGGGTCGGCCGCATGCCGCCAACCCGGCAACGGCCACCGACGTCGCCGCCATGCCGAGCACAGTGCGCCGCGATATCGCGGGACTGCTCTCGCTGCTGTCGTCCATGATCCTGCTCCGCCTCCGATCCGATCGGGCACCGCGCGAGATCCGCCCCGGATTATAGCGCCATCGGCGAAGATAACTGCTGGTCAGCGCCGTAGGAATGAGCAATATCCGAGGTCGACGCGACGCGCGGACCGGCGAACCTGGCGCGCCGAACATCCCGGCTCCGCCTGCGGATCGGTGCGGCGCGCACATCGATACGCTGCGCTGGTCGCCTCGGCCACCCGACCGGTCACGACGACGCGCATTACCGCCAGTCGATCGAAGCGGCCCGCGATCGCACCACAGAGCCGACCTCGGTCAGATCTCCAGGATGGTGTTCATGATGGTCCCCGCGCTGGTGGCGACGATACCGCCGATCATGGCGCCCGCCACCATCTTCGGCGACTGCAATCCGCCGCCGGTCCACTTCTCCCAGGCGAATCGGCCACCCGCGTACACGATACTGACGATTCCGGACAGCAGCGCGAACCATGTCAGATACCGAACGAACTGTAAAAGCTTGTCCGACAGGGGAGGCGCCTCCGGGGTCGGATTGGCGATCTGCGCCAACGTGGTGATCGAATCGCCGACCGACGCCAGAATGATGCTCACCGTCTACTCCCTACGCTCGAGTACAAACACGCCGTCGCCGTGTGGTCGTACGAAAGATGTTCGACTACCGACGAATTCGATCGCCATCGAGCATACGGGCCCTACCGCGCCACCGCGCGCACACTGCGTCGAGCAGGTACAACGCGAGACTCGAGCCCGATTCGCCCGTGGCAACCGGTCGCGACTTCGGCTACGCACAGCGACCAGGCTCATGGCGACTGCGCCGACCGTCGACCGACACTCCGGATTCCCCGGCACGACCGAACTCGCTGCGCCGCAACGGCCTGACTGCGCGGTGTCGAACAAACCGATACGATCTCCCCAGCGAGTCACTGCCCTTGTCCCGAACCCAGAATGAGCGAACGACGATGATCCTGGCCGCCGCCTACGACACCCTGGCGCAGTTCGGCAATCCGACCCCCGAGGCTCCGCCGATATCCGACAAGTTCCTGCAACTGGTCCGCTACCTGACCTGGTTCGTGCTGCTGTCGGGCGTCTGCGGCATCATCTACGCGGGCGGCCGCTTCGCCTGGGAGAAGTGGACCGGCGGCGGACTCGAGTCACCGAAGATGGTGGCGGGCGCCATGATCGGCGGTGTCGTCGCCACCAGCGCGGGGACCATTATGAACGCCGTCATCGGCTGAGGCGCACGTCCGCAGCGTTAAGCCTCGCTCGGCCATAGCATCTCGATATAGCGGCCGCGTCCCACTCAGGCCATCGTTCCGGGTCGTAGGCACGGAAGTCGGACGAGTTCAGTGCACAATCCCTGCGCTTCGCGCGGCGTGCAGCCAGTCCGGGAACTCGCCGAGCAGCCGTGCGTACAGCTGGGCGTCATCGACCTCATCGATGTCGTCGACGGCGAAGAAACCCGCGTTGTCGACCAGCCGGTCCGACAGCTCGTCCAGGGTCCGCAGCACACCGTAGTCGGCCCGGCCCAGACCGATGAACTGCCAGAACGCGGGCAGCCGCGACGCTTCGCGCAGGAGGGCGGCGATCTCTCGCTTCTTGGCGAAACCGCCGTCGGTGCAGAACAACACGAGAGTGGGGCGGTCACCGGGACGCAACGAGTCGAGGATGTCCCGGATGACCGGCGGCTCGTCGTTGCGCCCGCCGAGCCTGCCGTAATCGATACCCGCGTGAGTTCCGCCGAGGTGTAGGAAGGTCCGTGCCCATTCATCGCCCTGCTCGACCGCGATATCGGGCAACTTGACGAAGGAGAGCGCGTAGAGATACGCCTCCAGGACGCCATCGTCATCGAGCTGAGTGGCGACCGGGATCATCCGCTGCACGACCCGATGCACAACCTGATCGCGGTACTGCCGGCGCATGCTGCCGGTCTTGTCGATGACCAGCACGACGCGGGCGCGAATCCCGAAGACGGCCCTATCGATCAGAACTTTGGCCACTTCCCGCTTCCGCAGATCCAGTTTCGCGCGTTTCTCCAAGGAAAGCTTCGTCTCGCCCGGGACGCTGAACACCTCACCCGACCGGGCGGTCGGCGGCGCGGGGACCGCAGCAACCTGGGGCGTCGACTCCGGCGTCGACAGTGCGGGGAGAGGTGGATTCCTCGGTTCGTCGTCCACGCTGACGCCGTGATCGGTGACGAACGCGGCGAATCCGCCCGCATAGCCTTGTCCGACCGCCCGCACTTTCCACTCCCCGTCGCGCCGATAGAACTCCAGCGCGATCACCACCGTTTCGCTGCCGAGCCCCTCGATTCGGTACTCGTAGAGCACCGTCCCCGCCTCGTCGGCCACGGTCGCGACCGGCGACGCGAATCGGCCGAAGGTCGCCGCCGGATCATCCAGGGTGAGCACCGCGCGCAGTTGCGCGACATCGTCAGGCAGGTCAGCGAGCGAAATCGCCAGCGTGGCTGACGTTCCCGGCTCCAAGGACACTCCGGGCGCGCTCGGCTGACCGAAGAACACGAAGTCCTCGTCCGACCGCACCTGCCCGGCTCCGGTCAACAGCAGCGCCGACATGTCCACCGCGGCCTCGGTCCGTACCGACACCAGCACCTCGGCTGCCGCCAGTGCTCCGTTCTGCCCCTTCACCAACGCAGCACCCACTGGAGACTCCCCGTCGTCGTTTCTCGGCATCGCCACCGCGATCAGCCTAGGACAGCACCCGGCACGACCGCTGCCTTCGCGTTCGGCAGCTGGACGAAGCCGGTGCGACCATCCTGAGGACCTGGAACTCTGCCTCGCCCGCTCGGTTCTCCGGTTCACGATCCGACGAACCCACGATCGCCGTCGCGCACGGCGGCGACATCCCGAGTCCCGCCGATTCTTTCGACGAACCGCGGGGTCGATGTCAGATCGGCGTCCAGGCCGACAGCGCTCAGGACGCTCCGTCGATTTTCACCGTGGACACTCGGCAGTTCACTGCGGACGAGCCGATTCCGCGGCTCCAGTGATGTTGCGCGCCATCCCGCCGAAGATGACGGCGTGGAAGGGAGCGATCGACTTCCAGTACAAATGCCCGGCCAGGCCGTGTGGTTCGAAAAGGGCGCGCTGCCGGTAGGTTGCGCCACTGCCGTCCGGCTCGACGGAGAGCTCCAGCCACGCGCGACCGGGAACCCGCATCTCGGCCCGCAGACGCAGCATCGTCGGTCGCTCGATCCGCTCGACCCGCCACCAGTCCAGCGCCTCCCCCTCGTGTAGCCGGTGCGGATCGCGGCGTCCCCGGCCGAGGCCGACGCCGCCCGCCACGCGATCGATCCACCCACGCAGCGACCAGGCCAGCGGGAACGAGTACCAACCATGTTCTCCGCCGATCGCCTCGATCACCTGCCACAGCGTGCTCGGATCGGAGCGGGTGTGCAGCTCGCGCACATCCTGGTAGACCGAGCCGCCCGACCAGTCCGGATCGGTGGGCAGCGGGTCCGATGGGGCGCCGTGCGGGTCGGCGTCCGACCATCTGGTCGGCACGTCCAGATCCCGAGTCTTCTGTAGCGCCAGTGCTACCGCCTGCTCGTAGCCGGTCAATCCGCGCGGCGGATCCGGGATGTGCTCGGCCACCGCGTGATCGCGGCATACGACATCATTGATCAGCGACTCCATCAGCGGCACCGCGATCGCGCTCGGCACCGGGGTCACCAAGTTCACCCACTGTGCCGACAGCCACGGGGTCAGTACCGGAACCGGCACGATCACCCGGCGCGGCAACTGCGCCACGGTGGCGTAACCGCGCATCATCCGCACATAGGTCAGGACGTCCGGGCCCCCGATATCGAAGACGCCGCCGACACCGCTGGGCAGCCGCGCTGCCTCGGTCAGGTAGTACAGCACGTCGCGGACCGCGATCGGCTGAATCCGGTTGCGCACCCACCGTGGCGTGACCATTATCGGTAGCCGCTCGGTGAGATAGCGCAGCATCTCGAAGCTGGCCGATCCGGAGCCGATGATCACCGCCGCCTGCAGAACCAGCGCGGGCACCGACCCGTCGAGCAGAATCCTGCCGACCTCGGCGCGGGAAGCCAAGTGCCGCGACAGCTTCTGCCCGGTCGGGACGATGCCGCCCAGATACACGATCCTGGTCAGGTTCGCACTCGCAGCCGCCGCGGCGACCAGCGTGGCCGCGTCCCGGTCCACTGTCTCGAAGTCGGCGCGTTTCAGCGAGTGGACCAAGTAATACAGCACCTCCTGCCCGGCCAGCGCGGCGCGCACGTCCTCGGCCGCGGTCACGTCACCGCGCACCACCTCCACTCGGTCCCGCCACGGCGCCTCCGCGAGCTTGCCAGGAGTACGTGCCAGCACCCGCACCGAGTGACCGGCCCGCAACAACTCCGGAACCAGCCGCCCGCCGATGTAGCCGGTCGCACCGAACACCACACATCGCACGACTACCATCCTCTCGCTTCGGCCCGCTTCCTTCTGGTGATGACCCGGAGTCCAGGTGTCAAACGGCGGCACACGGTTCACTCGGACCGGATGACGACACGCCCCGATTGCGCCGTGACCTCGAATCACCATGCCGTCGGCGAACTCGACTGCGGTTGATACACCGGTGCGCCGGAGCTTCCCACCCCGCGCGCCTCGCCGGGCCGAACCAGCCCGGCCGAGTGCGCAAGCCATGCTCGACCGGGCGGATCTCATGCCAGACTTGGCGCGTGAGCGAAGCAACCAAGGGTCACGAACCGGACAACCGCATGGCGCGCGACCGGGGTGACGTCATCGGTGCGGGCGTGCTGTGGCTGGCCAAATGGGGGCTGTGCGTCGTCGCGATCGCTGCGGGCGCATGGGTGCTCGGAGTCCTGGTCGCCGAACTGTGGGTGGTGATCCTGCCGGTGGTGTTGGCGATCGTGGTCGCGACCGTGCTGTGGCCACCGACTCGCTGGCTCACCGCACACGGCCTGTGGCCCGCCGCGTCGGCCTCGATCGCGGTACTCGGATTCCTCGGGGTGCTGGCAGGCGTCATCGCCCTGATCGTGCCGTCGGTGGTGGACCAAGCGCCCGAACTCGCGGACAAGGCGACCGAGGGCGTCAACCGGGTGCGGGACTGGCTGCGGGGTCCGCCACTGAGAATCCGTGACGAGCAACTGGATTCGGCGGTCGACGCGATCGTGTCGCGACTGCGGTCGAGCTCCGAGCAGATCGCGACCGGTGTGTTCAGCGGCGTCAGCACCGCGACATCGACGCTCATCACGCTGTTCCTCGTCCTCGTGCTCGCGTTCTTCTTCGTCAAGGACGGGCCACGGTTCCTGCCGTGGCTGCACCGCGTATCCGGCAACCGCAGCGGCCGGCACCTGGAAGAGGTCCTGAATCGGGTCTGGGTGGTGCTCGGTGGGTTCATCCGCACCCAGGCACTGGTCAGTTTGATCGACGCCGTACTGATCGGAGCGGGTCTGGTCATCCTCGGGGTTCCGCTGGCGCTGGTGCTCGCGGTGATCACCTTCCTCGGTGGGTTCATCCCGATAGTCGGCGCCTTCGTCGCCGGCGCGCTCGCAGTGCTCGTCGCACTCGTCGGCAACAGCCTTGTCACCGCGCTGATCGTGCTCGGCATCATCGTCGCCGTGCAACAACTGGAAGGCAATGTCCTGCAGCCGGTCCTGCAAAGCCGCAGCATGAAACTGCACGCGGTGATCGTGTTGCTCGCGGTCACCGCGGGTGGCTCGCTGTATGGCATAGTCGGCGCTTTCCTCGCCGTGCCTGCCGTCGCGATCGTCGCGGTCGTCCTGCGCTACATCGGGGAGCAGATCGACGAAGCCACCGCCGCGCCACCGGACTCCGAGCTCGCCACCGCGTCGG
Organism: Nocardia sp. NPDC049190; assembly: GCF_040648115.1. Taxonomy (NCBI): domain Bacteria; kingdom Bacillati; phylum Actinomycetota; class Actinomycetes; order Mycobacteriales; family Nocardiaceae; genus Nocardia; species Nocardia sp. NPDC049190. Next base: position 25,869 of record NZ_JBEZDE010000058.1, read on the forward strand.
AGCCGAAGACCGAACCCACGGCCGAACAGCCGAACAGCCGAATATCCGAATAGTCGCATAGCCGCGGCACAATTCGGCGGTGGTCGGCAGGCCACCGTTCAACTCACTCCGAATGTAACTATCGCCGTCGCCCCGCGTCGTTTCTAGCGTCAATGCTCATGACAACCGATCTGAGCACGACGCACGACGCCATCGCCGACGACATGGCACCGGCCGTCACGGACGACTCCGCGGCGATCAACGATCTGGCGGCGGCGCTCGAAGGCGACCTCTACCTTCGCGGTTTCGATCCAAACCTGATCACCAACTAGCCACTGCCCCACCACATCCGATCGCCCGCGCCGAAGGAGGCCCCGATGACCGAACCCGCCCTCTCCAGCGACTGGAGCTTCGAGACCAAGCAGATCCACGCAGGCCAGGTTCCCGACAGCACGACCAACGCCCGCGCGCTACCGATCTACCAGACCACCTCCTACACCTTCCGCGACACCACCCACGCCGCCGCACTATTCGGACTCACCGAACCGGGCAACATCTACACCCGGAT
>NZ_JBEZDE010000059.1:0-26092 GCF_040648115.1 Nocardia sp. NPDC049190
AATCCCTCGCCGACTACCTCGCCAAAATCAACCCGACAACACCCCCAAACTAATCAACAACTTACTTGCCTGATTTCAGGCGCGACACACTAGGTGGAACTCGGCGTGGCTTCGAACGAGATCCTGGATTCCGATGAGAAGGTCGACGCCTACTTCCTCGATTAGCGAGAGAGGCCACAGCCGACGTGGCGACCTATGGCGGCGGAGTAAGTCATCGAACGCCCCCTTCGAGAACAACGGCCTTTGGACAGACCGGCTACGTCATGGGCCACACCAAGGACTTCACACCCGGTCAATCCGGCGACACCACCGTCACGAAATCCTCCCACGTCACCACAAGCAACGACAACGAGTTCGGCAGCAGACCGACCCTGTCCGTCATCATCGACTGGGGCCCGCACCAACCATCCGTAACGACCTCTGCGGCAACACACTCGCCCCGACTTGCACGATTGTCCAGCTTTTGTGGAACCTGCTGGAAATCTTGGGCGTAGGAGTGACGACGTCCGATGAGACTCTTGCCGCTCGGGTCGCGCCGGTCGATGCGAAGGTGTGCACTCGTGGCGAGCGGTTCGAATTTCGTTCGCTGAGGCCGACCAGTCCGAGCGGCTAGTCATCCTGCATTCGGCATGAGCGCGCACTGCGTTGGCTAGAGCCAGCGGCTACGACGACCACCGTCCAGAGCCCTTCATCAGGAACCCCGAGCGATCCGGATGCGATACAGACCCGGCCCTCCCCGAAATAGGCAGCCCCCCAATGACTGCCCGCTCGACGATCGAGATGCCATGCGACAGCAATCATCTCGTCACCGCTGTTGGATGACTTGGCCAGAATTCGACATGACCGGTCGGCGAAACGTTCGGCGGCGAATTCTTGGGGTTTTTTGGTACAGGGTCCAATCACTGGACCAAACGAATAATGCCCCTGACCATAATTCCTGGTCAGGGGCCTATTCTTGCTCCCCCATCTGGACTCGAACCAGAAACCTGCCGATTAACAGTCGGCTGCTCTGCCAATTGAGCTATAGGGGACTATCCTGACCCATCCGCTACCGGGCGGGCCGAGGAGAAACTCTAGCGTATAGCTGGGCGCGAGCCCAAATCGCGTCGCTACCTGCTGACTTGTCCGGAATTACAGTGGTGTCATGTGCGGCCATCCGGATCGACAGGCGCGCGGGGCGTCGGGCAGGATGGTAGCCGCGAACACGCGACTGGGAGGAGCACATCGAGATGCTGCGGTTGATCATCGGCGTGGCGGCCGGGTATGTACTCGGCAGCAAGGCCGGTCGGGCTCGATACGAACAGATCAGCGCTGCGCGCCGCGCGCTGACGGAGAGCCCGGTGACCCGCAAGCTCGTGCTCATCGGTAGACAGAAGCTCGCGGACAAACTCAGCACCCGGCCGCGACTGGAGCCGATGGAGCCGCTCGATGAGCGGACCACCGTCTTGGTGCCACATGACCAGCTGCGCCGGTAAGACGCAACTGCGGGCGGGTGCCCCATCCGGGATGGCGGCTGTCGGCGTCAGGCGCCGGTGGCGAAGTCGTCGTGACTGCCCATCGCCTGGGTGAGCAGGCTCTTGCGGTACTGCTCCAACGCGACCAGGTCGCCGAACAGGGCGAAGTAGGCCTCGGGCTGCTCGGTCGAGGACACCCGCTGCAATTTGGACTTGAGCTCCGCGATCTGGCGGCCTACCCACGCCTCTTGGGTGCGGGCCAGCACACCGGAGACGAAGCGTGGGATGTCGCGTTCGGATTTCACCGGCAACGGCTCGTTGGCCAACTCCGACAGCATCGCGCGCACGGTCAGGTCGTCGGTGCGGTCCGCGACGGCGTTGACCCACTCGGCGCCGCCCAGCCCGGCTGCCGTCCCGCCCGCTTCGGCGATCAGCGTGCGCACCACCGTGTAGGCGGGATGGGTGAACGCTTCCGGCTCGAGCGCGTCGAAGACCACACCGGCCATCGCCGGGTACTGCAGCGCGGCGGCCAGCACCTGGCGTTGTGGCAGCAGCGTGGGATCGTTCGGATTCGGCCGTGCCGCAGGATGTTCGGCGACCACCTCGCGCCGCGGCGGCACGGACGCACGGTTCGCTCCGGGGCGGCTTCCGCCGTTGCGGTTGCGCTTGGCCTCCTCGCCGACCCGGCGCACGACGGTCTGGATGTCGTCCCAGCCGACCCAGCCCGCCAGCTTGGTGGCATAGGCCTTGCGCAGCGCGTTGTCCTTGATCTGCGCGACCACGGGCACGGCGCGACGCAGCGCCTCCACCTGCCCCTCGGCGGTGTCCAAGTTGTGGTCGGCCAGTAGTCCTCGAATCACGAACTCGTACAACGGGGTTCGGCGAGCGACCAGATCGCGTACGGCGCCGTCACCGGAGTGCTGGCGCAGTTCGCACGGATCCTGGCCGTCCGGCGCGATCGCGATGTAGGTCTGGCCGGCCAGTTTCTGGTCGCCCGCGAAGGCTTTCAGCGCCGCCGCCTGGCCCGCCGCGTCACCGTCGAAGGTGTAGATGATCTCACCGCGCCAGAAGTTGTCGTCCATCAACAGGCGGCGCAGCAGTGACAGGTGCTCGTCGCCGAAGGCGGTGCCGCAGGAGGCGACGGCGGTTTTCACACCGGCCAGGTGCATCGCCATCACGTCGGTGTAGCCCTCCACCACAACGGCCTGGTGTCCCTTGGCGATCTCACGCTTGGCGTGGTCGAGACCGAAGAGCACCTGAGACTTCTTGTACAGCACCGTTTCCGGGGTGTTGATGTATTTTCCCGGCATGGTGTCGTCGTCGAAGAGCTTGCGGGCGCCGAACCCGATGACGTCGCCGCCGAGATTGCGGATCGGCCACAACAGACGACGGTGGAAGCGGTCGATCGGACCGCGCTGACCTTGCCGCGACAGCCCGGCGGCCTCCAACTCCTTGAAGTCGAAGCCCTTCCGCAGCAGATGCTTGGTCAGCACGTCCCACCCGGCGGGGGCGTAGCCGCAGCCGAACTGCTGGGCCGCGGCCGCGTCGAAATTGCGTTCGGTGAGGTAGTTGCGCGCCGCCTCGGCGCCCGGTTCGCGCAGCTGGGACATGTAGAACTCGTGCGCGGCCGCGTTCGCCGCGACCAGGCGCGAGCGAGTGCCCCGGTCGCGCTGCACCGAGGTGCCGCCGCCCTCGTAGTTGATCTGGTAGCCGACCCGATCGGCCATCTGCTCGACTGCCTCGACGAAGCCGACATGCTCGATCTTCTGCAGGAAGGCGAACACGTCGCCGCCCTCGCCGCAGCCGAAGCAGTGGAACAGGCCGTGGTTGGGTCGCACATGGAAGGACGGCGATTTCTCGTCGTGGAACGGGCACAGGCCCTTCATGGAGTCCGCGCCGGCGCGTTTGAGCGCGACGTACTCCCCCACCACGTCTTCGATCCGGACGCGGTCGCGTATCGCCGCGATGTCGCGATCAGGGAGTCGTCCGGCCACGGCAGTGAGTCTAGGCGAAACCTGGCGGCGACTCGCCCGGTGGCTGGTCACGCCGGGCCCGGGCGAGTTATGTGCTCAACCGCGCGGCGACCCGCTCCAGGCGGCTCTCGGTGTAGGAGGCTATCTGGTCGACGATGACACGGACGCGGGCGGTGTCATCGGTGGCGGCGGCCCAGAAGGGCAGCAGCAACGGGTCGAGGCCATGCGGGGCGGTGGCCAGCAGTCGCTCGGCCACCGTGAGAATGCGGTCGCGCTGGTCGGCCTGGCGCAGCTTGTGCGCCGGGTCGGACATCACGTAACGCAACGCGGCCGTTTTCAGCAGCGCGACCTCGGCGGCGACGATGGTCGGCACCTCCAGCTCGGCGTCGTAGCGCGACAGCGGCCGCTGGCCGGCGACCTGCCTGGTCGCCAGGATCGCGGCGGTGGCGAAGCGGCCGACGAGTTCGCTGGTCAGGCGCTTCAACGCGACCGAAGCGGCGAACGTGCCGTCGTAGCCGGCGGCCGCCGCGACCACGGGTAGCTCCGAAAGTCGTTGTGCGGCGGCGATCAGGTCGTCGGCCGACACGGAATGCTGGAAGTGGCCGAGTGCCGCCAGCGCGTCCTGTTCGACGGGGTCGGCGAGGGCGCGCAGGTCGATACGTCCCGCGAGCACACCGTCCTCGACATCGTGCACCGAGTAGGCGACGTCGTCGGACCAATCCATGATCTGGCATTCCAGGCTGCGCTGTCGGTCGGGCGCGCCCTTGCGTATCCATTCCAGCCGCTCGGCGTCGACCTCGTATGCCCCGAACTTCGTGCCGGAACCTGTTCTGCCCCAGGGATATTTCAGTGTCGCGTCGAGAGCGGCGCGGGTGAGATTGAGTCCGGCGCTGGCGCCGTCGGCCTCGAGCACTTTGGGTTCGAGGCGGGTGAGGATGCGGAGGTTCTGGGCGTTGCCCTCGAAACCGCCGTGGGCGTCGGCGAAGGCGTCCAGCGCCTGTTCACCGTTGTGGCCGTAGGGCGGGTGACCGATGTCGTGGGCTAGGCCGGCCAGATCGACCAGGTCGGGGTCGCAGCCGAGGCCGTCGGCGATGCTGCGGCCGATCTGGGCGACCTCGAGGGAGTGGGTGAGCCGGGTACGCGGGGTGTCCCCCTCGCGTGGACCCATGACCTGGGTCTTGTCGGCCAGTCTGCGCAGCGCGGCGGAGTGCAGGACCCGGGCGCGGTCACGGGCGAACTCGGTGCGGTGGCCGGCCTCGAATTCACTGCGCGGCGGGCCGAGGCCCGCGGTCTTGGCGCCCTCGACGACGAGGCGTTCGCTGTCGTGTGCGGTGTAGTGCTCGCCCATCGCGTCTCACTGTCCCGCCGTGTAGGTGAAGTCCGCCGAGAAGTGGGCGAGCTGGTACCACAGCAACGCGCCGGTCTCCCTGGCGATTCCGTGCGCCTGCGATTCGCGGGTGTAGACGGCGGGACCGGTTCTGGTCGGCGCGGTCCACGCGGCGAGACCCTCGTCGCGGGCCATGGTGCGGGTGCGCAGCGAATGCCACGGATCACTGACCAGCACCGCCGAGGACATCCCGCGCGCACGCATCGCGGTCGCGACCGCCTCGACGCTGCGCAAAGTGTCGGACCCGGTCTCCACCGCGAGGATCTTGTCGCCGGGCACTCCGCGCGATTGCAGATAGTTCTTGCCCGAAGCCGCCTCGGTGAACAGATCGCCTTCCTGTTTGCCGCCCACGGTGATCACCCGTGGCGCGACACCGGCCCGGAACAACTTGTAGGCCTGATCGAGTCGCGCCTCGAACACCGTGGACGGGGTCCCGGAGTACTGCGCGGCGCCCAGCACGACGATCGCGTCGGCGTTCGTGTAATCGTCGACCCGCGCGACCTGCCAGACCCGGAAGGCGGTCCCGCCGACCAGCACCGCCCCTATCACCACCGATCCGGCCATCAGTCGCCAAGTCCAACGCAGCAACCTCGCTCCGAAACCTAACGGCTGGGCGCGGCCGGGACCCACAACAGCTCTGGTGCGCGTTGTTGGCGAATTCACTCCCCAAGTCTGCCAGTAGCGGCCCCCGCCCCGGCGAGCTCGGCACCCGAACTCGCCACGCGGCGCCCTACCAGCGCCGAGTGCGCCACTCCGGCAGGTTCGGGCGTTCGGTACCGAGTGTGGTGTCAGCGCCGTGGCCTGGATAAACGACGGTGTCGTCGGGGTAGCGTTTGAAGAGTTTGGTGGTCACATCGGCGAACAAGGAGTCGAAATCCTCGGGTGAGGTAGTACGTCCGACACCGCCCGGGAACAGCGAGTCGCCGGTGAACAGGTGGGTGCGGCCGGCACCGTCGGTGAGGGCGAGGGTGACCGAGCCCGGGGTGTGGCCGCGCAGGTGGATGACGTCGAAGACCAGATCGCCGATCGTGAGGGTGTCGCCGTCGGCGAGGAGGCGGTCCGGGCGGACCGGCAGCGGATCGGCGTCCAGTGTGTGGGCGGCGGTGCGAGCGCCGGTGGCGGCGGTCGTCTCGGTCAGCGCGAGCCAGTGGTCGCGGTGCTGATGGGTGGTGACGATCAACTGGACTTGCCCGGGCGCTTCCTGCGCGACCAAGGCCGCGATGCGGTCCGCCTCGTTCGCGGCGTCGATGAGCAGAGTGGCGCCGGTGTGCGCGCACTGCACCAGGTAGCAGTTGTTGTCCATGCCGCCGACCGACATCTTGATGATGCGCGCGCCGGGGACCTCACGTTGCTGCGGGTTCGCGCCCGGGGACACGCGACCGGTGTAGGGGCGTTCGATGATCATCACGGAGCGATGCTAACCAGTTAGATTCTTGCCATGCCATTGCCGCTGTCGCACGGCCACGCCCGCTGGACTGTCCGGCTCGCGATCACCGTCCTGCTCACCGGTACTGCATTGGTCGGCGCGACGGCGGTCGCGGCGGCGGAACCGCCACTGCGGATGGACACCTACGTGGAGGATCGGGCCGATGCACTCGGCGCGGACCAGCTCGCCCGAGTGCGCACGTCGGTGGACCAGTTCTACGCCGACCAGCAGGTGCGGCTGTGGGTGGTCTACGTGCGCGACTTCGAGGGGCTCCCCCCGGAGACCTGGACGGGGCGTACCGCCTCGATGTCCGGGTTCGGCGCACATGACCTGCTGCTCGCGGTCGCCACCGAGGACCGCAGTTACTCGATCGAGGGCCAGCTGCCGCGCGGTGTCAGCGACTCCGAACTCGACAACCTGCTGACTCGCCGGGTCGAGCCCGCGCTGCGGGACGGGCGCTGGGCCGACGCCGGGATCGCGGCAGCCGACGGCCTGGATTCTGCGATGCGCGGGGGCGGAGTGAGCGGTCGCCTCCTGCTGATCATCGGTCTGGTGATCGCGTCGGTGGTCGGCGGTCTGATGCTCTACTCGCGTAAGCGGCGCCGGGACCGGGCGAAGGCCGAACTCGCGACCGCGCGACAGCTGGACCCGGAGAACGCGACGGCACTGGCGGCGCTGCCGCTGGCGGCGCTGCACGCGCGGTCGCGCGAGGTGCTGGTGGAGATCGATAACGCGGTCCGCACCAGCCACGAGGAACTCGAACTGGCCACCGGCGAGTTCGGCGCCACCGCGACCACTCCGTTCACCGTCGCGCTCGACCGGGCGAAAGCCGCGGCCGCCAAGGCATTCTCGATTCGGCAGCGACTCGACGACGAGATCCCGGAAACACTGGAGGAGCAGCGCTCGCTGCTGGTCGATCTGATCGGCACGGTCGGGCGCGCCGATCGTGAACTCGACGCGCAGGTCGCCGAATTCGACGCCCTGCGCAATCTGCTGATCAATGCCCCGGATCGACTGGATGGGCTGACCAGGGATCTCATCGATCTCACCGGCCGCGTCCCCGCCTCGGAGGCAGAACTGACCCGACTCACCGCCGCCCAGCCCGCCAGCGTCCTCGCGCCGATCCACGACAATGTGGCGATGGCTCATGAGCGAATCGCGTTCGCGGAACAGAACATCGACGCGGGACGCTCCGCGCTCACCCGCCCGGTCGGCGAACAGGGCGGCGCGGTCGCCGCGATCCGGGCCGCCGAGTCGGCGATCGGCCAGGCCCGGACCTTGCTCGACGCGGTCGACAACGCGGCGATCACCATCCAGCAATCGCGCGACGGATTACCCGCGGTGCTCGACGAGCTGCGCCGCGACATCGCCTCCGCCACCGAGCTTTCCGCCTTCGGCGGAACCGAATTGGCCGCCGCCACCGCCGCGGCACGCGCCGCCCTGGACAAGGCGACCGCCACGGCGGACACCGACCCGCTGACCGCCTTCCACGACTCGATCACCGCCGACGGCGACCTGGACCGCGCGCTCGCCGCGGCCACCGACCGAAAACTCGCCGCCGAGGATTTGCGGCGCAGGCTCGACCGTGCGCTGAGCGATGCCCGCTCCCGGGTGGGTGCGGCCGCCGACTACATCACCACCCGGCGCGGCGGCATCGACGCCGAGGCGCGCACCCGGCTGTCGGAAGCGCAGCGCCATCTCGATGATGCGCAGCGACTGAGCGCGAGCGATCCGACGCGGGCGCTCACCCACGCGCACGCGGCGGCGGATCTCGGCGGGCGCGCTGTGCGAGCGGCACAGGCGAGCGTGCGCGCGTGGGAACGCAGCCAGGCGCCGTCCGGCAGCGCGCAGGCAGGGGCGGTACTCGGCGGCATTCTGATCGAGGGGATGTTGCGGGGAGCGACGACCGGCTCCCGACGCTCCGGGTCGGGCGGTTGGGGCGCGGGCTCCTATGGCGGTTCGACCGGCTCCCGGCGGATCAGCCGCGGCGGACGGTTCTGACCACGGCTCACCGACAAGGGTGCTTCTCGCGCGTCGAATACGGTCGGCACTTCGTTTTGATCATCTACGAGCGGAGCGTACGCAGTCGTGCCACGCTCGTATGTCATGCACTTCGAGACCACCATCGATATCGATGCGAGCCCCGAAACGGTCTGGCGGATCCTCGTGGATATCGAAACCTGGCCGGAATGGACCGAATCCATACGCAGTGTGCGAAGGCTGGACAGCGGCGAGTTCACCATCGGCAGCCGGGCCGAGGTCCGCCAGCCTCGGCTGCTCACGGCCATCTGGACAGTCACGGAACTGATCCCGGGCAGAAGCTTCACCTGGCGTGCGACAAGTCCCGGTGTCACCACTACCGCCGGCCATGAGCTGATCGATCGGGCCGATTCGGTCACCGTCCGCCTCGTCATCGACCAGACGGGATCGCTCGGATGGCTGTTCGGGTGGGCCACCGCGCACCTCACCCGTCGCTACCTCGAGTGGGAATCTCACGGCTTGAAGCAGCGCGCCGAATCCGGATGAGGGTGTCGTTGAAGACGGTGTCACCAGAGACACGAGGTTCTGACACCCCGCATGCCGGAGGTTGGTGTCGCAGGTTACGACGGCTTCCGACCTCCGGCAACGCCCACATCGCAGGGGTTCTCGGCGGTCAGTCACGGGCAGGTCGCCGCTGCCACCGGACAGAATGCGCGGTCAGCGGCATGAGCGGATGTTCGCCGCGGTCGGCATTGCGATTCCCGCTCGATTCGACGTAGGCGCCGAGGCTGAACAGCGGCGATCTATCGTCAATCCGTGAGCACTACCTCTCTGAACCAGGAACCCGACCGTGGCGTGGCCCGGGACCGACGTCGAGAGGAGTTGCGGGAGTTTCTGCGTAGTCGACGCGAGCGGTTGGCCCCTTCGGCAGTGGGGCTGCCCGAAGCCGGGCGACGACGCACACCCGGGTTGCGGCGCGAGGAAGTCGCGGTATTGGCGGGGGTGGGTGTGTCTTGGTACACGTGGCTCGAGCAAGGCCGCGATATCAAGGTGTCCGACGACGTGCTCGACGCGGTCGCGCGTGCGTTGCTACTGGACGACATCGAACGCTTTCACCTATACCGGTTGGCGGGCCTGAATCCGCCGCAACAGCGGGCAGCGCCGTCGATTCCGGCATCACCGCAGATGCGGCGGCTGCTCGACACCTGGGCTCCGCGGCCGGGCTACATCCGGGCCCGGCACTGGAACTTCACCGCGGTCAACGATGCGGCGCGGGTTGTGTTCGGCTATGGCGATACCGACCACAACTGCCTGACGTCGTTCTTCACCAACACGCGGTTGCGGGTCTTGCACCAACAGTGGAATGAGATCGCCCCGGCGGTGGCCGCCGGGTTCCGCGCCGACGCCGCCCGCTATCCCGACGATCCCGAGTTCGACCGCATCGCAGGGGATCTGGCACAGGTCAGCCCGGAATTCGCCGAGCTGTGGGCGCGTCACGACGCGGCCGAGCATTCGACCGCGGTCAAGGCCGTCGACCACCCTGATGTCGGGGTGATGGTGTTCGAAGCGACCCTGTTCCCGTTGCCTGACCATCCCGGACATCACCTCATCCTGCACAACCCGGTCCCCGGCACCGAGACCAGTGAACGGTTGGCGCGATTGCTGCGCTCCCAGCCTGGTGGTGGCACACCCCCCATGAACTGACACTGCCTATCGGTGTGCAGGGACCGCAGGATTGGTGCCATGAGTAGCACCCTGCGCATGAAGGCAGTCACCATCCCCGAGTTCGGCCCCGCCGAGGTGCTGCGGGAGGCCGCCGTGAACATCCCCGAGCCCGGGCCGGGTCAAATCGCCATCGATGTGGCCTTCGCCGGTGCAAACTTCGCCGAGATCCTGTACCGGCAAGGCGTGGTCGACGTCCCGCTGCCGTTTGTGCCCGGCATCGAGATCTCCGGCCACGTCCGCGCGGTGGGAGCCGAGGTGGCGGGACTGACTGTCGGTCAGCCGGTGGCCGCCTTGACCATCGTCGACAGTGGCGGGTACGCCGAGGTGGCGGTCACCGCCGCGGACCTGGTCGCTCCGATCGATGAGCGGTCGTTGAGCCTGGCCACGGCCGCGGCGTTGCCGTCCAACAGCACCACCGCTTTCCTGGTCCTCGACCGCGTCGCCCGCATCGAACCCGGCGAGAGTGTGCTGGTACATGCCGCCGCAGGAGGAGTCGGCAGCCAGCTCGGCCAAGCGGCCCGACTGTTGGGCGCGGGTCGCGTGGTCGGCACTGTGGGCACCCTCGAGAAGGTCGCGACCGCCACCGGGTTCGGCTACGACGAGGTGATCCTGCGCGACCAGCTCGCCGACGCGGGCGAGTTCGACATCGTGGTCGACATGATCGGTGGACCGACGCGCCGCGCCAGCCTGGACCGGCTCGCTCCGATGGGTCGCATGGTGGTGATGGGCAACGCTTCCGGCGCCGAGGACGTCGGGATGTCGGCCAACGAACTATGGTTCAGCAACAAGACGGTCTCCGGGTTCAACCTGGCGGCCTTCTCCGCCGCCTGTCCCGCCGATGCGGGAACCGCACTGCGTCGCGCGGTCGCCGCCGCCACCAACGGAGACCTCCGGATCCAGGTCGAGACGCTGCCTCTGCACCAGGCGATCGAGGCGCACCGTCGCATCGAGTCCGGCTCCACCACAGGCAAATTGGTGCTCGAGGTCACGCCTGTCTGATCCGGACACACCGGTCGTCAGGTCCCGCTGACACGGCCCTGTAGCCGACAGCAGGAGCGAGACACAGCATTCCCTCGACTCCGCCTACGTCACGCGGGGCATCGCGAGTCGCGTCAGCAGACGCCGACTCTCGACAACGCGGTCAACTCCGCACGTACCGCCGCGAGTAGGCCCTGGGCGTGCGCGCTGCTCCCGAGCATGCCGACGGTCAGTTCGGCCGCGAACGTGTAGACCAAGAAGGTGACCGCGGCGGAGGCGCCCGCGGACGGCCGAGGGTGTGCGGAGACGTAGACGATCTCGTAGTCGGTCAGCTCGATCGCGGCGGGAGTGCGGAACGCGGGAACGATGCCGGTATTGGTCACCGCGATATGACCGGCCAATGAGTGGATTCGGGTCGCGCCATAGAAATCCGGGAAATGCAGGACGGACTGGTGCACGACGCCCTCGGACAAGTCGCGGGCCAGCCGACCGGAAATGCGCCGCGCGAGTTCGATGAGATCAGTCGCGGAATCGACCTCGGCGGCGAACGAAGCCACCCCGGCCATATTCGTGCCCGCCGCCGCGGCGACGGGTGGATCGAGCCGCGTGCGCAGGTTCACCGGATACAGACACCCCAACGGCAGCGCGCCTCGCGCGGTCTCGGTCGCGTACGCACGCAGCAGCGCGGCGGTGACGAGGCCGTTCACCGTGACACCCGGCCGACCGCCGAGCTCGACGATCCGCGCGGTGGCAGCCCGACCCAGCCGCACCCGAAGCGGGCGCGCGAGCGTCCTCGACGCGGGCTCGGCATCGTCGGCGCGAACAGCTCGTTCCTGCGTGCACAACGGACGGGTCACGTCCTCGAAGCCGGACGCAGCGGACCTGGTGATCCCGCGCGTTGTGACATACCACTCGAGTGGCTTCGGATAGTCCTGTGGCACAACCGATATCGGCGACCCCTCAACGATGTCGGTGTAGAAATCCCAGAGTCGGGACAACAGTGCCACGCAGTGCCCGGCGTCGGCGATGCCGTGGTGGGCGAACATCGTGACGCGCCAGCGGTCCGCACCGGAGGCGACCACATCCAGATAGGCCAGCTGCGCGGCGGGGTCCACCGCGGGTACGCCGACGCCGTCCACGTCACCCTGACGCACCGACGCCCGGCTCCACGTCCGCTCGTCGGGATCGAGCAGATAGCCCTGTCCCGCACCATCTTCCACGATGCGGCAGCCCACCACCGGGTACGCGCGCCGCAGCGTATCGAAGGCCGCCCCGAGCGCCGTGGGGTCGAGCGCTCCCCGCACCGAGATCGATCGGCCCGTGTAGGTGCCGTGCCGTACGAACCGCTGCTCCGACGGCGCCAGAGCGCGCAGCACGCCATCCCTTTCCCGCAACACCTCGCAAGCGTGCGGTAACTCGGACGCGGGTGCAAACCCAGCACGTAGGCGGATACGGAAGACTGCCGGTATGAGTCTCGCGGCACACCTGGAGGAGATCGGCCGGCCCCTGGTCGAGGAACAGCTCACCCATCCCACCGTGGCGGGCATCGCTGACGGCACCCTGCCCGAACCGGTCTTCCGATCCTGGCTGGAGCAGGACTATCTGTTCCTGCTGGACTACGTCCGGGTATTCGCCCGCCTCGCCTGGCAGGCGCCCGCGGACCACCTCGGCGACCTGGTCGACCTGGCGCACGCCACCTACCACGACGAGCTCGCGCTGCACCGCTCGCTGGCCGCCGAGTTCGGCGCCGACCTCGACGGCGCGCGGAAAGGCGCGCCGTGCGCCGCGTATACGACGTTCCTCCTCGACTCGGCCGCTTCTTACAGCGAGGGCCTTGCCGCGCTCTATCCGTGCATGTGGGGATATTCGACACTCGGCGCACAGCTCGTCCGGAATCCGCCCGCGGACCCGCGCTACCGCCGCTGGGTGGAGACCTACGCCGATCCCGGCTTCGCCGAACTCACCCGCCGCTGCGCGCAGATGATCGATGAGGCGGGCGCCGATTCGGCGCGGGCGGAACAACTGTTCCGGGAAGGGATGCGGCACGAACTCGCATTCTGGGACGTTCCGCACTGAGTCGCTTGCCGGGCGCCACCCGGTCGGTGCGAGCCCGGCGCGCCGGACGCACCGGGCTCCGGCCACCGGGTCAGGCCGGTGACCCGTGTGTTCAGGGATGCAGCACGATCTTGCCCCGGGTGTGGTGGCGCTCGAGTTCGCGATACGCGTCCTGCACCCGGTCGAGCGGATAGACCGCGGCGATCGGCACCTGGATGGCGCCCGCGGCGGCTTGGTCGGCGAGTTCGGCGAGGACGTCGATGGTGGCCGCCTCCGCATTCCCTTCACCTTTGACGCCGTACTTCTGCACAGCGTCGAAGTTGATGATGGTGTCGATGCGCTCTACCGGGACGCCGAGTTCCATGGCGATGTCCACGTAATCGCCGCCGAAGGTGTCGATAAACGCGTCCAGACCGCCCGGGGCCGCGGCACGCAACGCGTCGATCAAGTTGTCGCCGTAGGCGACCGGGATCACGCCTACCGAGCGCAGCCACTCGTGGTTGGCCTCGCCGGCGATGCCGATGACCTCCGCGCCCCTGGCGCGCAGCAGCTGCACAGTGATCGAACCGACTCCGCCGGCCGCGCCGGACACCGCGACGGTATCGCCTTCCTCGGCGCCAACGGCGCGCACAGCCGCGAAAGCCGTCGTGCCCACGACATACAACGCCCCGGCGACATCCCAGTCCAGACCGGCCGGCTTGGGCGTCACCTGATCGGCGGGCACCAGCACGTGGGTGGCATGGCTGGTCCGGCCTTCGGTGTAGCCGAGCACCTCGTCACCGACCCGCACTCCGCCGACCCCGTCGCCGACCGCCGCGATTCGGCCCGCGAAATCGCTCCCCTCTCCGGACGGGAACGTCGTCGGCCAGCGATCGTGCAGCATACCGCTGCGAATCAACGCCTCACCCGGATTGATCCCCGCCGCGACGACCTCGACGAGCACCTGCCCCGGACCCGCCTTCGGCGTCGGCACCTCGACGACCTTCAACTCGTCGATCCCGCCGTAGCGGTCGAACATCACTGCTGTCGCCATACGTAGCTCCTCACCTCGGGGTGATCTACGGCATGTCGAGCGCCAGCGGCGCCGTCAGACCGGATATTTCCACCCGCCACCGACCGAAACCTGTCGGTTTTCGCCCGCCACCACCGTGCTGGTCCCGCCCCCGACCGACCGCACCGCGCCCCGGCAGCGCACGTCCAGGCCTCTGAACGAGTTCGTGGTCCGGCAACCGGTGAGTTTGCCCCGGCGAATCCGGTCTACCTCTACAAAGCACTGTCCCCCGGACGTCACATCAGGAAGGCAGCCCATGAATCGTCCAGCCGTGGCATCACGCGAAGACTGGCTGACCGCGCGCACGCGACTGCTCGCCGAGGAAAAGGCGATGACCCATCGGATGGACGAGCTGACCGAGCGGCGCCGTGCCCTGCCGATGGTTTTGGTCGACAAGGACTACGTTTTCGAAGGCCGCACGGGCAAGGCCACCCTCGCCGACCTGTTCGACGGCCGCCGTCAGCTGATCGTCTACCACATGATGTGGCGTTGGGATCTGGACGCGGGCTGCCCGAGCTGCGCGCTGCTGCTCGACAACATCGGTCATCTCGCCCATCTGCACGCGCAGGACACCACGTTCGCGGCCGTGTCCCGTGGACCGTGGGAAACCCTGGACCGATACCGCGAACGGATGGGCTGGACCTTCCCGATGTACTCGTCGTTCGGCAGCGACTTCAACTACGACTTCCACGCCACCCTGGACGAAGCCATCGCCCCGGTGGAGTACAACTACCGCACCAAAGCCGAACTGGAGGCCGCGGGTCTCACCTGGCACAGCGACGGCGAGCAGCCCGGCACCAGCGTTTTCTGGCGGGATGACGACGACACGGTGTTCCACACCTACTCCTGCTATGGCCGCGGCGGCGACATCCTGATCGGCACACACCACTACCTCGACCTCACTCCGCTCGGCAGGCAGCAGCACATCGGCGAAGCCGTCCACCACGACAGCTACGGCGCCGCTGAATCGCACTGCCACTGACCGTTCGGAGCGCGCGACGGACCTGCTGGACCTCCGCTGGCACCGTGGGCGAGGAACACGTGCGGGCGTCCGACGCCGATCGGGAGAAGATGGTCGACCAACTGCGTCACGCGATGAACGAAGGTCGGCTGTCGCTGGACGAATTCGACGATCGGGTGCGACAGGTGTACGCCGCCAAGACCTATGGCGAGCTGACGCCGCTGCTGTCCGACCTTCCCGCGCAACGGGATTCGCGACCGGCGCGTGCTGGCGGGCTCGTTCCGCACTGGGTGACGATCATGTGGACTCCCTGGGTCTTCGTCAACGTGTTGTGCGTCGCCATCTATCTCGCGACCGGCGCCGGCTACTTCTGGCCGTTCTGGGTGGCGGTGCCGTGGGGACTCGCGCTGCTCATTCCGACCACGATCGGTATCTCGGCGCGCAAGAACGGTGCTTGACCGAGCAAGAACACTCCACGTCTCGGCGACAAAGCCACGGTCGCCGCGACCTCTCCCATCGAGAGTGTCGCGGCGACCGAGTGAACCGGTTTATCCGGCTGCGGAGCGTTGTCCGGTCGGTCAGGCGCCGATCAGGTGCTGCGCCAGGTACCCCTCGACCTTGTCCAGTGCGATGCGCTCCTGGGTCATCGAGTCGCGTTCGCGGATGGTCACCGCCTGATCCTCGAGCGTCTCGAAGTCGACGGTGATGCAGAACGGGGTGCCGATCTCGTCCTGGCGTCGGTAGCGACGGCCGATCGCGCCCGCGTCGTCGAATTCGACGTTCCAGTTCCTGCGCAGTTGCGCGGCAAGGTCTTTCGCCTTCGGCGTCAGATCGGCGTTGCGGGAGAGCGGAAGCACCGCCGCCTTCACCGGGGCGAGCCGGCGATCCAGGCGCAGCACGGTGCGGGTGTCCACACCGCCCTTGGCGTTCGGCGCTTCGTCCTCGGCGTACGCGTCGACCAGAAAGGCCATCAACGAACGAGTCAGACCCGCTGCCGGTTCGATGACATACGGGATGTAGCGCTCGTTGGTGGTCTGGTCGAAGAAGCTCAGTTCGGTGCCGGAGTGCTCGGAGTGCGTCTTGAGGTCGAAATCGGTGCGGTTGGCGACGCCCTCCAGCTCACCCCACTCGTTGCCCTGGAAGCCGAAGCGGTACTCGATGTCGGTGGTGCCGGCCGAGTAGTGCGAGAGCTTGTCCTTCGGGTGCACGAACAAACGCAGGTTCTCGGGGGTGATGCCGAGGTCGGTGTACCAGGAGAACCGGGTCTCGATCCAGTACTTGTGCCACTGCTCGTCCTCGCCCGGTTTGACGAAGAACTCCATCTCCATCTGCTCGAACTCACGGGTGCGGAAGATGAAGTTGCCCGGGGTGATCTCGTTGCGGAAGCTCTTGCCGATCTGCGCGATACCGAACGGCGGCTTCTTACGGGCGGTGGTCATCACGTTCGCGAAGTTCACGAAGATGCCCTGGGCGGTTTCCGGGCGCAGGTAGTGCAAGCCCTCCTCGGATTCGATCGGCCCGAGGTAGGTCTTGAGCATCATGTTGAAGTCGCGCGGCTCGGTCCAGCGGCCGACGGTGCCGCAGTTCGGGCAGGCCAGCAGCTCCATCGAGACCGTGTCCGGGTCGTCGATCTTGTTCTTCAGCGCGTACGCCTCCTGCAGGTGGTCCTGCCGGAAGCGGTGGTGGCAGTTCAGGCATTCGACCAGCGGATCGTTGAACACGCCGACGTGGCCGGAGGCCACCCACACCTGGCGCGGCAGGATCACCGACGAGTCGAGGCCGACGATATCGTCGCGGCTGGTGACCATCGCGCGCCACCATTGCTTCTTGATGTTCTCCTTGAGTTCGACACCCAGCGGACCGTAGTCCCATGCCGACTTGGTGCCTCCGTAGATCTCACCGCTCGGGTACACCAGACCCCGGCGCTTGGCGAGGTTGGCAACGGTGTCCACCTTCGACTTGGGTGCCACTCGAGAATTCTCCATCCACTACGAGTCGGATTGTCGTGTCGAAACGACACTATTGTGTTGGCGCAACACTGCGATGATGCCCAGCCTATCGGCACTCCCCAGGCAGGTCTTAATCGCACGCCTCGGCGTGGCCATTTGACATGCGCACCTATGCATATGCAAAATGGTAATGCTTTCCATTAAGGAGTTGGTGACATGACCGCCGAGACCGCCGCTGCGCCACCGCACAACCCGTACCGGTCCCCCGCCCCCGCGCCGGTTCCCGCGCGAACCGTGCTGGAAGACGCGGGTGAGCTGTTACGCGCGCTGGCCGCTCCGGTCCGGATCGCGATCGTGCTGCAGTTGCGCGAGTCGCCGCGCTGCGTACACGAATTGGTCGACGCGCTCGGCGTCACCCAGCCACTGGTCAGCCAACATCTGCGTATCCTCAAAGCCGCCGGCGTCGTGCACGGCGAGCGGTCGGGTCGCGAAGTCCTCTACGAACTCGTCGACGACCACCTGGCGCACATTGTCGTCGACGCCGTCGCACACGCCGAGGAAGGGTGATTCGTGCCAGACAACACGGCCGCTCCGCAGAAACCGGTCGGCATCCGCAGCACCAGACAGCGCAGCGCCATCGCCGCCCTGCTCGGTGATATCGACGAGTTCCGCTCGGCCCAGGAGCTGCACGACGAACTGCGCAAACGTGGCGAAGGCATCGGCCTCACCACCGTCTACCGGACCCTACAGTCGCTGGCCGACGCCGGCCTGGTGGACGTGCTGCGCACCGACTCCGGTGAATCCGTCTACCGGCAGTGCTCGACCGGCCACCATCACCACCTGGTCTGCCGGCACTGCGGTCGCACCGTCGAGGTGGAGGGTCCGACGGTCGAGGCATGGGCCGCGGCGATCGCGAGCGAGCACGGCTTCACCGACATCAGCCACACCCTGGAGGTGTTCGGCACCTGCACGTCGTGCGTGCCGGCGATACAACGGAACGGCTGATCGGCGGGTCTCCCGAGCGGTTCGGTCGACCGGCGCCGAGACAACGAGGAGCGCCGACCAGGCCGAGCTCGAGTCCCGTGTCGCACGACCGCGCCAGGCTGGACGACGCGGAGCCGTCCGCGCCGTACGGTCCGATCGCAAGGCGGCGACAGCCCGTTCTCGGAGGCGGCGCGTCATCGTGGCGCGCGAACGACCCGGCACGCCATGGCCGGGTCGTTCGCAGACGCGGGTTGCGGTCGCCTTCCGTATCGATTTCGTGCCGACAGAAAGCCGCCCCGACGAGGAAGACCGTCCCGTTGCCCCACCGACCGACCTCAGCCCCGGTGACGGACTCAGCCCACCGGAATCGGCTCCCGTGTCGGTAACTGCGCCTCGGCGGTTCGAGCGCGCAGCGCGCCGACACCGAGCAGCACGAGCGCGGCAGCGGCCCAGACCAGCAACACCACGAGCGGTCCGGCGGCAGCGGCGCCGTCGAAGAACGCGACCGAGCGCAACAACGAGGCAGCCGCGCCCGGCGGCAGCAACTGGCCGATGGCCCCCCACGGCTGCGGCAAGAGTTCCGGCGCCGAGGTCGCCGCCGAGAACGGGTTGCCGACCAGTAGCAGGATGAGTGCGGCGATACCGATACCCGCGCGGCCGATGACGGTGGCGAGCCCGACGACCGCGCCCGCCACCGCGAACGAGACCAGCCCGGCCACCGCGGCGAGTACCGGATAGGAGCCGGGCACCACCGCCATCCAGCCCTGAATGATCGCCATGCTCAGCAGACCGCCCGCGAGGCCGAAGGTCACCAGTCCCAGCACCTTGCCACCGATCGCCGGGATGAACAGCGCGAGCAGCACGCCCGCCGCGATACCGGACATCACCAGCGGCAGCACCATGGCGCCGAACGCGGTTCCGCGCGGATCGTCCGAGTCGGCGGCCACCACATCCTCCACCCGGGCGGCCGGAGCGCCGGAGAGCTGCTGCCCGATCTGGGTGAGCTGTTGCGCGACAGCCGGACTCGCGCCGGAGGCGACCAGCAGACGCGGCGGCCCTTCGCCGGTGACGATCGCGCCGTAGACCTCCCGGTCCGCGATCGCGGCGCGAGCGGAGGCCTCGTCGGCCGGCGTGGAGAGCTGGAAAGCGCCCGGACTGCGCGCGGTGAGCAGGTCGGCGACCAGCCCCGCTTTCGGGCCGGTGACGGCCAGCGGGAGGTCGCGCGGTGCGATATTGGCGGCGGGCCAGGCGAAGGCGATCAGCATCAGCGCTTGGAGCAGGGCGGCGCCGAGGCCGAGGGCGAGCGTCCGCGGGATGGTGTTCATGGCCTTCTCCCCTAAAACGAATGAACGTTCCTTTTCGATGACTTCACCGTGGCACGCGGCCACCAGGTTGTCAAGAACGGATATTCGTTTTACTTTGGGACCATGCCCCGAGTCAGTGCCGAACACCTGGAACGCCGCAGGCAGCAGATCCTGGATGCCGCGCGGCTGTGCTTCGCGCGCAAGGGCTTCTTCGAGACCTCGATGCAGGACGTGTTCGCGGAATCCGGGCTGTCGGCCGGCGCGGTCTATCGATACTTCAAGAGCAAGGACGAACTGATCACCGCGTTGGCCGCCCAGACGACCGTGCGACTGCGCACGGTGATGAGCGAGGCGATCCATCGCGATCAGTTGCCGACGCCCGCCGACCTGATCACCACGATCGCCGAGGAGGTCGTGCGGCACAGTGGCCCGGATGGCCCGGTTCGGCTGGCGCCGCAAGCTTGGGCGCTCGCCCTGGTCCGACCCGAGGCGGGTGCGGTGGTCCGGGAGACGGTTTCCGCGATGCGCGCGTTGTGGGTGACCTACGCCGAGCGCATGCGAGCCCTGGGGTGGCTACCGGAGGACGCCGACACCGATGCCGTGGCCAAGGCGATCATCGGGCTGCTGCCCGGCTTCATCCTCCAGCACCTCCTCCTCGGCGACACCACCCCCGAGATGCTGGCACGCGGGGTTCGGACGTTGCTCCCCTACGGAGAGACCGAGTCCACCACCAGCGAAGTCGGCTGAGCCGAACAGATCCTTGCGACGCCACGGGGCAGGTCGAATGCTTCGACCTCGCTCCGTGGCTCACCGGACGGCTGGCGTGCCGTCAGGGCAGCAAACCGTGCCTTGCCCGGCCTGCGTTGGACAGTACGAGCAGGAGCATCGTGGTCAGCGCCTGGTCCTCCAGCCCCGCCGCCGGGAAGGTGTACCGGAGGATGACGTCGGCGAGTTTGCCGTGCCCGATCACAGTGAGCGAGCCGAACTGCAGGGCATTGTTGCGCTCGGCGACCCGCTTGTGCAGCTGCGGCTCGAGCGGGCGATCCCAGGCCAGCACGCAGGTGAGGGTCAGCACGTCCAAGCCGGGTGCGAGATTCACCGCGCGTAGCGAGCACAGCGCCCCGTCGTATTGGAACCCGAGGGACCCATCGGATTCGACTCGGACATCGATGTCATAGTGCGACAGACAGGCTCCGGCCCGCGCCTGTAGCTCTCGGTCCGGGGTCACCGCTGCGTCCATGTCCGTGCCACCGTTCACTTGGTGCCGCCGAAACGGCGGTCACGCGAAGCGTACTGGAGACATGCCTCCCACAGGTTGCGCCGGTCGAAATCGGGGAAAAGCGTGTCCTGGTAGACGTATTCGGCGTACGCCGACTGCCAGATGAGGAAGTTGGAACTGCGGAACTCGCCGGAAGGGCGCAGGAACAGATCCACGTCGGGCATGTCCGGCTCGTCCAGATACTTCGCCACCGTCGCTTCGGTGACTCGCTCCGGATCGATCTCGCCCGCCGCTACCCGGCGCGCGATCTCCCTTGCCGCATCTGCGATTTCGGCGCGACCGCCGTAGTTGACGCACATGGTCAGGGTCATCACCGTGTTGTTCTTGGTGAGTTGCTCGGCGGTCTCCAGTTCATTGATCACGCTGCGCCACAGGCGCGGTCGGCGTCCGGCCCAGCGCACCCGCACGCCCATCTCGTGCATCTCGTCTCGGCGGCGACGGATCACGTCGCGGTTGAAGCCCATGAGGAAGCGCACCTCTTCGGGGCTGCGGCGCCAGTTCTCCGTGGAGAAGGCGTAGGCCGACAACCACTTCACCCCGATCTCGATGCAGCCCTCGACCGTGTCCATCAGCACCGCCTCGCCACGTTCGTGTCCGGCAGTGCGCGGCAGCCCGCGCTCCTGGGCCCAACGCCCGTTGCCGTCCATCACCAGCGCGACATGGTTGGGCACCAGCTCCGGCGGCACCTGCGGCGGCCGAGCTCCCGACGGATGCGGCGTAGGCGGACGGACGTCGCCTGCGGTGCTCGGCCTGGTCGCGGTGGAAGAGTCTCGGCGGAGGATCACGGCCTCCATCCTGCCTGATCGCCGCAGCACGCTGTAGAGCCGAGTGCTTCCTGATGAATTCCGGGTTCGGCGTCGGCAACAGTGACCTATTCTTTCCCTTACTGTGACGCTGGGGAGGGGATTCTCGCACGTGACCGACTTACCAGGCACCGGGACTGCAGCCGGTTTCCGCGCCACTCGCGAATTACTCGGGCTCCCGGTTCCCTGGTGCGCACGACTCTTCGAGGTCGCCGAGCGCACGGTCGAGCGGTGGGAGAAGGGCGCCTTCCAGATTCCCGACGCCGCGGCACGCGAGCTCGCCTCGATCGCCGAAGAGACCGAGCAAGTGGTGGAGGCCATGATAGAGGCCATCGACGCGGGTGAGATCTCTGCGCGCCTGCACACCTACCGAACCAACGACGACTACTGCAAACACGAGCCGGACACCCGCTACCCAGCCACCTGGCACCGCGCGGTGTGCGCCCGTGTCATGGTCGAGCTGCCCCAGGTAGAGCTTCAATTCGTGGAGTAACCGCAGCCGACCGCTCGATCAGCGGCAGCGTACGCAACTGACGCTCCAGATGCCACTGCAGATGTGCCGCGACCAGGCCACTCGCTTGTCTGCGCACCGTATCCGGCACCGTCTCGACGCACGCCCACTCGCCGCGCCGCAGGGCGATCAGCACATCGAGCACACCGGGGGAAGGCGTCACCGCGCCCGGCGGGCGGCAGTGCACACACACCGCGCCACCGGCTGCGACGTGAAAGGCTCGATGTGGACCAGGTGTCGCGCACTTGGCGCATTCGTCCAGCGCGGGCGCCCACCCCGCGAACCCCATGGCGCGCAGCAGGAACGCGTCCAGAATCATCTCGTGCGGGCGTTGCTTGGCCGCGATGGCGCGCAACGCGCTCGCGGTCAGTGCGTGCAACCGGGGCGCGGGAGCGCGTTCCTCACCTGCCAGCCGCTCGGCGGTTTCCAGCACGGCACACGCGGTGGTGTACCGCCCATAGTCGTCGATGATGTCGGCCGCGAATGCCTCCATCGTGTGCACCTGGGTGACGGTGTCGAGCGTGCGCCCCGGATGAAGTTGCACGTCGATATAGGAGAATGGCTCCAGCCGAGCCCCGAACCTCGATTTGGTTCGCCGCACACCCTTGGCGACCGCCCGCACCAGACCGTACTGCCGGGTGAGCAGCGTGACGATACGATCCGCCTCGCCGAGCTTGTGCTGGCGCACCACCACAGCCTCATCCCGATACAAACGCACGTCGCCATCCTCCCACGCGCGTCCGACCGCCCCGAGCAGACGCGGCCACCCGCCGCGGCGTACCACCCGTGCCCGCCCGTCGCCCCGCTTTTGTCGCGCCAGGCGACGAGGCGATGCCGGCGGTTCTCGACCGGTCGCGACCGCAATCGCGCTGCTTCAGTCGGCGGTACGCAGGAGTCCGGAAATCAACAGCAGCACCGACTGCTGAGTCTGCGCACGGGTGGTGTCCGGGTCGGTGGCGTGCGCGACGATCAAGGCGGCCTCGCTGATCAGGCTGATGACGAGTTGGGCGAGCACCGGGACCGGAGCGTCGGCGATCAGCCCGGCGGCTCGGGCGCGCTCGAGCTGGGTGGTGATCAGGCCGAGGCCGTGGGCCGTTTCGAACTCCCGCCACGCCTGCCAGCCGAGCACGGCGGGTGCGTCGGTGAGCCCGATCCGCAGCATCGCCGGCCGCTGGCAGATCTCCAGGAAGACACCGAGTCCGACGGACATTCCGACCATCACGTCGTCGGAATCCACCGAGGCGATCGCCTTTTCGATCTCCGCGGTGGCCTCGACCTCGATCTGCTCGAGCACGACGCGAAACAGTCCACGTTTGTCGCCGTAGTGGTGGTGCAGCGCGCCGCGGGTGACCCCGGCCGCGGTGACCAATTCTTCGGCCGAGGTCGCCGCGAAGCCGCGCTCGGTGAACAAGCGGCGTCCGGCCTGTTCGAGCGCAGCCCTGGTGGCGCGGGAGCGGTCTTCCTGGCTACGGCGTGGCATGCAGCCGAGTGAACTCCAGGATCGATTCGGTGAGCAACTCGGGTTGATCTTCCGGAAGGAAGGTGTAGGAGTCATCGATCAGCCGCACGGTGGCGTTCGGCAGGTCGCGGGCCAGACGCTCGGCGAACGAGACCGGGAACACGCGGTCGTCGCGGGCCCAGGCCAGCAGCACAGGGAGGTCGATCTCGCCGAAGCGCTTCGCGGCATCCAGCGTGTAGCGGGGGTGTACGGAAGCCAAGAAGCGGCGCAGGTCTTTTCGGATCGCGGCGGAGTTTCGGCTCGGCAGGAGATACGAGTCGATGATCTCGGGTGGCACCGGCCGTTTGGCAACCCAGCCGAAGGCCAACGGGAGGCGGTGCAGCGCCCGGATACGCATTGTGTCGGTCAACAGACGGATCGACCCGGGGATCTTCGCCAACGGCGGCAGCACCGAGAACGGCCGTGGAAAGAAGCCCTCGTAGCTGTCGACCGAGGCGAGCACGACACGGCCGATCCTGGACCGGTCCCGGGTCAGCAGGACTTGGGTGATCGCGCCACCGGTGTCATTGGCGACCAGGGTCACGTCGGTGAGGTCGAGCCGCTGGAGGAACGCGGCGATCAGGTCGGCGACGCTGACCGGGGTCAGGTCCGCGTTCGGGACCGGGATCTGGTGCGCGCCGAGCGGCAGGTCCGGTGCCAGACACCGGTAGCCCGCGGCGGCCACCGCGGGTACCACCTTGCGCCACAGGTCGGCGTTGACGAGCAGGCCGTGCACGAAGACGACCGGAGCACCCGACCCGGTCTCGTGATACCGGATCCGACCGCCGGGCAAGTCCACCTCACGGGCGGGACCGAGTGCTGCGCTGGTTGCCATGGGTACCTCCTGGTCGTTGCGATTCCGCACCACTGTTACATACATACGGTATGTATGTCTAGATCCAGAAGGACTCCCCCCCGTCGACATGGACACATGACCAAGTGAGCGCTAGGTTTTCAGCGAAGCGGGTTCTACCGAAGCGCGATGAGATGGAGCGCATATGACGCTGTCCGATCCGGCCCGGCTTCCGCCCGACACGCGAGAACTCGGTGTGGCCGAACTGGCGGCCGCCATAGCGCGGGGGGCGATCACCTCGACCGCGGCCGTGGCCGGCGCCCTCGACCGGATCGAGGCGGCGCAGCCCACGCTCAACGCTTTTCGGGTCGTGCGCCGCGAGCGGGCACTGGCCGAAGCGGTCGACGCCGACCGGCGTGTGGCCTCGGGTGAACGGCTCCCGCTGCTCGGCGTGCCCATCGCGGTGAAGGACGACACCGATATCGCCGACGAGCAGACCGCGTTCGGCTGCGGCGGCACCTTCGCGCCGAAAACCGCAGACGCCGAATCGGTTCGGCGGCTGCGCGCGGCGGGCGCGGTGATCGTCGGCAAGACCAACACCTACGAACTCGGGCAGTGGCCGTTCACCAGCGCCACATCGTTCGGCCATACCCGCAACCCGTGGGACCACACCAGGACGCCGGGCGGTTCGTCCGGCGGCTCGTCGGCAGCCGTCGCCGCCGGATTGGTACCCGCAGCACTCGGTTCCGACGGGGCCGGGTCCATTCGGATCCCGGCCGGGCGTGGACGAACCTGGTCGGCATCAAGCCTCAGCGTGGCCGGATTTCCACCTGGCCGGAGGCCGAGGCGTTCTACGGGCTCACCGTGCACGGGCCGTTGGCGCGCACCGTCGCGGACGCGGCGCTGCTGCTGGACTCCGCCGCCGGGCCACACGCCGGTGACCGGCACACGCCCGCGCCGATCACCGCCTCGGACGCCGTCGGCCGCGATCCTGGGCGGCTGCGGATCGCGCTGTCGCTGCGCATCCCGTTCACGGCCACCAGGACCGCACTGGACCCGGAGGTCGAGCGAGCGGTGCGGCACACCGCCGCCACGCTGCGCACACTCGGGCATTCGGTGACGGTGGCCGACCTGCATTACGGCATCCTGATCGGCGCTTGCTTCCTGCCGCGCTCGATGGTCGGCCTCGGTCGGGTGTACGACCGAATACCCGGCGCCGAGGTAGACCCGAGAACCACCGCCAACATTCGGTTCGGCCGTGCGCTCCGCGGCCCCGCGCTCGCCGCGGCGCGGCGCGCGGAACCCTTGCTGCACAAGCGGATCGGACACTTTTTCCGGGACTACGATCTGATCCTCGCGCCGACCACCGCGACACCACCGCCCGTCGCCGAGGCGATCGACGGCATCGGCGCGATGGCCACCAACAACCTGATCACCGCGGCGTGTCCCTACACCTGGCCGTGGAACGTACTCGGCTGGCCGAGCGTCAACGTACCCGCGGGCTTCACCGACTCCGGTCTACCCGTAGGCGCCCAGCTGATGGGCGCGGCCGATTCCGAATCACTTTTGATCGCCGTAGCCGCCCAACTCGAATCCGAACTCGAGTGGCAACGCCACCGCCCCACCCCCTGGTGGTAACGCGATCCGACTTGCTCACCACACCGCCGCTCGATTCGGTAGTGCCGCCACTGCCCGACACCCCTCGGACAAGCATCCGTTGCCGACGGCCCTCGTCATCCGATTTCGCCACGCAGCTGCCGCGCCGAAACCCGGAGAATCGACGGCCCGAGCCCAGCGAGGCGGCGTGCCGAACCGGCTCACTGCGGATATCCGTCGAGTTCGACCACGCTGTTGCGGCTAGTCGGCAACCAGCGTGGCGGGCATGCAGCGGTAGGCGTGCAGGTTCCGCAGGTGGTGCGGGATCGGCGGGCCGTCCAGGCGCAGATCCGGGTATCGCTCGAAGAGGGCGCGTAGCGCGATG
>NZ_JBEZDE010000060.1:0-25305 GCF_040648115.1 Nocardia sp. NPDC049190
CCACCCGACCAGACTGACCGATGCCCTGACCGACACACCGCAACCTGTCGGCGTGTCGGTGACAACAGGGCAAAGGCTCCCGGGCGCGGCACTAGATCAGTTTGTACACACACGCACTGAGAACAGACCACTCGGCCCACCTCACCTCAGTTCGACACAGAACCTAGCCGCAGCCCACGCTTTCCGATCTCTATCCAGAGAGCTGAACATCGCTGTAACCGCCGCGCACGCCGTCGCTGGCGGCATGGCAGACCAGCCTCCGGCGACAGACGCCAGCGGCATCACAGCCGGATCGGGTCACCGATTGTGACCGAACTGTCGGCCGTAGTCGACACGGGGCGGCTCCGAGACCATGTTTGCGAACACCTCCGCATAGCAGCCAGGATGGCCGGACCCGTTCGATTCGTAGCTGCACGTTTATTGAGATTTCGCCACACGGGCGGCTCGTTCGATATGGGGAAATCGCTACGACCCCGAATGACGCCTGCGGCCGAAAGTTCCGCACTGTCTACTGCGCGTTGCGTTCCCACCAACGTTGGATGCCAAGGTCATCTGCGATGGCGCCTGCGGCGTTATAGCCGCTTGCACCGCCGATAGAGCCCCCGGGATGGGTCGAGGCGCCACACAGGTAGAGATTGTCGAAAGCGGTCCGGTAAGGCGGGTACTCGTGGAAGGGTCGGAAGACACCTAACTGGTCCTGGGTCATCTCGCCGTGGTTCCAGTCGCCGTGGCGCATGCTGGGCATCACCCGCTCGATGTCGATCGGACTCGATATGTAACGGCCGACAATAGCTTCGGGCTCGAGCCCGCTTTCCAGGTACGGCCGCCAACGTTCCAGAACGAACTCCGTGTAGTCGGCCTTGAGGTCGTCCCATGCGGCCGATCCGCCGTCGCGCAGTTCGTACGGTGCGATTTGTTCGCAGAAGGCCGCTTCCCCGCCGCCGGGGGCGAGACTGGGATCGAAGAGCGAGGGATGCACGGTGAACAGCCCCGGAGTTCGCGGCGCGACACCCAAACGACAGTCCGATGCGTTGTCGTCCAGGATGTCCAATGATTCGCAGAGCGAGACTGCGAAGGATGCCTGCACCTCGGGGACCTTCGCTGCGGCCTTCCACCGAACCGGCTCTCGCAACGCGAGGTAGAGGCAGAACATCGACATCCGATCGTAGCGCCAGCGTTCGACCGCGGGGCGGAATTCGGTGGGCAGGTCGGCTTCGCCGACCAGATCGAGGAAGGTGTGCTTCGGATCGAGGTTGGACACCGCGATGCCGTCGACAGGAATTCGCGTCGCGTCGTCCAGCACGATCCCGATGACCCGATGGTCATGCACCTCGATCTGCCGAACAGGAGAATCGAGTCTGATTTCTCCGCCGTGTTCCAGGACGAAACGTGCCATGGCTTGCGCGAGATTGTTGGAGCCGCCTTCGCAGATGGCCCATCCGTATGGTTCGAGCGAGCCGGCGAGCATGAGCGGATAGTTGGCGCCCAGACCGAAGACGTCACCGGTGCCCGCCAGTTGCGCGACCCAGAAACCCACAAAGGTCTGCACCTCGGGCGACTCGAACAAGTCCCGAGCGAGGTGGTTGGGGGTCGTGAGGAACTGGCGGACCAGATCGACACCGCCCGCGGCTTCGATGTCGCCCAGTTCCTTCGCGGGCGAGCCAGGAATGGAGAACATGCCGGGAATCAGCCGGGTTTCCAGCACGTGACGGTAGACCCGCATCAGGTCGTGGAAGGTCTCTGCGTCCCGCTTGGAGTACCGGGCGATATTTCGCACTGTCGTGTCGAGATCCCGCGACAGTACCAGTCCGTTCCCGTCCGGAAAGACATGCGCGAACTGATTGTCCGGCCAGATGTACCGGGCGCCGCGGCGGTGCAGTTCCAAATCCTGATACACCGGACCCATGTGGATGATGCCGTGAAAGTTCGAGTGGAAATTGTGCCGAAATCCTGGTGCTGCCACTTCTTCGGTGGCACAACCTCCTCCTACGACTCCACGGGCCTCCAGTACCAGCACTTTCTTACCAGCCTTGGCGAGGTATGCCGCACAGGTCAGGCCGTTGTGTCCCGCCCCGATGACGATGACATCATAAGACTCCATTGCAGATCTCCGTGTTCACGCGTAGACGGCTGGGTGCTATACGAATCGGTGCCCGCCGTCGATATTGATGAGTTGACCGGTGATGAAAGATGCCTCCGGACTTGCCAGATAGCTCACGCACGCGGCAATGTCTTCCGGTCTGCCTCGACGCGGAATGGATTGTTCGGACACGATGTCGTCGAACAGCGCCAGTTCTTCGGGCGACGCCAGAACTCCCGGAGTCTCGATGAACCCGGGAGCCACCGAATTGACGGTGATCCCATGCCTACCCGCACCTTTCGCGAGCGACCGAGTGAACCCGATTATGCCGCCTTTCGAGGCGGTATAGTGCGTCATGTCGAAATCGCCGACGAAGAATGCCGCCGACGACACATTGACGATCCGCCCGTACCGGCGCTGCTTCATCAGTGGGTAGACAGCCTTACTGCAGAGGAAGACCGAGTCGAGATTCGTCGTCAGTACCCGCCGCCAGGCCGCGAAGTCGAGTTCATCGAAAGCGACGTGCGGGAAGATCCCTGCGTTGTTCACCAAGATATCGATGCGTCCGTAACGCCGGACAACACCTGACACCGCAGCGGCGACGTCTTTCGGATCGGCGACGTCGACAGTGGCCGCGCACCCGATGTCGAATACTTCCACGGTCACTCCGTCGCGTGTGAGGCGATCGGTCACCGCCTGCCCGATGCCCTGTCTGCCTCCGGTGACGATGGCGACCGGACCCTTGTGCGTGGCGGTCATCGCGGCTCTCGTCCGTCTGCCCGGGCGACGGGCGCCGCCAGCGCTTCGATACGCGCGACCAAGTCGTCCGCGCACAGTTCTTGTTCCGGCTTCATCAGTGCGCTACGCAGAATGCGTCCGCTTGGAGCATCGATGTCGAGAAGGTGACCGCGGCCGCCGAACCCGGCCGCATCCACCCGAAGTGTACTGAGGAATATGGCGTCCGTCGGATCGGCAGACATACCATCGGTGAGCATCCGGCCCGAAACCGCATCCACTTCCGACACAGTGCGCCCAGCACTGGGAAGATAGGTAACCACATCCAAGGCGGGTTGCTGGTAGAGACTCAGCTCCGACGATTCCTCGATTCGTCGCGCGAAGCGGAGAGCGGCACGGCGCGTTGACGCCAGGACCGTTCCCAGGCCATCGCGGCGCAGCGGAAGCAGCCGCAGGGTAGTCCAGAGAGCCGCGGCGGAAGCGCCGGCTCTGGAGCATTCCAGAGTAATCTCGCCGAGATGCGCGGGCGCACCTGAGAACATTCGGGTGTAGGGCGAGTCATGCCGATAGTGCCGTGCCACCGCCGGATCGGCGAACAACACCGCTCCGCAGCCGTATGGCTGCAACCCATGCTTGTGTGGATCGACGACGATCGAATCGCAACCACGGATAGCCCGCCATGGCGCGGGATCCCACTCGAGTGCCTTGTCGTCGTCATCGGACAGCAGCGCGAAGAATCCGCCGTATGCCGCGTCCACATGCAGTCGAACGCCGTAACGCTCCTTGAGGAACAGCGCATCTGCGATCGGATCGATCGCGCCCACCCCGGTCGTTCCGGCCGTGAGGACCACCGTCCCCACCGAACCGGTCCGCACAAGCGGCTCCACCGCCGTCAAATCCATCGCGCCACGTGTGTCTGTCGGCACCGAGTACGCGGTCAAACCGAGAAGAGCGCACATTCGCTCATGAGTAAAATGGGCGTCGGCGCTGAATGCCACTCCTCGGCCGGGGTGCGTCTGGCGGGCGATGAACAGTGCTTCCAAATTCGCGATGGTCCCGCTGCTCGTGAGATGCCCGACGTGCGCGGGCAACGAGAACATCGCCGCCAGATCCCGCACGACCTCGTGTTCCATCTCCGTCGTCGCCGGCCCGCCCGCGAGATCGTGGTTGTTCTGGTTGAGCAGCATCGCCGCGACATACCCGACGACTGCCGCCGGATGCGGCGCCCGCGTCATCTGACCTACGTACCGCGGATGGAAGAACGGGGTGCTGCCACGCAGCCGCTCGGACAGTTCGTCGAAGACCCTGCCGAACTCCTCGTCGCTGATGATGGCAGCCGGATGCGGCAGGTATTCGCCGAACGAGGCCTCCCACTCGGTCGCCGAACTCGCCGCACGCGCGAGCCATTTCACGATATCCACAGTCACTTGCCCCCTTGTGGTAGCCCAGCGAATCCTTCGATACGGCTGGTCTGCTCGAAAGGACCCGAATCGGTCGAGTCCTCGACGCCGTGCACGCGGTGATCGGTGATCGCATCGGCGGTATCGCCCGCCGCGCGAAACAGGTAGTCGGCCATGGACCTGCGCAATCTGATGGGAAGCGCATGACCGAACCGCGACAAGTAGGCGAACAACCACTCGCTTTTACCCAGCAGAAAAGGGTAGTCCGACGGCATCATGTTGCGCACTACCAACATGGGGAGCGGCGCGTCCAGTGGGCGGAAATCTCTATTCCACAATCCCGGTTGCGAGCACCCCGGATAGAACTGGCCGAGCATCATGCCCTCCGCCACGAATCGGTCTTTACTCAGCGAATGCACAGCGTCGATCCGGTGGTTGTCCGTCAAATCCTGAAACACGACGAGAAGAGCAGCCTGGGGCGCGGAGACAGCTGACCGCATGTGGGCGACAAACAGGTCGAAAGCGTCGTCGATCACCGATTGCATCCGTTCGACGGTCAATTCGGCGTCCCCCGACACTATGGCAGACCACAACGCGTGATGTCCGGCAGCCGGCTTGACGAAGGGGCATACCGGCCCGTCACGACCCAAATCATCATTTGGCCGCTCGAGGTAATTTCGAACCCAACTCCGCAATATCGCCGTCGCGGACACCACAGTGCCCGATTCATCGGTGTCGCTGAAAAGGTCGAACCACTCGACGCGTGAGCGCGCGCCTATGAGTATTCGCACAGACATGACTTGCTCCTGCTCGACAGCTCGAAACTGTTGCCGAGGATCCGGAGTCGAATAGCTCGAACTGCTGCGCACAGACTACTCAGCGGGTCAAAGCGAACCTTCCCACCTCTGGGCAGGCGAGTAATTTGTCAGCGAACAGGCCGATGGCATTTGACCCCGTCGGGGTGTTCACCCGTTCGGCGCTGAATCGCCACACCGCCATGAAGGCCTGGGATCGCTGCGCGACGTAATCAACTCATCGAGGTGCAATACTGCGCCCGAGCGCGGAATCGGTTACTCCTCAACGGAGTTCATGCGTCTACTGGTGGCGCCCCCGCTGAGGTCAGACGGGTCGCGAACCCCGGCCGCACGATTTCGCTGCGGGCAACGGATGCCATGCGGGAAGTGAGGCGGGCCGCCGCGACGCCGCGCGCTCGAGTTTCGATCGATGCGCGCCACGCATCCGGAAGTGCGATGTGCGACACCGCCGCTGACGCAGTTACCAGGCACTGCCTACACCGATCCGGTGTCAGGCCAGGGCACGCACTCCGCAACCCTCCTGTAGTGCCCGTCCGGCGGGCGATACATCAAGCGATTCGTCAATGCGCATCGAGATTATCCGTCTCCTGCGGACGCGAAGACCCGATTTCCGACGAGGCATCAAAGCGTAGGCATTTCCCCCATGACCGTCTGCCCCTGTGGCGTACGACGATCGCATCCACGGCAGCAGTGTTGTTGTCGATGCGAGAGGCGTTCCGAAGGAGCGAACCATGGAACATTTCTTTCTACCGCTCGCAGTCGCTGCTGCGAGCGCATTTGCTGTGCCGGTACTGCAGACGGCTCGCGCTGTAGCCCACTCAGCGACGTGTGACCAAGCCATCGGGTCACGCAAAGAAGTCCCGGTCCGGGCATGCACCGGTCTGGCGCCGACAAGTGTTCGACCATATGCCCGAACTGGTGCGGTGCGGTGCGCGCAGCGGTGGATCACGTGAAAACCCGAAAAGTCCGTCCCGAGGCAATCGCCCCTGACCCCGACCATAAGGCGTCCAGGCCGGCACCCGCCGGCAACCTCCAGAAGCGACGAACTCGGATGGACCGGCGAGCCGGCCTGATCAGTATTCGATACGGCGGTTGATCGCCGTGGCCACACCAGCGCGAGAGGCGACGCCCAGCTTCGCGAAAACCCGTGCGAGATGCTTCTCTACGGTCTTCGGGCTGAGGAACAACTCCGCGGCGATTTCGCGGTTGGTGTATCCCTGTACCACGCGATCGGCGACTTCCCGTTCACGTTCGGTCAGCGTGCCCGGAGCGTTCGGCTCGTTGATGTCCAGCCTACGCGGTACTCGCTTTCCGAGGATTCGTAGCTCCTGCGCAGCCTGGCCGGCGAGCCGTACAGCTCCCGCGTCCCGGAAAATGCTATGCGCCAGTTCGAATTCCCCGATCGCTGATCCGATATCGCCGGTCCGTGCGAGAGCCCGGCCCGCCTCGAGCCGGGCACGGGCCACCCACACGTGCATTTCTGCCGCGCCGAAGCACTCACCAGCTCGGTTGGCCGCTGCGGCAGCTGCACGAAAGTCGCCGGAAACAGCGATGACGCGCGCTCGGGCATAGTGAGCCTGGCCTGCACGGGAGAATCCCTGCGCGGAATCCTCCTCGAGACGTCGAGTCACCGCCGAGGCTGCGTCGATGCGACCGGCGGCAAGCTCGACGGTGACGAGCGCCTGAAGAAAGTACGGGCGGGCGGCGGGCGGCATGTCACGCAGCTCGAGCCCACCGGTCGCCAGTATTGCTTCACGACCCCGCTCGTACTCGCCGGTTTCGATGAGGGCCTCCGCGTAACCGGCACGAGCCAGCCACGCGTATCGCGCACCGGGAGAACGATCGACCGCCTCCACCGCGGCGCGCCCGGCGACCAATGCCGCCGGCAGGTTGCCATTCGCGATCTCGATCCAACAGTGGATGCCATCCGCCGCTGCCCGCAACTGATCATTGTCGAACAACTGTGCTACCTCGACGGCGGATTCCGCGGCATAGGACGCTTCGGGTAATCGTCCCAGCATGAGTTTCGCCGCGGCCTCGGCGACCAGGAATCGGGAGACCAGCCAGCCATGACCGGTAGCTCTGCTGATCTTCAGCCCCTGTTCGGCGTGCCGGGCTGCAGCGGCGAAACGGTCCAGATGGAGCTCGGAATCAGCCAGATTCGCCAGCGGCCAGAGTAATTCAGGCGCCAGGATGTCGGCGCTGGAATCCATGTCATGGGCAACGTCGTTCGCGATATCACGTGCTTTGGCTGCATCGCCCCGATGGGCGAGTGCCAGAGCAAGAAGCGATCTCGCCAAGTTCAGCACCGCGGACTCACCCAGTGCTCTCGCCTGCTTCTCAGCTCGGGCGGCGAGGCAGATGGATTGTTCCCACTGCCGCCGGACGAGGCAATTCTCGGCAAGCGCGAGTTCCAGCGTTACGGCGTCCACGCTGCTGGGCTGCACGACATCCAGCGCCCGGACGATGAGTTGCCGCGCCTCCTCGGATCGCCCGAGACCATGGTCGGTGCGAGCGATCATGCGGACGATCTGCACCCGGGCACCCCGCGACTCGTTCGAGACCGATTCCAGAACCTCTTCCAGCACTTGTCGGCTGTCGTGCAGACGGCCGGCGTCGGCGAGCGCGTTCGCGTGTGAGACGAGCAACTGCGATCGCCGCTGCTGCTGCTCACCGGTCTTCGGTAACAGGTGCAACGCGGCCTCGAACCAGCCGGCGGCCGCCACCGGGGCACGCGGTGCGGCAGCCAGCCCGGCTTCCCTCAGCAGCGTGATAGCTTCATCATCGCCGGTGACCGCCGATTGCTCGACATGATGGGCTCTCGCGCTCAAATCAGCACCACGCCGCGCGAGGGCGTGCGCAGCCTGCCGGTGGGCAAGCAAGCGCCGGCTGGGTGTGACCTCGTCGTAGATCACTCGGCGCACGATCGGGTGCCGGAAACAGAATTGTCCTGGTGTAGCAGTCGAACGAATCAGGTCCGAGGCGACGAGTTCATCGAAGTGTTTCAGCACCGCCGGTTCGTCGAACTCCGCGATCGCGGCGACGAGACCGACATCGAACGGGTCACCGGCTACCGCCCCGGCCCGAAGTACTGCGAGCGCATCGTCTGTCAGCCCGGTCAGCTCATCGAGGATGACCGTGCGCAGCGGTGTGGGAATATCGTTCTGGTGCTGCTTGCCATGCGGTGGGCGACACGTCGAGGGCGGCCGACCGCACCGCACCGTTCGTGCGAGATGCTCAAGGAAGAACGGGTTTCCCGCGCTCGCGGCATACAGCGACTCCACCATCGAGGACTCGGCTCGTTCGCCCAGTGCCTCCGCCGTTTCGGTGATCGTCAGCGGCGCCAGCTCGAGCGCGCACAGCGTACCCTCTCGAGCCGCATGCGCTATGGCGTCGAGTATCAGAGTGGGCATTTGCCGCGGACGGTACGCGAGCGCGAACACCATGCCAGGGACCAAGCGTCTGAGCAAGTAGCTGACAAGTTCCACAGAAGCCGGATCCGCCCAGTGCACGTCATCGAGCGCCAGCACCTGCGGCCGGAAGGCAACGAGGCGCTCGAAAGTCGCACGCACCGCGCGATAGAACTTGAAGCGCTCTATTCCCAGGCTGCTGGCCTGGTTCTCGCCGCAGCCGGCCAACGAAGGTAGCACCGCGGCCAGCTCGGCCAACCGTTGCGGGCCGAGATCGGCGAGTACCTGATTGTCCAGCGCCGCGAACGGCTTGTCGAGCGCCTCGACGACCATGCCGAACGGGACCTGTCGTTCCAACTCGGATCCCCGGCCTGTCGACACGTCGAACCCGGCCGTGGTGGATCGCACCAACAACTCACTGAGCAACCGCGTCTTGCCGATTCCCGGTTCACCCAGTACAACCAAAGCACATGCCGCACCGGAGCGAGCATCGGCCAGAATGCGCTCGATGTTCGTCACTTCGATACCTCTACCGGCCAGTGTCGTCATCGCTCGTTCACCGTGAGGATCGGTGGACACCACCGCACCTCCAACCGATACCGAATTCACCGCGACCTCTGTACCGATCGGTCGGCGTCTTCATCCGCAACGCCAGCTCTTCAGGAGCTACCAGGAGTCGAGTAGCCGTGAAACCTCGCCCTACCCGAGTAGGCTGCTCCCGAGACCGAGAACGCTGCTTCCCGCACTCAGGAGCAGGGACAGGATCGACAGAATTTCCATTTCAGGCCTTCTTCCTTCCAGACGCACCATGGCGCATTTCCGACCGGCCCAGCAGTACGACACCAACCAATCGACTACCATGCATCCGACGCGATGATCCAGACCGCCACTATCGGCGATAGTATCCAGCTCCCCCTGATGCAACGCTTGGTGCACTTCCCAACTCTGACAATACAATCGCAGCGAGTGGCGCACCGGAGTCCATCTACGCGACACCGACGCTGGATATGTGTCGACCCTCCCCGATTCGATCAGTCAGAATCAGCCATGAACGACGAACCGCTTATCACTGACAGGCTCGCCTCGATTTCGAACGCTATGGGCACATCGACGCAAGGTTCGCCGCGCGATGGGAACTCCGTTGCCGCCCCTGAAGCGCGCGTCCAGCGTGAAACTCGTATATGCAGCCCTTTCGTATACCGAGGCCGAACTCGAAGGGGAATTCAAGCGAAGTCCGGATGCTGGGTAGCCACGCGATATGCGCCGGAATGGAATACCAGCGGAGCACCTTTCGCCGTATCGAACTGTTCGACCTCAGCTATGAAAATGACATGGTCGCCCGCGTCGACATGCTGAACTGTTCGGCACTGGAATCTGGCGATCGCGCGATCCAGGAGCGGGATTCCGGCGATTCCGTCGTGGTATTTCACACCGGCGAACTTGTCCACAGCAGGAGTCGCGAACTGCCGGGACAGCTGATGCTGGTCGGCGGCGAGGACATTCACTGCGAAATGATGTGCCGCCATGAGATCAGGAAGGCTCGGCGCCTTCTTTGCCGGACACCAAGCAATCAGCGGCGGGTCCAAGGACACAGAGGTGAACGAGTTGGCCGTGACACCGACCTTCCGTCCATCCGGCGCGCGGGTCGTCACCACCGTGACACCGGTCGCGTACTGACCGAGAGCATGCCGCAAGTCCCGCAGGTCCAACGTATCGTTCGCCGATCGCGCCGCATCGAGCATGCGGTCAGCCTCCGCGCGATCGAACCACCAGTCGTGCACGGTACTCGGGTCGGCGAAACCGGCGGCGAACAGTGCGGCGATCCCGGGTTCGTCCGATGCCGACCGAGCCAGATCGAGGAGGTGTTCGGGAAGACCATCCAGAACTCGATTGGTCCAGGACACCGACCACCGTCCCCAACTGCGCCAGAACGCCTCGAACGTTTCGTGCATCCACTCGGTGTCGAATGGCTTCGGACCGCGCTGCAACACCGCGTCCAAATAGACACCAGCGGCGTGCACCGCGCTGTTCGCCCCTTGCGCTGTCAACGGATCGTTCAGCACCACTGCGTCTGCTAGCCCGAGGACCGGACGCCCGGACCTAGTGAAGGCGACCGGGCGGCGCACCATCGGCGTAACCCGACCACGCAGAATACCGCCGTCGTCGGTCAGCCGAATACCACGAGCACGGGCCGCGACGGCTGGAAACAGGTCATCGAGGATCGCCAGGCAGCAACGCAGATGGCTCTCGGGAGTACCTACCTCGTCGAAACGATCCATCGGCCCCCCAGGGACGCCCTCGAATACCAAGATCGAGCAGGCACCAGTTGTAGTGAGAGCGGGTAATGTAATCAGCTCCCCCACCCCGGGGATCGCATGGAAGGTGAGCTCTGCGCCGGATTCGTCGGGCTGCAATCCGCGCACATACGTGACGGCCAGTGCTCGTTTCGGGCGGTCGAAAGGTGATCGAACGCGATCGCGAACGAACATCCGGCCGAGATCGCCGGTGCCGGTAGCCACGATCGTCAGATCGTGGTCGACGGCGATTGCATCGAGACGCTCCTGCCCGACTTCCGCCACCGCGAAGGTGCCGGATTCGGCCACGAAGGAATCGATCAGCGACGCGCAAGCCAACCGCTGGTCGACCGATCGCGCCGGATCATCCAACGCCGAAACGACCGTGCCCACACCATCGATCGTCAAAGCCAGACTGTGGATCGCCGGAGCGTCGAAACCCTCTGCCTCATCGACTATCCGGTTCATCACCCGCAGGCTCGGGCCGAAGAGGCACTGACTCGACAAAACGTTCCCGGCTCGAACCTCATCGGACGTCCGGTCGCCAAACAAGGTCACGACACATCCATGGCGTTGCAGTCCCAGTGCCAGCAGTGCCCCGGCTTGACCGGCCCCGACGATCGCGACTCTGTGCGGACTCCAAGCGTTCATGCGACCGTCGGGAACTCGTCCAGATATGTCCGGGCACTGGTAGCTTCCATGAACCAGAGGAAGAAATCACGCGGGTCATCGAATCCATTGGCAAAACGTCGCGCGATGCGCGGATTCGATCCCGCAGCCCGCACGAGTTGCAGGACGTGCCACGGCGTGGGACCCAGCAGAGTGTTCGTCCAGTCCACGACGTACCGCGTGTAATCCCAGTAGCGTTCGAACGTCTCACTCATGAAGCGCTCATCGAAGGGCCGGTCGGCGTGCTCCAGAATGCTCGACAAGTAGGACGCGGCGCACTTGCTGGCGTTGTTCGATCCCTGCCCGGTAAGAGGATCGTTCAGAACGACGACGTCGGCCATGCCCAGCACAGACGCACCCGATGGCAGCATGCCCACCGGGCGGCGCACCGTCGGGGCGAAACGGCCGGCCAGCACACCGAGATCGTCGGTCAATTGGGCATCCCCGCAACGCTCGGCCTCCCACGGAAAGTATTCGCCGACCACCCGCTTGGTGACTTCGAGATGTTGCTGGGGATCGGTAACTCCACGAAAGCAATCCATCGGTCCGCCGGGCAGGCCTTCCAACAACATGATCTCGCACGGACCAGTGGTCGTCAGTGCGGGAAAGACGATGAGTTCGCCGACGCCTGGGACCAGGTTGAACGATATCGCTGAATTTGACGTCCGCGGCGCCATACCGGTCACATAGGTGAGCGCGAGCGCACGCTGCGGATTCACGTACAACGATCGTTCGATGTCGCGTTCGAACAGGTTCGCGATGCTGCCTTTGCCTGCTGCGACCACGACCAGATCGGCGTCTCGTCGATATTCCTCCAGATCATCTATGGTCGCATCGCGAATTTCCAGAGTTCCTCCGCGTCGGACAAACTCGGCGATCCACCGCGGTATCTTCAACCGCTGGTCGACCGACTGCGCGGGGAGATCCAGGAGAGAACTCCAGGAAATTCCTTTGCCGCCGTTTCCATCTGTCACGGAGAGTGACATCTCGCGGATATTCGGACATCGCTGCGACCAAAAATCGATGCCCAGCACGTGTTCACGGGCCAATGCCGTGCCGAACATGCACTGACTGGAGCTGACGCGGCCGTTGTAGATCTCCTCGGGTGTACGGTTGGAAACGATCTTCACCTCGTATCCCGCATCGAGCAGGCCGATGCCCAGCTGCAATCCGGCTTGGCCTGCACCCACGATCGTAATAGAGCGCACTTTTTTCCTTTCGAGTCGCGCAGCAATGTGCCCTGCGGATGTCGCGGGCGACGGGGAGCTAAGGAGTGGCGGAGATCATGCTTCTGGTCGACGTCAGAACCGAATCGCTATCCAGCACCCCGTTGAAACCCCAGCGATCTCCGGTTCGGGACAAATGCCCGACCGCATGGTTTGCCTGAACCGCCGACTCCGGCCGGCAGATCCGAACCTGTGACAGCCCTGCCTGCGCGCCTGCAGCAACGGCCTGGGTTCCGCCATTTACTGGGCGGTGGCCGGATTCCGGCAAAAGGTCCGATCAGGGTATCGGGCGCCGGCTCGGTAGCGTCCGAGGGGTGATGGCACCGGGAAGGTGTGGGCTCGTCCGCACGGCTCCGTCTACGCGGTACCGGCCCAGTGCTATGCACGCCAACACGGATGCGGCATCCAAAAATTTCATGGACTGTACAGATGCAATCGACCAGTTTTATCCGCATGTGTCCTTTTCTGGAGTGCAACCGTGTTGGCGTGATGTGATCGTCGCACTCTCCGACGGCTTGGCACATGGGGGAAGTACCTATGGCGACCCTACCGGTGTATTTGTTCGAGTCTTCGGTGCGGATCCGATCGAGTTGAAGTAGAGCTCGGCGAGAATGATCTGGTCGAACGCGGAATCGGAGGTTTCGGTAATCTAGCGACACCGTGAGGTACGGCGCCGGGCTCTTCGGCATCGCGCGGCGTGGGAGCTCCAGTCACGTGGAACAACTGCCTTCCGCATCGGGACACGGCCGGCGTTTCCCGAGTCGACTCGAAGCGGAGCGAGTCGACTTATTTCGCGCCGTTCACGCCACCCTCGAGTGGCTTGTACGTAGATTCCACACCGCCTTTCCGGCACAGTCGGTTTAGTTCGAGCCGGCCATCGATCAGCAGATCGGTGGACGACATGTCGCGGGCGAGCAGCGCGTTGTTGTAGAAGGCCGCATTCAGAACGAAGATACCCAGCCAGCCCGGGCCATCGCTTCCACACCATCTCCACGGGTGTCCGAATCATGCAGAACTGCTTCTGGCCAACAGATTTCCACCTGATCATGTCCTCGCCGTAGTACCCGCTATGACATCGACATCTACCCCAGCCAGCGGTGTCGCTAATCAACGAATTCGGTTGAACACCTCTGCGAAGCCGGCCATGCTTGTGGCGGGCACGACGAAGTGCGTCAGATGGTACATCTCTCGATATCGTTGGAGAGTTTCGGCGATGCTTCCGGGGGAACCGTGCAGCACCCCGGGCAATGCCAACAGTTCGTCATCAGCCAGATCAGGCGCCGCCATGCGTGGCAACGTCAGGTCGAACTCGCCGGTGCCGTCAACGTACACTGCGCCGAGCGTCAGCCCGAGTTCCAACTCCTGGATCCGTCGACCGGCCGCGGCGCGGATATACGCCGTTCGCTCGCCGAGCGCCCGCTCGACGGCGTCCGTGGTGACCGGACGTCCGGTCGTCGGCACACTCGCCAAAGAGATGATGTCCGCGTGGATCGCGGCTACGGCGAGCAGCCGATCCCCGCTGCCGCCGACGAGAATCGGTGGTGCAGGTTGTTGCCGTGTCGGCGGGTCGCCTGCGGCGAACCGGCGCCGGATTTCGGTGATCGTCCGCTCGAGGTGGGCGATGCGCTGGCCCGCGGTCGGAAACGGTAATCCCGCCTCGTCGAACTCTTTTCGAGCCCAACCGGCACCGAGCCCGAGTTCGAGGCGGCCCTCGATCAGCAGATCGGTGGACGACACCTCGCGGGCGAGCAGTGCCGGGTTGTAGAAGGCCGCATTGAGAACGAAGGTGCCCAGCCGCGGCTCGGTCGTCACAGCCGCCAGCGCGGCCACGGTGGGGAATGGTGCGGGCGTTGTGAGGTGGTCCGGAAGCAGGATCACGTCGTAGCCCAGGTCCTCCGCCTTTCGCGCCTGGTCCTGCAACCAGGACACCGAACCGCTGCTGGACAAATTGGCTCCGAAGCGAACCCCGAAGCGAAAGGGTCTGTCAGTCAACGCACATTCTCCCGTCGAAAGTGGCAGGCCTCGCCGCGACGACCTCAACGAGCCGATCGCGGCCCGCCGACGACCGCGGGCTCGCCAGCCCGCCGATCGCCGGCTCCGTACAACGAAAGATCCATCTGGATACGTTGGCTCGACCGCCTAGGTGTATTCCCTCAGTCGTTCGCGTGCATAGAGCGTGCAGGGCGCGCCGAGACCCGCTGCTTCCAAGTACTGCTTTCGGGCCTCGGAGTTCCTTCCGGTTCCCCGGAGAAAATCGGCCAAGCGAATGTGGGCTTTCGAATCCAAAGGGTCGTGCTCAACCAGCCGCCGATAGTAGTTCTCAGCCTCGACGAGATCTCCCGCGTCCCATGCCGCACGACCGCGCGTCTCGAAAAGCGGATGGAAGTTCTCGACCGCAAAGATGCGGTCACCATCTGTCGACTGCTCGAGCGCCTCCACCGCGGCTTCCTCTGCCCGGTCCAGCATCTCGGCCGCCGACTTGTGGTCGCCGGTGCGATACGGAATAAAGCTGACTCCACGCCAGTATGCGCTTTTCAGTAGCCAGGGCAAGCTGTCCGCATCTGGCGACGACCAGAGCCTTTCGGCATAGGTGGACCACTTGCGCACCTCCGCGTCGTCTCGTTTTTTCCGCACGTAATGGACGGTGAGGTTGACGGCCGATGCCAACCGAGTCTCCAAAGGCAGCTGCTCGTTGGTGGCCCGTGCCATGCCGATTTCGGCGAGCAGCGTTGCGGAGTCGATGTCCTGTGGGTCGAGTTGGCACCGCGAGAAGGCACGCAGATATGCCAATGCCAACGCCTCCGATGTCTGACCGGCAAGGTCATCGGGTTGGATCAGTTCTGCCAGGAACTTCCAGAACGCAAGTTTGGCGAGAACGCGCGCAACACGGAGCTGCTGCGCTGGTCCCAACGAACACCACTCATCGATGAACCCGCACAGGATCTGCCAGGGACCGGTACGTTCGTCGATCGGCAAAAGGCATGGATCTTCCAGATACGGCACGCTCGGCTCATCCAGGGTGATCGATGCTCGCAGATGAAGGGGAGGCATAGCTTGATTCGCCGGAATCTCCGCGCCGGTTTGTAATCTGGTGCCGAAGTCAGCAGCGACACGTGCGTGAATCGGCCCCGTGCCGCTGCACAGATCCGAATAAGCGGCGAGCAGCTGCCCACTCGAGGGAGAGGGGATCATGTTACTCCTGTATGGAATTCGGATCTATTGTCGTGTAAGCCAGTCGACAAGTTGGACAATGTCACAGGTGACGCCGCGATCGTTAAGAGCCCGATACACATGTGCCACAATTTCAGTGCGCTCACGAAGCAGTGAGAGATCGGCTTCGGCGTGCAGTTGCGGCAACACGAACGCGAGACCTGTCCACGTCTGCGGGCGGACTCGGTCATGGCGTAATTCCGCTACATAGCGAGCCGCAGCTTGCTCGAAATTCCCCATCA
Organism: Nocardia sp. NPDC049190; assembly: GCF_040648115.1. Classification (NCBI taxonomy): domain Bacteria; kingdom Bacillati; phylum Actinomycetota; class Actinomycetes; order Mycobacteriales; family Nocardiaceae; genus Nocardia; species Nocardia sp. NPDC049190. Next base: position 16,082 of record NZ_JBEZDE010000060.1, read on the forward strand.
TGCACGCGAAATCTCCGGAACCATCGTCCTCGGCGCACTGCGAAGCGGACGTGGCAGCATGTCGCGTCAGCGCGTGCGGCAACGTGAGTCTGTTGTAGCCGGTGGGTATCCCATCCTGGTCTACCATCGCTGCCGGAGGCAGATCACCAGCTGAAGGCGAGCCATTCAACCATCGGTCGACCAGGTCTGCCACATCGCTGGCGGCAGGCTTCAGATTCCGCACTCGCCAGAACGCCTCAAGACAGATCGAGACATCTGCGGCAACTTCCCGTGCCTCGGCGGAAATATCTTCCGACCGCCAGGAGGCCATACCGTCCGACAGTGCCGTGAGAAACTTCTCCCCGGTCGGAGTGAGCACGCCCGATGACATCACCTGCTCCAGCGCAGTTGCTACTTGACGACGTCCACATTCGAACTCCATCTCGGCGCGCAGGTCTCGATGACAACTCGAACGTCGATGCACACGCCAGAAGTCGGTCACCCCGAAGAATGCATAGATCCCGTGCATGAGTCCGTATATCGGGCGCGGGTCTATGCGCCACGGAGCATAGAACCGCGCTGTCATGTCCGGCTCGAACAGCACCGCCTGATCGGCCAACAGGCTGAATTTCGCGTGCTGGAATTCGTGAATCAGCGTGAGAGCCAGTTGGCAGGAGTCATCAGGCGCGGTCGAATAGACTGCCCCGAATCCGGTTGGCGAAGTCCAACTCTGACCGGTCGCCCCCGGCTTCGAGGTGAGCGGCACAATTACCCGCAAGCCGGCGCGCATCGGAGCGTGATACCGTGCGAAATCACGGTGTAGCATCTGCCAGGCGCCACGAAAATGTTCAGCCCAGGACAAAGCGTCTGCTACGCCCAGTGGGTCCGGCGGCAATTTGAACAGATCGGGCAATTTTACGTCGAAGTCGCGGAAGGGATCGAGGTCGTCCAGATAGAGGCGGCGCGCCGTATCACCCACGTCCAGACTGCGTAGCGGTAGCCAGTCCGGCGTAGTTTCCGAATCGTGTGAGGCGACCACAAGCGTGGTGTCGCGATATTCGAAAGTCAGTACGCCATCGCCCGACCAACGGAGCACGCAATGTCCGCATTCTGCGGCGTCGCCCAATCGGGCCATACCGATCAGCGGAAGCATCACCACCCCGGAGCGAACCACCACTTCCACGGCACCGGGACGGCCGGCGATGATCTGCCCACTCACGGCGAGCCAGCCCAGGTAGCCGAGGTCGGCCCACAGCGGAATCGGTTGTGCGGCATCGTGCTCAGGGAAGTTCAGACGCCGGAAAATCAAGGTGAGCCAGTTTCCGACATGCGGGTACGACAGCAACTCCGCGACCGAATCGGAACCGGCCTGTAACAGGTCCGCAAGCGATCGGTGCGCGGATTCGACATTTACGAATTCGTCAGGCCTCTCCGCCGCAAGTCTTGCCAATAGTGCGTGCAAGAGGATCAGGCGACCTCGCAACGCCTCCTCTGCAAGAGCAACGACGGTTTCATCCGTTCCATATCCGGACCCGAGTTCGCTGATCGCCGTTTCGATATTCGAAGTATCGGTGGATGTCACTTTGTTGTCACCTTATCGAGGTCATCTTCGAGTCGGACTTTGATATGACGAATCAGTGCGGCGAGATCACTGCAGTAAACCGACGGATTCCGGAACCCGGTGCCTGCGCGATACCGGTGCACATAGTCTCCGCCTCCACAGATATCTCTTAGCGAACACGACATGCACGTGTCACTCAGCGCCGCACTGCCGATCTGGCGGGCCACAATCCCTGGATCCCACAGCGCATGGTTCAGCCGGTCGCCCATTCCCATGTCTGCGATCGTGACGATCCGGGTAGCGCCGGAATACGTCGACTTCAACGAATCGACTTGTTCAAGGGTTCCATCGGTTTCTATGATGGCGACCCGAATAGGTGCGAGCCCTACCGATATACCGCGACCTTGCCCGCCGAGAAGCACACGAATGATGTCGTCGAACAGACGAATCTGGGTATCCAGTTCCGGAGCACCGTACCAGTGATCGAAAATTGGAATCAACCACTCGGCGTATGGAGCCGCCGCTTGATCTTCAATCTTACCCGGGGGAGGTGATTGCCAATTGCTGTGCGGCAGAAGGAAATCAACGCCGGGCGGACCGAACGCAAGTAGTTCTTCATACGTATGGATCGGGTCGTTGGCGATATCGATAGTGCAGAGTAGGCCACCGAAAAGTTTATTGTTCCGATGTTCTCGCAGCTGCGTCAGGCCTCGTGCCACGTCGTCGTAACTCCCGTCGCCGCGACGTGACTTCCGATGGCGATCATGAGCATCACGACCGCCGTCGATACTTACCCCGACGACTACATCCCACTGGTCGCAGATCCGAAGGAATTCCTCGTCGATGAGCACCCCGTTGGTCTGCACACCCAATCGCACCTCGGCTCGCGAACCCAACTGTTCTCGGGCGTGACGCGCAAAGAACTCGAACCGGGAGTGGCCCGCGAGCAAGGGCTCACCGCCATGAAAAACAAGGCTCACGGCGGGGATCTCGAAGCGACTGACGTGATCGGCGATGCCGCGGCACGTATCGGCAAAGATTTCCTCGGTCATTACCATCGGCTGGTCGCGCCAACTTTGGTCGACCATTTCGTACATATAGCAGTAGTCGCAAGCCAGGTTGCACCGGCTGTGAATCTTGATCACGAACTCATTGAATGGGTACGGGCGCCATCCGGACGATCGGAGTGCATCGACATCCAATCCTACCGATGGCCACGGACTCAAGGTCAAATCGGTCATTATTTAACACCTCGACAAGTGCAGAAGCAAAACAAGCCGGACGCCGCGTTGCGCTGTGTGTGCTACAACTGAGGCAAGCCCTGCGGTCCAGATGGGCAATCTGGACCGCAGGCGCATGACCCGGCCGACTCGAAAGATTTCCGGCGGTTGAGAACGAGAACAGAAAGACGCCGGCAGTCGATCAGCTACCAACGTTATTGCCTGTTCAGCGTCGCGCAGGACGAGCGCAGGCCGTGGACATCAGTATGACCAAGCGTCCTGATGACTAGTTATTGGTAGTCGATGAACGCTTGGAACGCGGCCGGCGCCGCATGTAGCGACGAGGCCATCTGGCGCCTGATCGAAGACTGCAGAGCAGGGCTGACCTCCTTCAGCAATCGCTCGATGTCGCCAATAGAGCTGTCGATAGAAATCGTCGATCGGTTCATCTTGTTTCTCCTTTTGTGAATTCACATTGCACCGTGATGCACAGACTCCATTCCGGATGATCGACCGCAACGGCGGATCACGGCACGGCTTTCTCACGCTTTGTCCTGCTGTGTGCGTGCCGGCAATCCGCGGCGAAAGCAATGGGGATCGTATGCAGTCGTGGGATGGAGACCGACCACTGCTGTGCCACACATGGCGATGGCTATGAGAAGTCCCGTCTTCCCTGTTCCCAACCAATTGATCAGGTACCCTCCCGTCAAAGGACCGAGAGCGGCAGCTCCGGCGTTCCACGTCGCTATTGCGGCCATTGCTCTGCCAAGGATGTGGTCAGGCAATACCTGCATGCGTACCGTGGTCAACGCGACGCCGATAATCGTGCCGACGCAGCCTACGCCGCACCAACAGACCGTCAAGACACGCGTATCGAATGTGAAAGCGAACGGACAGAAGACCACTGCCCACGTCAACAGCGCGCAACGGTAGACGGTTGTGGTGGAGAACAAACGAAGCAGGTGAGGCGCAGCGACCGCCCCGATCAGGCCGCCGATGCCACCTGCGCCGAGAACCACCGCCACCGTCCATGCAGCTCCGCCATAGCTGCGTGCTTGTACCAGAATCAGCATTATTGCCATTTGAGCGATCATGCTGCTCAGACCCGCGATCAGTGTTGTAGTGCGGAGGAATCGATGGCGCCACACGATACGAACGCCGTCGATCACCAGGGTTTTCGTCTGCTCGGGACGATGACTTACAGAGCGCGACGGATCGGCTTCGTCGGCGTCCTTCATCGCGAACAGGGTTACCAGGCAAAAAAGATATGATAGGGCGTTCACCAAGAACGGAAGCAATCTGGCTATGTCAGCGATAGCGGCACCGAACGCACGACCCACCATAATCGCGATAGGCTGTTGGGCCTCAAAAAATGAGTATGCCTTCATTCGATGCTCCTCTGGAACAACGTCGCGAACAACCGGCGTTTCGCAGATTTGGAACAACACCAATGCGCTACCCTCGATAAACGCTGTGAAACACCACAGTAACGCCGCCCCAGGTGGTCGGAGGATCGCAATCAGCGCGGCAAGCACGACGGAAGCCATTCCAATTGCCTGACACGCTATCAAGATGCGCTGACGGTTGAAGTTGTCCGCGATTTTTCCTGCAGGCAGTTGAAGAAGTAGAGTCGCCAAAGTGAACGAGAACGCAACCCAACCTGCCATGATCGGCGACCCGGTCATGGCCAGCACAATTATTGGATAGCTTATCGAGATGCAGTAACAGCCGATAAGCGAGATAGCGTTGCCCGACCACAATAGCAGGAAGTTCCTGTTCCCGAGAATGCCGTTCGGGTTTGGCAAGGCAGCTCTCCCAACGTGAAAATCATACTTGACGATGCCTTGGCGAAATTTGAAACGCGCACCACAAACCCCCTATAATGCCGTACGTTTTTCAACCGACGCCGGTTAATATTTCCGACGTCCGGTCGTTGGTTCGCCACGCCGGGCGATACCTTTGCGTCAGGTCGCCCCCGCCCGGTTCGGCACAGACCCCCGCGGTACGACTGCGTGCAGCCCGTACAGTGCCCGCCTTCTGACAACGCCGCTGTGTAGCTCCAATGTTTCCACTGTCGCACCGGTGGCCGCTCGCACCTTCCGTCACTGCTCTTCGCTCGAAATGCGGACGGGGACTCGGTGAATACTGATGGTGCAGGTGTCGTGATATCGGACCAGGGGCGGTCTTGTTCCCACCTACGCGGAGTTTCCGCCGACCCGATCCCGAAGCATGTCCGCCCGGGCGGTCGACAGCCCCGCGAGGGACAAATCTGCATCGAAACGCTGACACCGACACGAGCCAACATCAGCCACCACCCAGCGGGTCATATCCTGGTATGGCCCCTTTCCCGCGTACTCGCCTGATACTCGTAATGCGTGACCTTTGCCTGGTCTGGCTTCCATACTTATCGAAATCCGGGACCAGACGCCCTCGATAGTCATAGCCGACACCTGCCCAGATCATGCATCGAGGAGGTAACTGTTTGCGCCGCATGTCCTCGACCAATTGCCGGCAATCGTCGAGCGCGGGACACCGCTGGCAGATCTGCGCCGATTGCCGCCACACCAGCGGTGATCCGATCTCCAAATCCCAGTTACCCGGGTTCGCGGAGCACGGTGGATACTCCGCCCTCCCCCGTGACCCATCCGGCTCGAAGGTGTCGGAATCTCTCGCTGACGGCTCTATGGACTGCCAGATCATCGTCATCCTCTCGATCTGAATAACTCGCGCGATCCGACACGGTCGGTACCGACTGATGGGTTAGGTAGGAACAGGAGGCGCCGGTGACCGCGGACTACGTCCGAATATCTCTCGACCGGTGCCGCCGGGTGGTGTATGGCCAAGCGCACCAACGGATCGCGTACAGCGAACGCAGTTGCGCGGCGAGACTGCAGCGACGCAAGCGGCAGCGAGTCGGTCGATGGCCCGAGCAAGAGCGTGACGTTGCTCTGGTCGCGGCAGCTCGCTGGACGACTGCCGCCATCCGGGCACCGAGCCAGCAGGCCTGAATTTTGTGGCCCGCGCCGTCGGCGGGCTCGCGGCAGCGGCCGGACGCCAGCAACCCGAAAAGACAGCGGCTATCTCCGGTTGTGCCATCAGTGAACGAATCCCGAGGGTCGCGGGCAGATCTGTCGGAGTAGGCAAAGGCTTCCGACCGCGAGAAGGTGACACACTACGGCAGCGTCACGATCAGGACTCGAAGAACGTTCCTGCCATCGGCACGGGAAGCTGCACCGTTCTGGTGGGGTGCCAGTGGCCACTGACGAGGAAACCGCAGATGGCGAGGGCTGCCAATGCGGTTCCGATCCGCGGCAGGCGATGCCGGAACAACGAGCGGAGGGGATGGAACGCGGCGTACGCGTTGCGCCTCACACGCGCGCCTTCCTCGACCGTTCTCGATATCGCGGCAGTGGCTGTCATCGTGGTTTCCTCCATGCCGGGTACGCGTTGGTTCGTTCGCAAAGCCCTGCCTACGCGGCATCGGCCCTGCATCGTGCACGACAACACGGATGGGGCTTCCGAAAAATTCACGGACTTCACAGACGTAATCAACCAGCGTGATCCGCATGTGTCCTTTTCTGGAGTGCAACCGTGTTGGCGTGATGTGATCGTCGCACTCTCCGACGGCATGGCACATGGGGGAAGTGCCTACGGCGACCCTACCGGTGTATTTGTTCAAGTCTCTGGGCGGATCCGATCGAGCTGAAGTAGAGCTCGGCGAGAATTGACGGGCTGGAGGCGATATAGGAGGTGCCGGCTATTTGCCGATGTCGTGCGGTCCGGCGAATTTTCGACGTTGCGCAGTATGGAATTTGCCGTCGCCTGGACCAAATCGGGACACGGGCGGTATTTCCCGAGTCGACCAGAATCGGAGCGAGTCGAATGACATCGCACCGTACACGCCGAGCTCGAGCGCCTCGTTCGCTGTCCGTCACGTGAATCGCCGGACGACGATCCGCGCGCGCAGCGGCCGCCGAAAGCCTCCAACGCTGGATCGAGACTCTTTGCGGGGATTTCTCCGCAGCCTTCGCGCCGGGCGCCGTACGGCACCGATATGGCCACAGCGAGCAGCCGGGTCGACAAACAGCCTGCTTCCCTAGGCGTGAACTGTACAAGTTTCACCCGGTTCCTCGATGCATATGGCTGGCAACGGTCGAACCGATCGCCCTACACAACCCGAAGGGGTGCGCCGAACCTGAGGCCGATTTCAGTCCTCTCGCCATTGGGAAGGCGTCTTGTTGTGGTCTCGACCAGCTCGGCTTCATCGTTGTGCTGGCATGATACTTCTTTGTGGGAAAGTGATGAGCTCCGGAACCAGCAAATCCGATCGGCCTGGAGACATCCATGCTGAGATATTGCCGGAGTCGGATTTCAGTCGGTTGACCGACGCGTCCGACCGGTTTCCGAGCCAGCCGCGGGGACACCAGTCCGAACCCATACGACACCCGGACGACTTGCTACTACAGAACACTCGATCCGACGACGCCGACCCGCCGTTGCGCACACGGCCAACAGCACAGCCCACTTCCAGCTGGACGCTCGACCCGGATACCGTTGCGCTGACGCTCACATCATTGGTGCGTAAACCACGGGCGACCGGCTCGCTGACGAATCGGGTTCGTGCCGCGTCGGCGGTCGTACTGGCGATGTCGGCACTCGCCGTCGGCGCCATGGTCATGATGACCACCAGGAGTGAGGAGAAAGTTGCTGCTGCCGTTCCGATCGAGCAGCCACTTCTGATGTGCGAGGCCGAGCGGACCGACAGATCGACGGTCGGGAACGGGCCTGGCGGCACGACAACCGGGGCGGACGCGATACTCGGGTTTCAGTATGCCTACTACATCAACCGTGCCGGAAAAGCAGCGTGGAACTTCGTGGCGCCCGATGCCGCCAATATTTCTCCCGCCGAGAACCTGCAGCAAGCCATCGAGGCGGAAATTCCGGTCGGTACCACTCACTGCGTGCACATCACACAACGCGGGCCGGATTCATTCGATGTCGACGTCCAGGAGCGCCGCCCGGATGGCGGGCAAGCTGTCTATAAACAACATGTGCGGACGGTCGTTCGCGATGGTCACACCGTGATATACGAAATCCTCGACCGATAGCACTACTTCGACATTTTTCGCGCCATTCCTGCGCGTGCATTGCCTGCTTCGCCCGCTCGACCTCGTTCAGCACGCGCTGCGAGTTCACCAAGGCCCGACCGAACCAGACCCAGCGGCTGTAGACGACCGTGTAGTAACGCGGCGATGGCCATACGATTACGAACCTTTACGTCTGGGTTGGGGGTGGGTGGCGGTGATTAGCATGGCTGTTGCGGATCCTGACCGTTTTCGGGTCGGGTTTCGTTGGAATTCGATCTTGTTCGGAGGTTGGATGGCGGTGGCGGGTGCCGGCGGTAGGCATGGTGTGACTCTAGTTGGCAGGGCTGCTGAGTTGCGGTGTGTGGAGGAGTGTCTAGCGGGCGCTCGGTCGGGTTCGGCGGGTGCGGTGGTGCTGTTGGGTGAGCCGGGTATCGGGAAAACGCGTTTGTTGGGGGAGTTGTGTGTGCGGGCGGGTGAAGCGGGTTTAGATGTACTCGCGGGGCGCGGGTCGGAGTTGGAGCGCGAGGTTCCCTTCGGGATGGTGGTGGAGGCGCTGGATGAACGATTCGCGAGTTTTGACCAGCGGGTGGTGATGGCGTTAGGTGCGGATCGGATGGCGGAGTTGGCGGCGGTGTTGCCGTCGTTGTCGGAGGTTGGTAGACAGCCGACGAGCCGCTTGGAGGTCGAGCGCTTCGAGTTCCATCGTGCGGTGCGGGCGGCATTCGAGCAGTTGGCATTGTCCAAGCCGTTGATGCTTGCCCTGGATGATGCGCATTGGGCGGATCCGGCGTCGGCAGAGTTGATCGGTCATCTGTTGCGGCGTCCGGTACCAGGGATGATGCTGGCGTTGGCGTATCGTCCCCGGCAGGCGCCGCGCTTGTTGCGGGATGCGGTCGCGCAGGCTGCGCGTGAGGGCATGTTGCGCGAGCTGGAGTTGGCGCCGCTGTCTTTGGCCGAGACAGCCGAAGCGTTGGGTGAGCGACCCGATTCCCCGTACATCCGGGCATTGCATTCCGAGAGTGGTGGTAATCCCTTCTACCTCGAACAACTCGCGCGTTGTGCGAGGAAACGCTTGCCGATTCTCAGGTCAGGTGATGGATCCGACAGTGAGCACGACACCGGAGTCTCCGTCGCCCTGCGCATCACGATCACCCAAGAACTCGCAAACTTGCCGAGTGAAGCGCTCAAGGTCCTCCAAGCAGGTGCGGTGGCCGGCGACCCCTTCGATGTCGATCTTGTGACCGCGATCGCGGAGTCCGACGAAAAGCGAGTGTTGAAATCTCTTGATGATCTCGTTGTTGTCGATTTGGTGCGTCCGACCGCGACGCCGGGTCAGTTTCGTTTTCGGCATCCGATTGTGCGGCGGGTGGTGTACGA
>NZ_JBEZDE010000061.1:0-24126 GCF_040648115.1 Nocardia sp. NPDC049190
ACCGCCGAACCACTCATCACCACACCAGCAACCACCAAAGCCGAGACGGTCATCGGAGCAGAAATACGCATTCGACCACACCCATCCTCGACGTCTTTGGGAGCGGTTGTCCGGGACATCCCCTGCCCGGGTAGCTCAGGACAACGGTGTCCAGGTTACCCATCGGTCAGGTAGTTGTTCGGTATTTCCGGTCACCGATCGGCGCCGGGTGGTGAATCCGGTGGCGCGGCCGGAATTCGGCCGGAGATTTTTTTGCGAGCGGGCTTTCCGGATTTCTCCGAACGAGTCTCCTGGACCGTGGATTCCGCGGTGTCGATCCGATCCAGGATCTCCTTCATCTCCTCCAGTTCACGGCGCAGATAATCGCGCGTGGCCACTTCGCCGATGGCGAGTCGCAACGCCGCCAACTCGCGGGCGAGGAACTCGGTGTCCGCCTTGGTCTGCGCGGCCCGCACACGGTCTTCCTCCAAGGAGACCCGGTCGCGGTTGTCCTGGCGGTTCTGCGCAAGCAGAATCAGCGGCGCGGCGTAGGCGGCCTGCGTGGAGAACGCCAGATTCAAGAGAATGAACGGGTACGGGTCCCATCGCAGCGCGAGCACGAACACGTTCAAGACGATCCAGATCAGCACCACGATCGTCTGCATCGCCAGATAGCGCCCCGTGCCGAGGAACCGCGCCACTCGTTCGCTGCTGCGCGCCAGAGCCTCGGCGTCCCAGTCCAACCGGAACCGAGTTTCCATCGGTGTCTCCAGACGCTGACGCGCGCTGCTGTAGCCGCCTCGCCCGGCAGGGTCCTTGTCACTCATGCCCGAGCATCCCCTCGTGCGTCTCTTCCTCGTCACGCCAGTCGTCCGGCAGCAGGTGGTCGAGCACATCATCCACGCTGACCGCGCCGAGCAGGTGATTCTCCTCGTCCACCACGGGTCCGCAGACCAGGTTGTAGGTCGCGAAGTAGCGGGTCACCACCGCGAGTGGGACGTCGGGGCGCAGCGGCGCGAGGTCGGCGTCGAGTATGCCGCCGACCAGATGGGCGGGCGGTTCCCGCAGCAGTTGCTGGGTATGCACCAAACCCAGGTAGCGGCCGGTTGGCGTGGCGGTGGGTGGACGGACCACGAACACCATGGAGGCGAGCGCGGGGGTCAGATCGGGGTTGCGCACCCGTGCCAGCGCCTCGGCGACCGTGGTGGCCGGCGTCAAAATGATCGGCTTCGGCGTCATCAAGCCGCCCGCGCTGTACGGGGAGTGTTCCAGCAGCCTGCGGACCGGCTCGGATTCCTCCGGGTCCATCAGTGCCAGCAGCGATTCGGCCTCCGCCTCGGGCAGTTCGCCGAGCAGGTCGGCGGCGTCGTCGGGGTCCATCGCCTCGAGCACGTCGGCCGCTCGGCTCGACTCCAGATGGCCGAGCAGTTCGACCTGCTCGTCGTCCGGGAGTTCCTGCACGACATCGGCGAGGCGTTCGTCGTCCAGTGCGACGGACACCTCGATGCGCCGCTTCTCCGGCAGCTCGCGCAACAGGTGCGCGACGTCGGCCGGACGCATCCCCTCGAACTGTTCCAGCAGCTGGGTGACGTCCTGCCCCGGCCTGCCGATCTCGTACGTGGTCAGGCCGGACACTCGGACCCAGTCGACCACGTGCACGGTCCGGCGGCGACCCAGCCTGCGGTGTCCGCGCACGGCGACCCTGCTGACCAGCCAGTCCCTGGTGCGGGTCTGCTCGATGCCGAGATCGACCACGTGCACTTCGACGCCGTCCAGGTCCGGCAGGTCGGGATCCTGTACGCGCACCGTGGAGTCCACGATCTGCGCCAGCGCCAGCATTTCGCCGGGGCGCTGGGTGAAACGACGCAGGCTGACCGTTCCGGTGTTCAGCGTGACCACGCCGGGCTCGATCGCCGTGACCCGCAGGATCGGCACGAAAATACGCCGCCGGGTGGGCAGTTCGACGACGAGGCCGTGCACGCGCGGTTGCTGACGGTCGGACCGGATGGCCACGACGACGTCGCGGACCCGGCCGATAGACTCGCCATCCGGCCCCAGCACCACCAGGCCGGCCAGCCTGGCGACGTACACCCTGGTAGCTGCCATGCTGCCAGGCTAGAGGTTCGCCGGCGGGTGTTCGCACCGCGCCACGATCGACGGGAGTGATGATGCAGCCGCGCCGTTCGGTGCTCGCTTGCCCCGGCAGCAACAAGAAGATGATCGACAAGGCCAAACAGCTCCCGGTCGACGAGGTGTTCCTCGACCTGGAAGACGCCGTCGCACCGGTCGCCAAGGCGGCAGCCCGCGCGAATATCGTCGCCGCTCTGAACGACTCCGGGTGGGGGACACAACTGCGCGCGGTCCGAGTGAACGACTGGACCACCGAATGGACCTACGCCGACGTGATCTCCGTGGTCGAGGGTGCGGGGACCGCGCTGGACGCGATCCTGCTGCCCAAGGTGACCGATGCCGGTCAGGTACGCGCGCTGGACCTGCTGCTGACCCAACTCGAGAAGTCCTGCGGCCTCGAGGTCGGGCGGATCGGCATCGAGCCGCAGATCGAGAACGCGCTCGGCCTGCGCAATATCGACGGGATCGCCACGGCGAGCCCTCGAGTGCAGGCGCTGGTCTTCGGGCCCGCCGACTTCATGGCGAGCATCAATATGCGCACCCTGGTGGTCGGTGAACAGCCGGAGGGCTATGACACCGGCGACGCCTACCACCACATCCTGATGACCATCCTGCTCGCCGCCCGCGCACATGGACTGCAGGCGATCGACGGGCCTTACCTGCAGATCCGTGACATCGAGGGCTTCCGGCGAGCGGCCGCGCGCACCGCGGCGCTCGGTTTCGACGGCAAGTGGGTGCTGCACCCCGGTCAGATCGCGGCGGCGAACGAGATCTTCAGTCCGCGCCAATCGGACTATGACCGCGCCGAACTGATCCTGGACGCGTATGCCTTCCACACTTCGGCGATGGGTGGGGCGCGCGGCGCGGTCCTGCTCGACGACGAGATGATCGATGAGGCGAGCGCCAAGATGGCGCAGGTGATCGCCGAGAAGGGCCGAGCGGCCGGAATGACGCGCACCACGTGGTTCGCACCACCGCAGCATCGGTCGGAATAGCACAATAGAGGCATGACGAATCCCATGGGGAACTCCAATCGCACGCGGCAGGGCCTGCCCACGCCGCCGTCGGGCTGGCCGGTCGCCTCGTACCCGACCTACGCCGAGGCGCAGAAAGCGGTCGACTATCTGGCCGACAACCAGTTCCCGGTGCAGGGCGTGACGATCGTCGGTGTCGACCTGATGCAGGTCGAGCGGGTTCTCTACCGACTGACCTGGGGCAAGGTCATCGGAGGTGGCGTGGTGTCGGGGGCTTGGCTCGGACTTTTCCTCGGCCTGCTGTTGAGCCTGTTCACCACCAGCGGCGCACTGGGTCCGCTGGCGGTCGGCTTGATCGGCGGCATCATCTTCGGTGTCATCTCGACCTCGATCCCGTACGCGGCGACCAAAGGGCAACGTGATTTCGCGTCCACCATGCAGTTGGTCGCTGGCCGCTACGACGTGCTGTGCGACCCGAAGTCGGCCGAGCAGGCACGCGACATGCTCGCGCGGCTGGCCATCTGACGCATGGATGTGCTGGAGTCGGTCCGCGCCGGTGTGCTGGACCATTTCGGGGTGGACGCCGCGTGCGTAGACGCCGCGTCGGTGACTTTTCTCGGTGTGGAGCCGATCGAGATCCTGCGCATCGTGGACCGCGATCTGGTGCACTACGTGACGCTGGGCGGGTCTCGGCATCCGATGGGCGATCCCGCGGCGCTGCTCGCGGATCCGCTGCGCGGGCCGCGGGCGGAGCTGGTGTTGACGCTGCGATCCGGGGTGGGTGCGAGTTCCGGGCTGGCCAAGTCACTCGGTATCCTGGCCGCCGCGCCCGTCGTCGAAGGTGTTGTCCTGCAAGCGGACGCGTTGATGGAGCTGGGCGAGTCGATGTGGCGTGACGCGCCGTTCACCTCGGTTCTGCTCGGTGACAGTGACATTCCCGACGTGGTATTGCCGGATCCGGCCGAGCCCGTGCGGTACTTCACGGTGACGCCGGTGACCGCTACCGAGGCGGCGTGGGTGCGGGTGCGTGGCGCGCAGGCACTGCGGGACGCGTGGCAGGAGGCGGGTATCGACGTGCGCGATCCGAGGCGCGCTGCGGCCAGCCTGTGATCGCCGAGCGCGACCGGGCGGCTACAGCCACTTGTTGCGATGGAAGTTGAGGTACAGACCCGTGCATACGATGATGATGACCAGCCACACCGCCGGGTAACCCCAGACCTGGTGTAATTCCCACATGTGGTCGAAGTTCATGCCGTAGATCCCGGCGATCATCGTCGGCACGGCCGCGATCGCGACCCACGCCGAGATCTTGCGCATGTCGGTGTTCTGCTGCACGCCGATCTTCGCCAGCGCGGCGCTGATCAGCGCACTGAGCGCTTCGTCGAAGTCGTTGATCCGTTCGGCGACGGTGGTGTGGTGCTCGGCGACGTCGCGCAGATAGCGTCGAACCTCCTTGGGTAACGGCAGATCCGGTTTATGGCCGAGTAGTTGGAGGGACGCGGCGAGCGGGTTCACCGCGCGTCGTAGTTCCACCACCTCGCGTTTGAGCTGATAGATCGATTCGACGGTGATCTTGCTGCGCGGGGTGAAGACTTCCTCTTCCATTTCGTCGATGTCGTTCTCGACCGACTGCGCCACTTCGATATACGAGTCGACCACCCGGTCGGCGATCGCGTGCAACACGGCGCCGGGGCCGAGCGACAGCTGGGCCGGAGTCTCCTCCAAGGCACTGCGGACCTCGGCGAGTCCGGAATGTTCCCCGTGCCGGACCGCGACCACGAAGTCGGGCCCGGTGAACACGACGATCTCACCGGTTTCGACGATCTCACTGACGCTGTGCAATTCGTGCTCGACGTAGCTCACGGTGCGTAACACCAGCAGCAGCAGGTCGTCGTAGCGCTCCAACTTCGGCCGCTGGTGGGTCTGTACGGCGTTCTCCACGGCCAACTGGTGCAGGCCGAAGGTGCTCGCGATATCGGCCATCTGCGTCCGGTCCGGATCGTGCAGACCGACCCAGACGAAGCCGGTCCCGCGATCACGGACTTCTTCCAGCGCTTGCCGGTGCGTGAACCGGCCGGGGAGACGCTTGCCCTCCACGTACACCGCGCAGTCGACGATCGCCCGCGCGGTCGGTACCGGGATGCGCTGCCGCGGCTGCGTCGTCCGGCCGGGACCGCGGAAGGACGACAGCGGGGAAAAGGAGGCCACGGTGCGATGCTACGTCCCGGTGTGCCGCGGCGGGCGCCTGCGCGTGTGGGCAGGGATGCGCGCACTGTAAGACTGGGGGAGTGCGCATCGACCTGCATACTCATTCGACAGCTTCCGACGGTACCGACACTCCGGCCGAACTGGTGCGGAACGCGGCTGCCGCGGGACTGGACGTGGTCGCGATCACCGACCACGATACGACGGCAGGATGGGCGGAGGCGGTCGACGCACTGCCGAAAGGGATGACCCTGGTCCGCGGTATGGAGATGTCCTGTGTCGGGCTCGGTGCGGATGGCTGGCCGGTTCCGGTCCACCTGCTCGCCTACCTGTTCGACCCGGCCGATCGCAGTTTCGCCGATGAACGCGAGCGGCTACGCGCCGAGCGGGTGGGTCGGTTACGGGCCATGGCGGAGCGGATGGCGGCCGATGGACTCCCGATCGACCCCGACGCCGTGCTCGCCTCGGCCGGGCCGTCGGCTGGTCGTCCGCATCTGGCGCGGGCGCTGGTCGAGGCGGGCGTGGTGGCGAGCGTGGACGCGGCGTTCGCCGAGCTGCTCGCCCCGCACGGCCGCTACTACGCGGAGAAGGCCGATACACCGCTGCGTCGCGCGGTCGAGATGATCGCCACGGCCGGTGGCGTGAGCGTGCTCGCGCACACCAGGGCGCGCAAGCGGGGCAGGTTGCTCGCGCTCTCGGACATTCGCGAGCTGGCCGCGCTCGGGCTCGGCGGTCTGGAGATCGCCCATCCGGACCACTCCGCGGCCGACCGCGCACTGCTGACCGACCTGGCCGCCGAACTCGGTCTGCTCACCACCGGCTCGTCGGACTATCACGGCGCCAATAAAACCATTCGGCTCGGTGAATTCACCACCGATCCCGCGCACTTCGAGGAGCTGGCGGGCAAGGCGACCGGAGTACCGGTGGTCGCCTCGTGAGACCGGTGCGTGGGCTCAGCGGAATCGTCGCCGCCGGCACCGTCGTCCTCATGCTCGTGGTGGCGGGTACCGCTGTCATCGCGGGCCGGCGCGGGTTTCCCGGCCCCGGCGGGGAGTCGGTGACCTGGCACGTGGCGGCGGCCGTGATTGCCGTTGCGGCACAGATGTATTCGGATAGGCATCGGGGTTCGGCCGCCTTTTCCGGATCAGCGGTCGTTTTCGTCGTGGCCGGACTATTGCTCTGGACGCAATGGTGGAGCTGAGATCCCGGTTTTAGTTGCGGCCGGGTGAATTGTGCCCGAACATTTCTCTTTGTGGATGTACTCGAGACGGACGTCCTGATACTCGGCGGTGGGCCCGCCGGGACTTGGGCCGCCGTCTCGGCCGCCGCCACGGGGATGGGTGTCGTTCTCGCCGACAAAGCGCGCTGCGGGTCCAGTGGACCGACCGCGTTCGGCACCACGTCGCTGTGGAACATTCCGCCGGGCCCCGCACGGGACGAGGCGGTCCACCGTGGGTACGCGCACGGTGGCGGACTCGGCGATCCGGATTGGATGTACCGCGTCCTGGAGGAGACCCATCAGCGGGTGGAACAGTTGGCCAGGTGGGGCCATCGGCTGTCGGGCGAGGCATCGGGCGGCGGTCCGCGGCGGCTGTACCTGGACGGTGCGGGCTACCTGCGTCGCATGCGCCGCGGCGCACTCGCGGCCGGGGTGCGGATTCTGGACCATCATCCGGCGGTGCAGCTGCTCGTCGATCGGGACGGCGTGGTGTGCGGTGCGACCGGGTTGGCTCCACACAACGGCTTTCGGCGGTGGACCGTGCGTGCGGGCGCGGTCGTGGTCGCCACCGGGGGTTGCGCGTTCCTGTCGGGTAGGGCGGGCACCGACGTGGACACCGGCGACGGGTTGCTGTTCGCCGCGGAAGCGGGCGCCGAGCTGTCGGGCATGGAGTTCTCCAACGCCTACGGTCTGACCGCGCTACCGCGCGCCAGGACGTCCACGGCGCGCTCGAGTTTCGCGTCCGGACTTGCCCTGCAATTCGCCACGTTCCACGACGAATCCGGTGCCGTCATCGACGGGCATCGGGCCGAGGCATTCGCGGCCATCGCCGACGGGCGTCAGGTCTTCGCGGCATTCGACGATGTACCCGAGGCCGTCCGGCGCTGGTTGGCGCGTCACGGTGTTCTCGACCACACCAGGCGGGTGCCGCTGCACGCCGTCCTGGAGGGTACCGTGCGCGGCACCGGCGGCCTGCGGATCACCGGACCGGACTGCGCCACCACCGTCGCCGGGCTCTACGCCGCGGGCGACGTCACCACCCGAGAACCGATCACCGGCGCCATCAGCGGGCTCGGCGGCCAGGGTGGCGCGTGGGCCATCGCCTCCGGTGTCTGGGCGGGCACGGCGGCGGCGGGGTTCGCGCGTGGCGTGGATCGGCGCGGTCCCGCTCACGAGGTGCCGGGAGCCGGGCTCAATGCCGTGGCTCGGATCGACCCCAGAGCAGTGGTCGGGCTGGTGCAGGAGCACACCTTGCCGCTGCGGCGCAGCTATTGGCGCAGTGCTGGTAGCTTGCGCGACAGCATCGGCGAACTCGACGGGATGTGGCCGGGAGCGGAATTCGATCTCGGCGGCAGTGGCGTGGAGCGACTGCGCGCCAGACAGGCCGCCGCGCTGCTCGCGGTGGCGCGGTGGACGAAATACAGTGCGCTGATGCGAGCCGAGAGTCGTGGCATGCACCGCCGTACCGATCATCCCGGTGCGGCGGAGAGTTGGCGGGTGCGGCTGATGTCCGGTGGGATTCGCAGTGTGTGGGTGCGACCGGAAGGCCGCGCGATGCTGTCGAGGAAGCACGTGTGCGAAATCGTCGCCTAGGTCTGCTGTCCGCTCGGCGCCACTCGTCGCGACAGCTCGCCGGACAGCCGCCGTGAGCTTCCGGTTTCCGCTGACCCGAGGATGATTCCGCCGTCGGCGCCGCGGCTCGACGGCGCGCGACACGGCCCAGGCGAAACCAGTTTGGCAACTCGCTGCCGGGCTGGCAGAATGTGTCGGATTCCTTACTCGAGCCACCGCCGGGCAGGGGAGAACGGAGATCTCCGCCTCACGACGCACCGTCGCGACTCGAGGATCATGCCGCATGTTCTGTCCGGACCCACCCGTCCGGTTCTCGCTCCGAGGACCAGTGCCGCGACACGTCTTCGAGATATCGGCAGCCGCGTTCGTTTGCGCGTAGCCATCTCGAAACCTCCCGGTCAGCGCACCCGATGAGCGTAATGAATCACCTTTTGCTAATTACCCGGTGGTAACCGTCCCCCGGTTTAGCCCGATCCGAGCAGGAGTGAAATCGTGTCACCTGTGACTGACGCACCGAATGCCACCGAAAGCCTTTCCGAAATCACGCACGACGAAATTTTCGCGGGACATCTCGGCGGCAAACTTTCGGTCGAACTCAGCTCTCCGTTGGAGACGCAGCGCGACCTCTCGATCGCCTACACCCCGGGTGTCGCGCAGGTAAGCCGCGCGATCGCACAGGAGGAGGCGCTCGCCAAGCGCTACACCTGGACCGACCGGTTGGTCGTCGTGGTCAGCGACGGCACCGCGGTCCTCGGCCTCGGTGACATCGGCCCCCGCGCCTCGCTGCCCGTCATGGAGGGCAAAGCCGCGCTGTTCAAGAAGTTCGCCGACCTGAACTCGATCCCGATCGTCCTGGACACCAAGGACGTCGACGAGATCGTCGATACGCTGATCCGCCTTCGCCCGAGCTTCGGCGCGGTGAACCTGGAGGACATCTCCGCGCCGCGCTGTTTCGAGATCGAGAAGCGGGTCATCGAAGCGCTGGACTGCCCGGTCATGCACGACGACCAGCACGGCACTGCCATCGTGGTGCTCGCCGCCCTCAACGGCGCGGCGAAGGTGCAGGGTCGCGATATCGAGGGCCTGAAGGTCGTGGTGTCGGGTGCGGGTGCGGCCGGTGTCGCGTGCACGAACATCCTGCTGGCCGCCGGTGTTCAGGACGTCATCGTGCTGGACTCGAAGGGCATCGTCAGCCGGAACCGTGGTGACCTCAACGAGGTGAAGGCGGAACTGGCCACCCGGACCAACCCCCGGGATCTCACCGGGGGAGCCGCTGAGGCGCTCGCGGGCGCCGATGTGTTCCTCGGCCTCTCCGCCGGTCTGATCGCCGAAGAGCTCATCGCTTCCATGGCGCCGGAGTCGATCGTGTTCGCCATGTCCAACCCGGACCCCGAGATCCACCCCGAGGTCGCGCGCAAGTACGCCGCGATCGTGGCCACCGGCCGGAGTGACTTCCCGAACCAGATCAACAACGTGCTGGCGTTTCCCGGCGTCTTCAAGGGCGCGCTGGACGCGGGCGCGCGCCGAATCACCGAGGGCATGAAGATCGCCGCCGCCAACGCGATTCTCGGCGTCGTCGCCGACGAACTGGGCCCCGAGAAGATCGTGCCCAGCCCGCTCGACCCACGGGTCGCGCCGGCTGTCGCCGAGGCCGTCGCCGCCGCTGCCCGCGCCGAGGGCGTCGCGTAACCGATCGTCTCGATCGACGAAGCGCCCCGCTCGTTTTGAACTGCTCCCCGAAAGTTGGACCGCGAAATTGTGGTCCTGACTTCTGGGGAGCAGTTCTATGCGTGCGGACTCGGTGGATTCAGTTCATGGTCGGCACGTCGGTCGCGGGAGCAATGGTCGGTCGCGGTGATCGGCGCAGCCGACCGGTCCCCGGCGCGCCGGCCCACACGGTGAAGGCCAGCAGACCATCGAGCAGCATCGCAAGGATTGCCACCAAGAGGGCGCCGACCAGCACGCGGTCGTAGCGGTAGAGGCTGATGCCATCGAAGATATAGCGGCCGAGTCCGCCGAGGTTGACGTAGGCGGCGATGGTCGCGGTGGCGACCACCTGGAGGGTGGCGCCCCGGAGGCCGGTGAGCAGAATGGGCAGTGCGTTGGGCACTTCCACCCGGAACAAGATCTGGCGTTCGGTCATGCCCATGGCGCGTGAGGCGTCCACGACATCGGTCGGGACGTTCGCGATCCCGGCGTAGGCGCCCGCCAGCAGTGGCGGAATACCAACCGTGACCAAAGCCAACAGTGGTGGGATCAGGCCGAGTCCGAGCAACAGCACCAGAAATGTCAGCAGGCCGAGTGTCGGGAGGGCGCGCATGGCGTTGGCGAAGCCGACCAGCACTGCCGCTCCGCGCCTGGTGTGGCCGATGACCAGGCCCAGCGGCACCGCGATCACGGTGGAGATGGCGATGGTCAGGAAGCTGTACCAGAGGTGCTGGGCGATCCTGGTGCCGACCCCGGCCGGGCCGCTCCAGTTGGCGCCATCGGTGAGGTAGTGCCAGGCGTCGAGGAAATAGGTCATGCGGCAGTGCCTTTCGCTGGCGCGGTCCTGGCATCGGCCCGAATCCACGGCGTCGACCAGCGCCCGAGCCCATACACCACCCGGTCCGCGAGCAGAGCGAGCGCCAGCGTCACGATGATGCCGGCGACGATCTCATCCGGATAGTCGCGCTGATACCCCTGGGTGAACAGCTTGCCGAGTCCGCCGACCCCGATCAGCGCGCCGACCGACACCATGGCGATGTTGGTGACCACCACCACCCGCAGACTGGACACGAAAACCGGGAGAGCGAGCGGCATGTCGACGGTGAGCGTGCGGCGCAGCGAACCGAAGCCGACCGCGTCGGCCGCGTCGAGCACGCTGGCGGGCGCCGAATCCAAGGCGGCGGGGACCGCGATCACCAGCAGCGCCGTCGAGTAGATGGTGAGCGCGATGATCACGTTGAGCGGATCGATGGTCGAAATCCCCACCAGCGGAGGGATGATCACGAACAGTGCCAGCGACGGAATGGTGTATGCCAAGCTCGCCACGGTCACCGTGACCCGCCGCAGCCACGCCACCCGGCGAACGAGCGCGCCGATCGGAATCGCGATCACCAGCGCAAGCAGCAGCGGCACCAGCGCGAGATACAGATGGGTTCCGGTGAAACCCATGATCTCCGCGAAGTTGTCGATGAGATACTTCATGCCGCCCTCCGGATCTCGCGCACCCGGTCGCTCACGTCTGCACCTCGCTGACGCTCGGTTCCGTCGTGCGCGAGGCGCACTGTGCTGATGGTTCGCTCGCAAGCTCGCTCACGACTGCACCTCGCTGACGCTCGGTTCCGTCGTGCGCGAGGCGCGCTGTGCCGATGGTTCGCTCGCAAGCTCGCTCACGACTGCACCTCGCTGACGCTCGGTTCCGTCGTGCGCGAGGCGCACTGTGCCGATGGTTCGCTCGCAAGCTCGCTCACGGCACTTCCTGTTCGAAGAAGTGCCGGTTGCGTTCCGCGTCCTCGGTGGCGCGCTGGCCGGCCAATTGCTGCAACACCTCGGTGGCCAATACCCCACCACGCACCGATCCGGAATCGTCCACGGCGACACCGATCCCGGAGGGCGAGGAGATCGCGGCGTCCAGTGCCTGGCGCAGGTCCCCTGTCGGGGTGAACAGCGAGCCGCCCGCGGCCATGCTGTCGGCCAGTGCACGACCGGAGCGCAGCGACTCGACGCCGGTCACGTCCACCCAGCCGAGCGGCTTGCCCGTCGCGTCGACCACCAGCACCCAGTCGCCGCGGTCGAGCCGTAGCGAACCCACTTGGTCCGCGGCCGCGGTCCGGATCTCCTGCAGCGGCACATCGTTCGCGGTGCGGAAGGACAGTCCGCGATACCCGCGGTCGCGGCCGACGAAGTCGGCGACGAAGTCGGTCGCGGGCTGGGCGAGTAGGTACCCCGGGGGGTCGTATTGCTGCAGCACCCCGCCGCGGCCGAATACCGCCACTCGGTCACCGAGCGTGATCGCCTCGTCGATGTCGTGGGTGACGAAGACGATGGTCTTGTTCAATTCCGCCTGTAGCCGCTGCATTTCGACCTGCAGTTCGGCCCGTACCACCGGATCGACGGCGCTGAACGGCTCGTCCATCAGCAGCACCGGCGGGTCGGCGGCCAGGGCACGGGCCACACCGACGCGCTGCTGTTGACCGCCGGACAACTGCGCCGGATACCTCCCGGCCAGCGATCGGTCCAGGCCGACTCGGTCGAGAACCTCGAGCGCCGCGGCGCGCGCCGCGCGGCGTGAGTCACCGCGCAGCACCGGAACGGTGGCGACGTTGTCGATGATCGTGCGGTGCGGCAGCAGCCCGCCGCTTTGGATCACGTACCCGATGCCGAGGCGCAGCCGCACCGGGTCGACCGCCGAAATATCCTGTCCGGCAATGGTGATCGTGCCGGAGCTGGGGGTGATCATCCGGTTGATCATCCGCATCGAGGTGGTCTTTCCACAGCCGGACGGGCCGACGAACACGGTGAACGAACCGGATTGGATGTGCAGGTCGAGGTTGGTCACGGCGTGGGTGCCGTCTGGATAAGACTTGCTGATACCGGAGAACTCGATATCGGACAACAGTTCGCTCCTAGCCGATCGGTGTGTTCAGCCCTTGGGCGGCGACCCAGGCCACTGCGGCGGCGCGAGGCTCGGTCTTGCCGGTGCCCGAGACGGCCTCGTTCAGCTTGGTCAGCTCGGCGGTGGTCAGCTTGGCCGACGCCGCGGCGAGTGCGGCGAGCGCCTTGTCCGACTTCTTGGCCGCGTTGAACAGTGGCACGATGTTCTGTGCCGCGAAATTGTGCTTCGGGTCCGCCAGCACCACAAGATCGTTTTGCGCGATGGCGGGCGAGGTGGTGAAGATATTGGCCGCGGTGACCTGGCCGTCTACCAGGGCCCGCACTGTTGCGGGGCCGCCGCCGTCGGCGATCGGCACGAAGTTGTTCGCGGCGATGTCGAGGCCGTAGTTCTTCTTCAGGCCGGGCAGCCCGCCTGCGCGCTCTTGGAATTCGGCGGGTGCGCCGAACTTCACCTCGGCCGAATGCGCGGCCAGGTCGGCGATGGTGTGCAGGTTCCAGCGTTCGGCGGTGGCGCGGGTCACCACGACGGCATCGGAGTCCTCGCCGGGCGCGGGGGCGCCGATGGCCAGGTCGGAGCCGAGTGCCTTGGCGAGCGCACTGTCCACGTCGGACGCGCTCGTCGCGGTCGCGCCCTTGTCCAAGTACTGCAGCAGATTGCCGGTGTACTCGGGCAGCACCGAGATGGCGCACTGTCGCAGCGCCGGGATGTACGCTTCGCGGCTACCGATGTTGAGCTTGGTGTCGACGGCGAATCCGTTGACCCGGAGGACCTCCGCGTACACGTTGGCGACGGTTTCGGACTCCGGGAAGTTCGCCGAACCGACGATCAGCCCATCGCCTGCGCAGCTGCCGGTGGCGCCGAGCGGATCGGAATTGCCGCATCCGGACAGAATCATGGCCGCCGCGAGCACCGCTGCGGAGGCGAGCAGTCGGGAGGCTCGCAGCACGGAGGACCCGCGCCAGGCGGCAACGGGAGTTCTGGTGGATTTCACGGGAGTCCTTCCGGCATGACGGGCGGTGCGCGGTCTCGGGGCCGAACAGCCACCGGTACATTCTGGGTGTCCATACTGCCCGCTTCGGAATGTTCCTGTCGGCTGAGTCGGTCTGTCGGAGAGTTGGTGTCGTCGGATGGTGGTGGCCGCGTCGGTGCGGATGATGGCTCGATCCCTGGTCATCGCGGCTGTCGCGCTGGCGGTGTCATGCGGGAGCGACGCGTCGGTGCCGTTCATCACGGTCGGTGCGGGCGATTCGGTGGAGTCCGCGGTGCTGGCCGAGATCTACGCCGGCGCGCTGGCGCGCACGGGTGCGCGGACCGCGGTCGAATCGGGCCTGGGCGGCCGCTCGGACTATCTGGCCGCGCTCGACGGGGATCGGGTCCAGTTGGTCGGCGAGCACTCCGGCGCGTTGCTCGCCTATCTCGATGAGCATGCGGCCGCTCGCCTGCCGCAGAAAGTCGAGGCCGCGCTGAGCGCCGCGCTGCCCGAGGGACTCGTGGTCTCCGATATCGCCGATGGCGCTGATCTCCGGCCGCGAGTACTGCTGACCGAGCAGGCGGCGATGCGCGACAACGTGCGATCCGTCGGAGATCTGACCCCGCACTGCGGGGTGCTGACCGTCGGCGTGGTGTCCGTGCCCGGCGTGCTGCCGCTGCCGGCCGGGTTGGATCAGGTGACTGGTTGCGCCTTCGCGACCACCGTGGCGTTTCCGGATTCGGTCGCGCTTCGAAAGGCGTTGCTGGATGGTGAGATTCAAGCCGGAAGGTTGACCGGTCCGCCCGAACTCACCCCCGGTGTGACCGACGGGCTCGTCGTCCTGACCGACGACGAGTATGCCGTGCGCGCCGAAAATGTGCTGCCGCTGTTCCGCAAGGGGTTGCTCGACCAGCAGCGGATCAAGAAGTTGAATTACGTCGCGGGGGAGCTGCGGACCGAGGATCTCGCGGTCATGATCCGCCGTGTCCGTGACGAGGGCGCCGCGCCCAGTGAGGTCGCGCGGGCCTGGTTGGACGCACACGCGCTGTAGGCAGCACCCGTCGCGGACGGCACTTTCGCCCGGTCGCGCCGACTTCGCGAGCGGATTGTCAGCCGACCCGTCCCGGCTTTCAGCGGCCTTCGGCCAGACGGGACCAGTCTTCCCCAGCGCGAAGTGCGCGAGCGCGCCGCCGGCTGGTCTGCGCACTGGTCGACGCATCATCGGACGTCGGGTCTGCGCCGGGCCGAATGGTGCGTTCGTCGGCCCTACGCGCTCATCGCTGAATTGTTGGTGTTGCCGCCGACCTCTGTGTGCCGATCGGTGCGCACTCATGGTGCACACGAGCCGGCGCGTGTGTGCCGATCGGTGCGGCCGACGCTCGTGCGGTGAACGAGTGACTGTCAGCGCGGAGCCGTATGCCCTGCGCAGCTCTGTATCTCGCGCATCAATTCGCGGTACTTCGACGCCTTGCCGGCTATTGTTTTGAGCGGTATATTCCACATGGAATATTAGAAGCGGACTATGTCAGTGACAAGGACTAGCGTGCATTCGCGATGGTCTCGGCTCGTCGATGACAGCGGACCGAGTCTCGGCGCGGCGATCTATGGGAGGTGACCGGACATGGCACAGCAGGCGTATCCGCCGGCGACGCCGTTGGCGATTGCCGTGCTCGCACTGCTCGAAGAGCGGCCGATGCATCCGTACGAGATGTATCAGACGCTGATCACCCGCCGGGAGGACATGCTGGTCAAGGTGCGGCCCGGCTCGCTGTACCACACCGTGGCCAGGCTGGCCGACCAGGAGCTTGTTCGCTCCGAAGGCGTCGACCGGGCGGGAAACCGCCCCGAACGCACCACCTATCGGATCACCGCGCGCGGCAGGGACGCGCTACGCAACCGGATCGCCGAGATCGTCCGCAGGCCGATCGCGGAGTATCCGATGTTCCCGGTAGCGCTCGGGGAATTGCACAACCTTCCCGTGCGGGACGTTCTCGTGCTGCTGCGGGAACGGCTCGACCATCTGGAAACCGATATCGCCGACGTCGACATGTTGATCGCGTGGGCGGACGAGAACGTCGTGCCACGCCGCTACTGGATCGTGCTCCCGTATCTGCGCACCATGATCGGCGCCGAGGCCGCGTGGGTGAACGATTTCATCGCCGAACTGGACAGTGGCGCACTCGAATGGGAGGACTCCGACCCGCAGGCCGACGCGCGCAGCACCGAACCCGACCATGCGTGGACAGACACCGAATCCCACACACCACCGCCCCCACGCAGGGCGGCGGCGAAGTCCGAAGATCTCAGCTTTTCGAAGACCCGAGATAGGAACGAAACTCATGCCCACACCACGTAATCCGTGGCATGCGCTGCTCGCGCTGGTCGTCGGATTCTTCATGATCCTGTTGGACATGACGATCGTCGCGGTCGCCAATCCCGCTATCATGACGAACCTGCACGCCGATATTTCCCAGGTGATCTGGGTGACCAGTGCCTATCTGCTCACCTATGCGGTGCCGCTACTGGTCACCGGCCGACTGGGTGATCGCTTCGGCCCCAAGAACATTTATCTGATCGGTCTCACGGTGTTCACCGCCGCCTCGTTGTGGTGCGGTCTGGCCGGCGCCATCGGGATGCTGATCGCCGCGCGTGCCGCGCAGGGGATCGGCGCCGCGCTGATGACACCGCAGACCATGGCAGTGATCACCAGGACCTTCCCGGCGGACCGGCGCGGCGCGGCCATGGGTCTGTGGGGCGGCGTCGCCGGTCTGGCGACCCTGGTCGGCCCGATCCTCGGCGGCGTGCTGGTCGACGGCCTCGGATGGCAGTGGATCTTCATCGTGAACGTTCCGGTCGGCATCATCGCGTTCGCGCTGGCGGTGTGGTTGGTGCCCGCCCTGCCGACCAACGAGCACAAGTTCGACATTCTCGGTGTGGTGCTGAGTGGCATCGGCATGTTCCTGCTGGTATTCGGTATCCAAGAGGGCAACAGCTACGACTGGTCACCGGGTATCTGGCTGCTGATCGGCGCGGGCCTGCTCGTGCTGGCGGTGTTCGTGGTCACCCAGGCGCGCGGTACCGGTGAGCCGCTGCTGCCGCTGAGCCTGTTCCGCGACCGCAACTTCGCGCTGTCCAACGCGGCGATCGCCGCGATGGGAGCGGCGGTGACCTCGCTGATGGTGCCGTTGTATTTCTATTTGCAGGCGGTGCGCGAGATGTCACCGACCGAGTCCGCGCTGGTGTTCGCGCCGATGGCGATCGTGACCGGTGTCGCGGCCCCGCTGATCGGCAAGTTCGCCGACAAACTGCACCCGAGGATCGTGCCCGCCGTCGGCTTCGCCCTGTTGGCGCTGTCGGTGTTCTGGTTCGCCACGCTGATGGAACCGGATTCCTCGCTCACCTGGTTCCTGGTTTCCGCGGCGCTGGGAGGCTTCGCCAACGCGTGTATCTGGGCTCCGTTGGCGGCCACCGCCACGCACAACCTGCCGGTGCAGCAGGCCGGTGCGGGCGCCGGTATCTACAACACCACCCGCCAGGTGGGTTCGGTGCTCGGCAGTGCGGCGATCAGTGCGCTGATAGCGGCCAGAATGACCGCGAACGGACTCGGCGGCGGCCAAGGCGCCGAGGGCGGCCCGGGCCAAGGGCCGGTCCCGGAGTTCGTGAAGGATACGTTCAGCACGGCGCTGCGCCAGTCCACCCTGCTTCCGGCAGGCATCCTGCTCATCGGCGTCGTCGCTTCGGCGCTGTTCATCCGCCACGGTCGGGCCGTCCCGGTGAACATTCAGAAAGACCGGGCAAAGGCCGCTTCCCTGGCCGACTGACACGTCGACTCCGTGCCCTGCCGGACAAGTGCGCGCGGGGCACGGATCATCGACGTCCCCGCCGATCACCTTGCCCCCAGCCACCACGATGTCGGCGGGTTGTGGTGAATATTCACATGCAGCGGTACTGGGTCCTGCGGATCCCGCGCCGAGTCGACATGGAAGACAACCTCACCAGTCCGCAAACATCGACGACGCGCCGGAGACGGCGCTGAGGGAAGCGAAGGTCGACCAGACAGCATCAGCGCGATCGATCCCGCCCACCGACTACACCATCCGGACTGAGTCCGTCCTGATACTGCGATCCACCGGCAAGGACGGCGCTCGATCGCCCCGCACCACAGCCAATCGACGGCACGTACGCGTTCAGCGCAGGTCCGCTCATCGACTCGTTCAGCGACCGTAGTGATACGGCGGTCATACTGCGCCGACCACCCTTTGCCTACCATCGACAACTCTCACCCCCCGCGTAGCGGGCGGCCAGCGCGGGGGACGGCTGTCACGAGCCGGGACGTCAACCGACCTGGACGGTGACCGTCGGGTAGCCGGTCGCGCCGTCGGGGACGACATCACGGCGCTCGGATGTCTGGGTTTCGCCGATGCCGTCGGTGGCGCGGGCTCGGATGGTGTGCGGGCCGACAGTGGCGTCCCAGTCGAAGACCCACTGCCGCCAGGTGTCGACGGATTGTTCGTCCGCGATGCGGGCCCGCTGCCATGCGCCGTCGTCGATCTGCACCTCGACGCCGCGGATTCCGCGATGCTGCGCCCAAGCGACACCGGCGATGGGAACGCGGCCCGGCGTGATGCGACTGCGGCCGCGCGGGGTATCGATACGCGTGCCGGTCTTGATCGGGCCGCGGGCCGACCACCCCCGGCGGGTCCAGTAGGCGGTGGCGCGGTCGAACCGAGTAACTTCCAGTTCGGTCACCCATTTGGTCGCGGAGACATAGCCGTAGAGACCGGGGACGACCAGCCGGGCAGGGTAACCGTGTTGCACCGGAAGGGGTTCGCCGTTCATGCCGACAGCCAGCAAGGCGTCGCGTCCGTCGGTGAGAACCGAGAGCGGAGTGCCCGCCGTCCAGCCGTCGGTACTGTGCGAGAGCACCATGTCGGCGTCCTGATGCGGTCCCGCCGTGGCGAGCAGTTGCGCCAGGCGATATCCGAGCCAGCGGGCGTTGCCGATCAGGTCGCCGCCGACTGGATTCGACACACAGGCGAGGGTGACCAGGCGTTCCTCCGCCGGCAGCTTCGCCAAATCCGCCCAGTTGAACTGGATCTCGCGATCCACCATGCCGTGGATGCGTAGCGACCAGTCGTCGATGGATACCTGCGGCACGATCAGCGCGGTGTCGATCCGGTAGAAGTCGTTGTTCGAGGTCAGATACGGCGTCAGCCCAGGGACGCGCAGATCGACGCCGGGTGCGAGCGGTGGCGCGGGGGTGCTGGGCCGTGGCAACCGCACCGCGGCCCGTTCGCCGGAAACGTCCCGCCGCCGAGTACCTAGAAGAAGCCCGCCGACCCCGGTGGCCACAGCCAACCCGCCGGCCACCAGCAGACCTTGCAAGATCTGCCTTCGCTCCGGTGCGACTTCCGGTCCCGCACTGTCGAGCGCCGCCGGGGGTGACACCGGAGCGGGCGGCACCGCAGTGCCGCCGTCACCTGGCGCGACGGATCCAGGCGCGGCGTTATCGCTTTCGTGGCCTTGTTGCCCGGCGGCGGCAGGCGCAGGCAACGGGGGATTCGGCGTCGCCTGGGTGCGCGGCGCTGCCGCGGTTCGCGAAGCGGCGGCAGCGGGGTTCGCATGGGCATCCCCATCGGCCGAGGGTTTTTCGACCGCGGCCGCCTGCTCGATTCGACGTGTCAGCGAGCGCAGCGTGTAGACACCGACGGCGACGCCGATGACGGTCGGCAGCGCGGCAGCAAGACCGGTGCCGGCTACCGCCGCGGCGGCGGCCATCACTCCGAAGAAAGCCAGCAACCATGATCCGGCAGCACGTGCTGTGCGTTCCACCGCTCCGGCCAGGCCGGCGAAGAGAACGGCGACCACGCCCATGATCAGGTACAACACGGCCTTGTCGTGGGTGCCGAATGTCGTGATCGCCCATTCGCGCATCGTGTCGGGCGTGTGGTCGACCACGACCGAGCCCAGGGCATTGAGCGGCGCGCTGTCGGCGCCGACGAAAGACGAGACCAGCTCAGCGACGCCGAGCGTCAGTCCCGCTGAGACGATCCCAGCCACTACCCGCAGTCGCAGATCGGCCATACATCGAGCCTACTGCCGGTCCCCCCGACAGATCGTGACCATTCGATGACGTGCGAACCAACCGCTGCTACCGGGCGAACGCAGCGGCGCGCGGCGTAGTCGTCTCCGATTGTCGTCGTCTCCGATTGTCGCCGCGGAACCCTCCGGTGCGCTCGACGAAGTCGGCGCCATTCGAGCGTGGCCGATGAGCATGACCGATGAGCTCGGCGACCAGGTCCGGATGCGCGAAAGGTGCTGCCCGCACGGAAGTCTTCGCGGGCAGCACCGTTGGGGGACCAGCTCAGCTATAGATCTTCGCCACGTCGGCGGAGTGTTGCTTCATCACGACCGCGCGCTTGAGCGACATCTTCGGGGTGAGTTCACCGGTCTCCTGCGTCCAGTCGACGGACAGGATGCGAACCTTCTTGATCTGCTCGGCGTGCGAGACCTTCCTGTTCGTCTCGGCCACCGCGGCATCGATCTCGGCGATCAGGTCCTGGTTGTCGATCAGCTTCTCGATCGGAGTGTCCGCGGGCAGGCTGTGGCGTTCCTTCCAGCCGGGCAGCGACTCGGGGTCGAGGGTGATCAGCGCGCCGATGAACGGCTGGCCGTCGCCGACCACCATCACCTGGCTGATCAGCGGGTGCGCCCGCAACGAGTCCTCGAGCAACGCCGGGGAGACGTTCTTGCCGCCGGCGGTGACGAGGATTTCTTTCTTGCGGCCGGTGATCGTGATGAAACCGTCCGCATCGATGGCGCCGAGGTCGCCGGTCTTGAACCACCCGTCCTCGAAGCTGTCCTCGGTCGCCGCCTCGTTGCCCCAGTAGCCGTCGAACACCACCGAGCCGCGCACCAGCAGCTCACCGTCCTCCGCGATCTTGGCAGCGTGACCCTCGATCGGCCTGCCGACCGAGCCGACTCGAATGTGCTCCGGCGCGTTCGCGGCGATGGCGGCCGTGGTCTCGGTGAGGCCGTAACCCTCGTAGATGGTCAGCCCGACGCCGCGGAAGAAATGGCCGAGGCGGGCGCCGAGTGGGCCGCCGCCGGACATGGCCACCTCGCACCGGCCGCCGAGTGCCGCCCGCAGTTTGGTGTAGACCAACTTATCGAACAGCGCGTGCTTCACCTTGAGCGCGATTCCGGGCCCGCCGTTGTCGATCGACTCGCTCCACGCGATGGCGGTGTCGGCCGCGGCGTCGAAGATCTTGCCCTTACCGCTGTCATGCGCCTTCTGTTTGGCGCTGTTGAACACCTTCTCGAAGACGCGCGGCACCGATACGACGAAGTCCGGCTGATAGCTGCTGAACTGCTCGACCAAGGTAGACCAGTCGGCGGTGTGCGCGACCGCCACTTTGGCGTCGAACGCGGTCAATGCCAGGCCGCGTGCGTAGACGTGCGCCAGCGGCAGGAACGCGAGGGTCTTCTTACCCTCGGTGATGTGCTTGTCGAACGCGATCCGGGTGGACGCCGACTCGGCGTAGAGGTTGGCATGCGAGAGCATGACGCCCTTGGGCCTGCCAGTGGTGCCGGAGGTGTAGATCAGGGTGGCGGGCGACGCGGCCTTGACCTGAGCGCGGCGATCGTGCACGGCTTGGTCGTCGAGCTCGGCACCTCGCGTGGTCAACTCGTCCACCGCGCCCTGGTCGATCTGCAGGATCTCCCGCAGATCCGGCAGCTCTCCAGCTCCGATCTCGTCGATCACCTTGCGGTGCCGGTCGTTGTCCAGCAGAAGCATCTTGGTCGCGGAGTCCTGCAGGATCCACTTGGCCTGCTCGGCGGCGGAGCTGTCGTAGATGGCGACGGTGCACCCACCCGCGGCCCAGATGGCGAAGTCGAGGACGGCCCACTCGTACCGGTTCGGGGCCATGATGCCGACGCGATCACCGAGTTCGATGCCCGAGGCGAGCAGGCCCTTGGCGACACGGGTAACGGTTTTCGCGAATTCCGCGGCTGTTACGTCCCGCCACCCGCCACTGCCGTTCGGTACGTTGAACACCACCACGTTCGGTGATTGCTCGGCGTGGCGGAAGACGTTATCGGAATTGTTCGCGTCATCCGGAATGGGGTAGGAAGCCGGGACTTCGAACTCGCGCATTGGTGCCCTTCCACGTGGGTTTACTCGCCAGTAATGTACGACACCTGTGTCAGGGCCGTGGGGTCGACCACCGAAAACAGATCCGAAAGCGATCGCGGACTACGTAACCGCTCCGTATTCATCCTAAATCGCGCAGGTGCGCCGGTCGGATGGCTTTGCGCAGGAATTCGGCGAGTTCGCGCAGTGCGGCTGCCGCGGGTGCCACCAGGGCGGCCTGCAATTGCGCCACGTGCCACAGGCCCGTGCTTTCGGAGTAACGGACCTGCACCCCCGCCGCCCGCAGTGCGGCGACCAACTCGACGCACTGCCCGTGCAGCAGTTCGCCGACATCGACCTGGACGTAGGTCGGTGGCAGGCCGCGCAGCTCGCCGGTCAGCGGAGCGTAGCCGGGATCGGCTGGGTCGCCGTCGCCGAGGTAGGCGGCTGCGCAGGTGCGCGACCAGCGCTTATTGGTCACCAGATCGCGGTCGCGGTCCGGGATCCGGTTGGGGTCGGCCCAGGGCGCGATCAGTCCGAGCGCGGCCGGCGTGGTCTGGTGCCGTGCGATCAGCCGCCGCGCCAGCGCCAACGAGAGGCCACCGCCGGCGGAGTCACCGGAGACGGCGATCTGGTCGGGGCGGTAGCCGGTGCTGGATACCAGCTCCAGGAACGCCGACTCGGCATCGTCCAGCGCCGCGGGGAAAGGATGCTCCGGGGCCAGCCGGTAGTCGAGAGCGTAGACCGCGCAGCCGGTATCGTGCGCCAGCCGGGCCGCCAGCGAACGGTGCGTCGTGGTCGAACCGACGGTGTACCCGCCGCCGTGCAGGTACAGGACGGCGCCGTGGGCGGAGGTGTTCGCGAACCCGATCCGCTCGGCGGGTCTACCGCCGAGGCGTAACGGCTGCACGACGGTCCGCGCGGGCAGCAGTTGGGCTCTCGAACTCATGTCCAGCAGCCTGCGCTGCATTGGAAACGGCAACCGCGGGTTGAGCGTGACCCGGAAGATCGGATGCAGCACCGCCCGCGCCAGGGGCAGCGGAAGGTTGATGTCCCGCATAGTTGTTCCTCGAATCCCGGGTCAGGGTAAGAAGCGGCGTTCGACCTCGGCCGCGACGCGCTGGTAACCCGAGGCGGTTACCCGGACGAACAGGTCCAGCAGCTTGGCTTCCCCGCCGACCAGTACCCGGCCGTGGCCCTTGCGTACCCCTTCGGTAATGGTCTGCGCAGCCATGTCGGCGGTGTGGATGGCCAGCTTCTTGTCGAACATCGAGGCTGCTGACGCGCCGTCGATCCCCTCGGCGTAGGTCGCATTGCGCGCCACCGCGGTCTTGATGCCGCCGGGATGTACGCAGGTGACCTTGACCGGGTGCCGCGCGACCAGCATCTCCTGCCGCAGCGACTCGGTGAAGCCGCGGACCGCGAACTTGGCCGCGTTGTAGGCGCTCTGGCCGGGGACCGCGATCAGGCCGAACAGGCTGGACACATTGACGATGTGACCGTCGCCGGATTCGATGACCATCGGAAGGAAAGCCTTGGTGCCATTCACGACTCCCCAGAAATCGACATCCATGACACGCTCGAAGTCCTTGAATTCGGAGCGGATCACCTCGCCGTGGTGGGCGATACCCGCATTGTTGTACACCTGGTGCACCGTGCCGAAGTGCGCCTTCACCGCATCGGCGTAACGCAACACCGCTTCGCGTTCGACGACGTTCAGCCGATCGGACTCGACCTCGGCGCCACGCTCCGCGCAACGTCGGGTGGTCTCGGCCAGGCCATCGGTGTCGATATCCGACAGCGCCAGTTTCGCGCCGCGCCCGGCCAGGTTCTCTGCCAGCGCACGGCCGATTCCGGACCCCGCCCCGGTGATCACACATACTTTGTTCTCGAAGTAAGCGTCATTGCTCACGGCGCCACCGCTTCCTGGTCGGCTCGGAAGGTCGATGTGGTGTAGGCCGCCACATCGAAAGTCTTTGTCATTCTGCGGAATTCGAAGGTGAAATCAGGCCACAGTGTGGTGTTGTTGCCATGCTTGTCCAGATACCAGCTCGAGCATCCGCCGGTCAGCCAGACACTGCCCGCCAGCTTCGCCTGCAGGTCTTTGTTGTAGGCATCCTGCACGTCCCGGCGTACCTCCACGGTACGCAGTTTCATCCGGTCGACGGTGGACAGTGCGTCGGCGATGTAGTTGATCTGCGATTCGATCATGTACACCATCGATGTGTGTCCGAGGCCGACGTTCGGACCGAGTAGGAAGAACATATTGGGGAAGTTGGCGATCGCGCTGCCCTTGTAGCCTTGTTGGCCGTTGTCGTCGAATACTTCCGACAGGGTGCGGCC
>NZ_JBEZDE010000062.1:0-23646 GCF_040648115.1 Nocardia sp. NPDC049190
TGAAACCATCACCGGCCGAACCGGTCTCGCGATCAACCACATCAGTCATCGTGGTGCATCTCCGTTCAGAGTTACACCGTTGTTCTTACAGTCCCCGCGCTCTTGGTTATCTGTGCGCGGCCGGCGGCACCGGAGTGTCGGTTGCGCTGCTGTTTTCAGCCGTGGATCGAGATATGGGGCCCGAATGGACGGGTCAGTGTCGACGGATTCGGTCGGATGACCAGCACCCCGCTGGTGGGTCCGGTGAGGCGAGCCTCGGCGATATTTCCGGTATCTGGGCGGTGTCGATGTGGTGTCCACTGCCGGTCTGAGCTCTGCAGCGCTGCTCGGCGGCTGCACCGCTGTCGGCGCGGCTGTGGTTGCTGTCTTCACCGCACTGAACAAGCATGGCGACTGAGGCTCCGTTTACGGGGTGGGGTGAGCTTCGCGGTCGCCGGTACGTTCTGGACAAGCCTGCTCGAGGCCCGCGTGGCGATCAGCGATTTCAAGGACGAACACAATCGGCGGGCATCGTCATTCGACGCTGGGCTACTTCTGGCTGAGTACGCTGCCCGCTATACGGGGGTAGTGACTGGTAGGGGTTCCGGTAGTAATCGCCGAAAATCCACCGAAGTTCGGCATTTCGGCTGGTAGGCGATAGTGTGCCGGTTCGGGCTGCGGGTCTGGATGGTTGGTGGTTGGCTTGGCTGCCGATGAGGTTGGTCGGTGTGCTGGAGGTTGGGGTTCGTGGCGACGCGGGTGTTCGCGGAGGAGGAGTTAGAGCGGCTTCGGGGGTTCCCGGAGATCAGTCGCGAGGAGTGGTGCGTACTCACGGCCGATCCCGACGTGGAGGCCGACATTCCGGTGCACCTGGTGGACGGCTGGCCGTACGGGACGGTGCGGGTTCGACCTGACGGTTTCGTGAGCCGCTCGTACGGCTAGCGCGCCGCCTTCAGGCAGGTGGCGAGCATGTCGCGGAGGCCCTTCTTCTCCTGCGGCGGTGTCCTTCTCCTGCGGCGGTGTCCAACACGAAGCCATCCCGTCGTGACCTGAGTGGAGGGCGGCGCAGCAATGCACTGCCCTTACCCGGCCAAAGTACGAACGACGTCGCTGGGCGTAGAGGTGTTCCGTTGGCCGATCGACCAACGGAACACCACAGCGCCCACCGCCGTACCAGACCGCCTTCTCCCACGCGCCGGTCTGCACGTTGCGCTGCGCGGGCATCCGGATCGCGTACCCGACAACCTCGTCGGTACTGCCCTTGGCATACCGCGGACGCAAAACCATGCCCTCGGACTTCAACTCGCGCACGAACTCCGCCTCGTTCTCAGCCGCCAGCGCCGCCGCCCGCACCCGCCGCCGCAACGCCTCACGATCGGTCTCGGGTGCCCCGACCCGCGCGGCCCTTCCGCGCTCGTCCGGACGCGTCGCGGCCCAGTGGGACCAGAATCGAGAAAAGTCTCGCTAAAGCGTTTTCCGCTATCACCAGGCGGCGGCATGCACCGCGTGTTACCGAAGATAATTCGCGGAGTGGGCACCTCCTGACCGCCTCATTCGCCCAGGTCGACACCGGCGCTACCGCAGATAACTAGGGACTTCTCTGCGGTAACTCGGCTACCGCGACTTTTCGAAGATCTGGACCCCACATGCCCCGACCTGCTCGAGGACGGCGGCCATCTGTCGTGGCTCGACGACCAGGCGCGGGCCGCCGCGCATGATGAAAGGCCGACATCGTCTCTGCCAGTTGATCTTCAAGGCATTCGAGTCACTGTCGGCGCGTGACCGGGTGCCTTGCGGCGAGGATTGTCGTTCAGTGGCGTTCCTCGGTTAGCCCGATACCGTTGCTTCGCCCTCCAGTTCCAGACCCAGTTCGACGAAGAACGCGATAGCCACCGCGAACTCCTCGACCACAATGCCGACGTGATTTATCCGGTGGATCGTCTGAGGTTCGTTGAGCCAGCGGACCTCGGCCTCCCACTTGACCCGCATCATGCGTATTAATCGCGCGATCATGCGTATAAATCGTAGGCACATCCCCCATGCCCCGCTGGCTGGAATTCATGGCAGAGTCAAATCACTTCGACCGAGGTGCTGCCTGCATGGAGACTGCTCGAACGGTATCGGTGCTGTCATGAGAATGAAGTCCAATGAGCAACCCGCTTCAGCGGCTGTCCAAGGAAGTAGTCGACAGCCTGTGCCGACTCACTCAGCAGTGGGTCCGAGCGCATCCGCTGAAACCGACGAGTAGAGAAGTCGCTGACGGAGCCGGGCGACACAGCGCCACCGACGACGGGAGCGCGAACAGCATCCGCGCCGCCAGTGATCCGCTGCAAGCCGATGGCCTGCGAACACAGAATCAGCCGAGCGACCAGCCTGCCCTGATCAAGTACCAGCTCAGCGCCGCCGAGCGAGCCATGAAGGAGCAGCGTCTGGTGGAGCCCGAAATATGGGAGAGTTTGTCATCGAACAACGCTGTATACCGGCTGCGTTCCACGGATGGCAGGCTGAACATCTACAAGCCGATCTCCGGTGAGCGGCCTGGCCGATTCGGCATACCGAACGTCCATGGTGAATATGCGAAGCGGGAGGTCGCCGCCTTCCGGGTGGACGAGATACTCGGCTTCGGGCTGGTGCCGCCGACAGCCATGATCGAGGGTCCCCGAGGGCGCGGGTCCCTTCAACAGTTCGTCCCGTCCATCGAAGCGCGAGCGCCATGGCATTACGAGGAGCTTCAGCAACAGCAGATGGCTGTACTGGACTACATAATCGGCAACACCGACCGTCATACCGGGAATTATCGAACCTGCCTCAACGGCCGTCTCCTCGCCACCGACCACGGATCGACATTCCCCGAGAAGTTGAGCGACTTCTCCAGTGACTTCATCCATATGTATAGAAACAAGCCCTTCGATGCGGACGTGATGAAAAGCCTTGGTGCCGTCGATCCAGATCACTTGCGCCTCGCCCTGGAAGACATCGGCCTGAGTCGGACTGCGACCGACGGGGCACTCGAGCGGTTATACCAGGTACGCGGGGGCAGCATTCCCGATGTCCAGGTGGTGACGCACTACATAGTCCCATAGCGGCTCTTGATCGCCGGCTGGGTAGTGATCGTCCGCGAAGACAGTACTGTATCCGGATAGGTTGCTACTGCTACCTGGGTGTCGGATTGCGCGGAGCCGCGGAGTGGGTAGCGATGCGGGCTACTCCGCGCTGCCGGAAGAGCGTAGTAGCCGGTCGACGCCTCCGTTGGTCCCCAACAGCAACCCGGTCTCCGGGTCGTACCAGCGGCACGCTTCTGGTGGCAGGCGAAGGTTGAGCTTGTCTCCCTGCGCGGCTCGAAAGCTGGACGGCGCCTGAACCTTCACCGTCTGGCCGCTGACATCGATGGTCAGCAGCGTCGCCGAACCGAGCGGTTCGAGTACTTGCAGCTCGCTGCGCACCGAATCGGCTCCGGTACTTTGTTCGCCGACTACCTCGATGGCTTCGGGGCGGATGCCGAGTTTGAGCTTCTTGCCGTCGAACGATGACAGGTGCGAGGGCATAGCGAGCGACTGCCCGCCGAGGTCGATGCGCGGCGCGGCGTCGGTCACCTCGACCGTTCCGGTGAGGAAGTTCATCGGCGGGCCGCCGAGGAAGCTACCGACGAATTCCGTTGCGGGACTGTCGTAGACGTCGGTCGGCGAACCGCACTGTACGATCTTTCCGTCGCGCAGCACTGCGACGCGGTCACCCAACGAAAGCGCCTCCACTTGGTCGTGGGTGACGTAGATCGTCGTGGTGCCGAGTTCACCCACCAGTTTCTTCAGATCGGCGCGGAACGACAGTCGCAGCAGCGCGTCCAAATTGGACAGTGGCTCGTCCATCAACAGAACGTCGGCGTCCATCACGATCGCGCGTGCCACGGCGACACGCTGGCGTTGCCCGCCGGACAGCTTCGCCGGGTACCGGTCGAGATACGGCGTCAGTTGCAGCAGTTCCGCCGCCCAATCGATCTTGCGCCGAATGTCTGCTGCCGGCACACCACGCATCCGCAGACCGAACCCGATGTTGTCGGCGACCTTCTTGTGTGGGAATACGGCGTAGGACTGGAACACCATCGATAGGTTGCGCCGCCTCGGTTCGAGGTAGGTCACATCCTTGCCACCGATCACGATCTGTCCGGAATCCGGGGTTTCGAGGCCGGCGATCATGCGCAACAGGGTCGTCTTTCCGCAGCCGGACGGACCGAGCAGCACCATGAATTCGCCGTCGGCGATATCGAGCGACACTTCGTCTGTTGCGCGTGCCGTGCCCCCGGGGTAGGTCTTCGCCACATCGCGCAGAACCACGTCAGCCATTGCAAACCCCTGTCATCTGAGCGTTGTCCCCCACATGTTCACGAGGTAGCGTCGCATCACGAAGATGAACACGAGCGCTGGGATGATCAGTGCGAAGCCACCAGCGAAGCGGTACGGTGCGGACGCCTCGGAGAGCGACGTGAGCACCTGCGCCGGGAGGGTGCGGTGACCGAGCGTCACGATCGTCGCCCCGAGGGTCTCGTTCCACGACAAGACGAACGTGAAGATCGACGACGCCGTGAGCCCCGGAAGCGCCATCGGCACAACGATCTTGCGCGCGGCCTGCCAGCGGGTGCAGCCGAATACCTGCGCGGCCTCCTCGACGTCCACCGGCACCGCGACGAAAATGCTGGCTGTGATGAGGACCGTGGTCGGCAGTGCGAGCGTAGTGTGCACGAGCGTCACGGCGAGCACCGTGTCATAGACGTCGATTCGCAGGAACATTGTCGCCAGCGGTACCGACAGCACCACGATAGGTAACGCCCGGATCAGCAGAATGAACACCTGATAGGTGTCCTTGCCGCGGAACACATAGCGCGCCAGCGCGTATCCCGCCGGTGCGCCGACGACGAGCGACCAGAACATGGTGTAGACGCCGACGAGCAAGGAGTTGGCGAACGCCAGGAATGTCCCGGTGGCTCGGAAGAACGCGGACAGTGTCTCGGCGGAGAACTCCGTGAGGATCAACGGTTTCGGGAACTCGTTGAGCGCGGCGCGCGATGACACGGCGGCGAGGCCGATCAGGACCATCGGCAGCGCCATGAACAGTGTCACCGCGACACAGGCTACCTGTGTCCCCGCGGACCGCCAGCGGCGCCGGCGAAGCGGGGCCCGGTCGATCGGCGGCAAGACCCGATCGCTCATCGCGCCCCCTTCGGCTGCCGGACCGTCCGCAGGTAGAACACCGCGGTGCCGAGCGAGATCGCGAGCACCACCAGCGAGACGGCACTGGCAACTCCCGGATTCTGCAGATTCGAGTACCACTGGTAGGTCTCGCCGACAAGTAGCGGGAAGTCCCGCCCGGTGAGCGCCTGCGCGACGGCGAATGCCTGTAGCGCGAGGATCGTGCGCAGAATCAGCGCCACTTGCAGGCTGGGACCGAGCATCGGCAGCGTCACATGCCGCAGCCGCTGCCAGAACTTCGCCCCGAATACCTGCGCGGCCTCGTCGTAGTCGCGCGGAATCATCTGCACGCCCGCGACCACGATCACGAACACGAGCGCGGTGGCCCGCCAGATTTCGGCGAGCACCACGGCGAGCAGCATCGTGCCGGTGTTCTGATAGTTGAGCCACTGCACCCCGTCGTGCGAAAGACCCAGCGAGACCAGCAGCGAGTTCAGGTAGCCACGGTTGCCGAAAATCGACAGCCACACTAGACCCGCAGCAAGTTCGGAGATCGCCAGCGGGAGACACCACAGGTAGAAGTGGCCGCCTGCGAATTTCGGCCGCGCCTGCAAGAGTAAGGCCATGGCGATCGCGAGCACGAGCTGGATCGGCACCACGATGACGATCAACAACAACGTGTTCCGCAGCGAGGCGAAGAAATAGGGATCGTCGAACAAGCGCTGCCAATTGGCGATCGTGAAGCCTTGACCGTCGCGAAACGCCGTGAACACACCCTGAACGAGCGGCCAGCCGAACAGCGCCGTCATCAACACGATGGAGGGCAGCAGGAGAATCCAGGGGGAACGCAGTCTCGACGCCATGTCTACTCCACCCTGCACATCGCCGCGGCCGGGTCGGGCGCCCAGCACGGCACCTTCAGATCATCGAGAATGCCCTGCAGCACCCGTGCCTGCTGGTCCACAGTGGATCGAATGTCGGCTCCGCCGAGCACGATCGAGCGGAAGCTGTCCTGGAACACCTTGCTCACCTCGCCCTCGCGTTGGCCGAGGCCTACCGGCGGCAGCGAGAGGATGGCGTCCGGTGCTTGCTGCTGTCGTCGCACGGCGTCGGCCTCGAGTCCGACGGCAGGCGGAAGGTCGTCCGGGATCGTCGTATGAACGACAGGGAAGAATCCATTGGAGCGCAGTAGGGCAGTCTGCGTGTCGGGGCGCGTGAACGCGTCGATTGTGCGCTGCGCTAGTTCGGGATCGGTGCTGCCCTGAGGTATTGCGAGACCCGCGAGTACAGCCATGTAGCCGAGCCCGTGCCCGCCGCGCGGCGCGGGCAGCATGTGCCAGTTCTGGGGGTCGCGTTCGGGCGCGTGCACCAGCCGCACGACGTGATCCCAGGCCACGCGCACCTCACCACTGTCGAGCGGCTCTTGCATGAAATCGTAGGTCGTGCTCGACGGCGCGCAATTGGCCCACAACTCCCGGAAGTACTGCCATGCTGTCACGGCCTCGTTCGAGCGAAACGTGGTGATCTGACCGCCGGTGAACGACGGCAGCAAGTACCCCTGTATGAAGCGGTGCAGCAGCCCCTTCGGGCCCGCGGGCAGGCCGAGTACCGGGCGGTTGCCATTGGCACGGCGAGCGGCGATGGCCCAATCGAGAAACTGGTCGTAGGTGAGCGAGGTGGCGTCGGCACCGGAAGGCAGGTGCTCGAGCGCATCGACGTGCGCCGCGAGGACGTAGCTGGCCGCGGCCCACGGGATGTACCACGTGCGGTCGGTGCCGACCTTCGCCAGTCGCAGATAGTCCGCGGACCAACCACGGTTGCCGAGGTCGCCGAGTAGTCCGGAGAGGTCGTCGAGGTAGCCTCCGGCCAACGGCGCCAGGTCGCCGTGCAGGCCACCGAGCAGGCCGATCTGCGTCGAGCCCGCGCCGACCTGGCTGCGCACCTGGCTCGCGAACGGGCTGTCCTCGATGGTCACGTAGCTGACGCCAGGGGCGGTCCCGGCGAGGAGATGACGAAAGCGCTCGGCCTCGGCGGCGGGCCGGAACTGCGTGGACAGGAAGATCATGCCACCGCTTCCGCTGGTGGCGAACCCGGTGCAGGCCGCGGCGGTCAGTGCGGTTGCGCCGATTCCCATCGCGTGGAGAAGAGATCTGCGCGTCAGACCAGATGACGACATTCATGGCCCCTTGCCGCCCGAACAGTGATGATCAACACTTGTGCCGAAGCGGCCAACATAAGTGGGGTCCGGGAGATTTGTCAATGGTATGGGGGACAACGATATCGGCTGTCTTTGTCGAGCCTGTCGATTATCGATCTGTCATCTAATTACTCTTCCGTATTGCCTTTCACCGCACAGGCCTCGCATGTCGATCACGCTGGAAGCCCGTGGGGTGAACATCGAAGTCGTGCAGCGTCACCCTCCCTGCGGCGGCGACACCCGGCGTCGCGATCGCGTAGCCTGCGAAACTGCACGATTGACGGAAGGCCGACATCGACCCGCCGACAGCGATGGAACCTCCGAACTGCGCATAGCTCAGTCGCG
This sequence comes from Nocardia sp. NPDC049190, assembly GCF_040648115.1. Lineage (NCBI taxonomy): Bacteria > Bacillati > Actinomycetota > Actinomycetes > Mycobacteriales > Nocardiaceae > Nocardia > Nocardia sp. NPDC049190. The sequence continues at coordinate 7,705 of NZ_JBEZDE010000062.1, forward strand.
GTCATCATGGCATCTCCGGAAAGATCCGTTGGTTCAGGTGTGTTGCTCCGCGACCGCGGCTTCATAGGCAGCGGTCAGACGCTCGGTCGCGGTGGGTTTGCCGGTCGCCGGGCGGTGAATGCCGAGGTGTCGTTCACGCAGCTCCGCCATGAACTCCTCCCAGAGTTCACGGCCGCCGGCCTCGAGCAGTTCGGCGCGCACGCGAAGTTCCGGGGTGGTGGGCGATGCCGCAATCCCCAGCTTGTGAGATGTACCAGGACCGGAAGGAGCTGGATGGCAGGCTCGGTAAGACTGTAGACAGCACGCCGACCGCGCCCGACCTTTTCGCGGGTGAGCAAGTCCTGCCTCGGTCACGGTGCGCAACCGGTCGGCCAGGATGTTGGACGCAATGCCCTCGTCGGACTGTGACTGCAGCTGGCGGAAGTGGCGGCGGTCGCCGAACATCACGTCTCACAGCACAAGCAGCGTCCAGCGATCGCCGATCACCTCGATCGCGGCATTGAGGTCGACGGAAAGGACGTGCGGATCGGCGGCGGGGTCGCCACCGTACGTCAATTCCTGGACGCCGACCTCATCGACACGATGCACTTCGCGGTCGCACCTGTCGAACTCGTCGACGGCGAACGACTTCGGAACTGTCCAGATCAGTTGTTGGACCGCTTCCATCTGGAGAAGATCCCGAGCCCAAGCGGCGTCGTCCATCACTTCTTCGGCGTCGCTCAACCGGTTGTCGAAATGCTTCGCGAACCGCCGCACCCGTGCCGCTGCGCCCACGGCCCGGTCAGTCGGCGTTCCGCACGACCCGCTCGGCGTAGGACACAAGCCGACGCGCGGTCTGATCGAACGTCTCGGTCGGATTCGCCCGATTGTATTCACGAACTCGGGCGAAGGTGTCCGCGAACGGCTCCCCTATCAGCGCCGACAGACGCAGGATATTCGGATTCGGTGGCATGGATCTCCTCCCCCCGCGAAACACAGTGCCCCACCACGCTAGCCGATCACCACAAATTCGTCCCATGACGACAGGGCAGGATGGACCCGACCCGAGGAGATTCCAACCATTCGCCGCAGGTCACAGCGTCTCCCCGAGCAATGTTTCGCGGCGCTCGACTCGAGGTAGACCCTCGGCCACTAGGCGATCCGGACCGCGGCCTGGATGCCGAAGATTCGAAATTGCATTGCACGATAGGGATTACCGGATTCCGCCCACTCGCTCACGATCATCCCGAACGCGCCGTCGAACCTGCTGTCCGGGTGGATATAACAGCCGTACAGGCGGGGCACGATATCCGGTCCGCCGAGGACCCACGGCGAACCTTTCACCGGCCGGTAGGTTCTCGCCGTCCGCCAGTTGTCGGTGATGTTCCCCGCCACCTTGACGAAGGCGCCATAGGCACCCGCGTCGAAACCGGACATCACCCAGTTGCCCTGTATCCGGCGAAGACCGATCTCACCCAGCCTGGTCCCGTCTGCCAGGATGCCCAACCGTGGGTCACCACCCGGATCTCGGCCCCAGCCCCAGTTCTGCCCATTCCAGCCCCACCCCTGCCAGGCGGCCGGATTGGTGAGGTCGGCATGATTCTCTCGTACCCGCCACAGAAGCATGTTCTTGTTGCGCGCAAGTCCTCCGGTGGAGATGATGTACACGTAGCCGTCGCCACCGCGATCCCAGGAAATCATGGTGCGCTTGCCACCGAACATGCTGGTCGACCACCGGACGTTGGTATCGGTCCAACTCTCCCCAGTGTCATCGGAATAGTGGATCTCACACCATCTTTCGTTCCCCAGCCCCTGGGTGACCATGACCCACAGATAGATCCTGCTACCGATGCTTATCGCGTCACAGGGCAAAACCGTAGAGAACTCCGGGTTGTCGTGGACATAATCCCACAATTGCCGCGCGCCTCGCGCGACCGACTGGAACTCGATTGGGCGGCTCATGTCATGGGTGTTGCTTCGCAGCAGCATGGGCGAGCGCCAGTTCGGCCCACCCACCGCGGGCTCGGTGCCGGAGAAGGTGTCACCGGCGACGAACCCGATGTCACCGCTCGGCAAGCGGAAGGGGATGAACAGATCCGAGCCACCGATGTCGGCCATCGGAACCGGGTTCAGATTCTTGATCTTGGTCATTACGGGATCCTGTTGAATTGTGTGTTACATCCCGGATCAGCGCGTCGGGAATAGCGATGGCATACCGCACGGCAGATTTCACAATCGGTGCCAGCCGTGTCGTCCGACCCCTCCTCTGTCTCCCACTCTCGTGGCATCGAGAGCTTCTCCGCCGATCGCGCATGTCGGCGTCCAGGCGATCGATATCGAGAGCTTCCTTTCGATCATGACCGGAATTTCGACGGTGTCCGCACATCGGGAAAAGTCATCGGAATAGCGGCTGACGCATCGGGTGGTTTCGACCGCGGGTTCATGTCGCATCCTGAATCAGATGGCAGGCCGGAGAACTCGGGTATAGATGCCCGGGGCGCTGGTCCCGCCTGGTGTGCTGGCAGTGACATCGACCGGTCCGGCAACTCCGGGTGGAGCGTAAGCAATGATCTTGCTGTCGGAAGTGACGGTGAACGATGCGGGTGCCGTGCCGAACAGCACTGCGCGCGTCGACACCAAGTTGGCTCCGGTGACGGTGATGGCGTTTCCAGTGGAGGTGGTTCCCTCAGCCGGATCAAGGCTCGTAATGATCGGCGCCGCCTGGTAGGTGTACGGATAACCAGCACTTGTCCCACCAGCGGTGGTGACGGTGATACCAGCCGTTCCGACTGTTCCGGTCGGGGCTGTGGCAGTGATTCGGGCATCCGAAACCACGGTGAACCCGCCGGCGGCGGTTGTCCCGAAACGCAGCGAGGTGGCCTCCAGGAGATGCGCGCCGGTCACAATGACAGTGTTCCCGCCCGACAGTGGACCCGAGTCAGGGCTGACAGCGGTCAGCACCGGCGCCTCGCGGAAAAAGTAAGAGCTGCCCAGAATGCTTGTGCCCCTTGGGGAGACGACGGTGATGTCGACGGCCCCGGCGATCCCCGCAGGAGCCACAGCTGTGATCGATGTGGCGGAGTCGACGGTAAAAGACGTTGCCGGGGTGGCGCCGAACCGCACCGCCGTGGTCCCGACGAAGCCGGTGCCGATAAGAACGACCGAGGTGCCCCCGGCCATCGGACCCGATGCCAGGGAGAGGGACGTGATGGTCACGAGAGGCTCCTTGGATGGCGGGCCGCAATCTCAGCCTCAGCGCGGGGCGGAGGGTAGGTCGGGTCGGTAGTGGTGAGTGCCGCCGAACCGACGCCTCGGCCAGGCAGTAGTGGTCGCCCGTTGCACGGGTGCATTATTCGGCGGGCGGGCGCCCTCGCCCCGCTCATATGTCGGGTCCGGCGACGTAGGCGAACGCACTCGCCGCGGTGGCACTTCCCCCGGTAGTGCGGACCACGACGTCAACGGCACCGCTGGTTCCCGGCGGGGTGACCGCGACAACCACCGTGTCGGAGATGACGGCGAACGGCGCCGCCACCCCATCGAACGCGACCGACTGGGTGGTCGTCAGATCGGTACCGGGGACCGTAACCGATGTGCCGCCGGAGGTCGGGCCGACGACGGGGGTGGGCGTTCCCAGAGTGGGTGCGTTGATGAAGGTGTAGAACAGGCCATTACTGATGCCACCACTGGAGGTGGCAGTGACCGGCCTCTGACCGGCCCCAGCAGGTGCGACCACCGCTATCTGAGTGTCGGAGACGACCGTGAAAGAGGTTGTCACAATGGCACCGAAGGTCACCGCAGTGACACCGGTGAGATCGGCGCCGGCGAGGGTGACCGTATTGCCCCCGACCGCAGGACCTGAAATCGGACCGACGACGATCAGGGCAGGGACCGGGACGTAGATGTACGGAACACCGTTGCTGGTGCCACCCGCCGTGGTAACGGTGATCCGCACCGTGCACGTGCCGGCTGGCGCGACAGCCGTGATCTGCGTACCCGAATCCACCGTGAACGAGGTCGCCGCCGTGGTACCGAAAGACACCGCTGTAGCACCGGTCAGGTTGGTGCCGGTCAGCATGACACTCGTCCCACCGGCGGTGGGGCCTCGATCAGGACTCACACCACTCGAGGAAGGAACCGCGACATAGGTGTACGGAACACCGTTGCTGGTTCCACCGGCCGTGGTCACAGTCACCTGCACTGACCCCGACCCACCCGGCGCAACTGCCGTGACATGGGTATCCGAGGCGACCGTGAACGAGGTCGCAGCAGCGCTGCCGAACGACACCGCTGTCGTCGCCGCGAGACCCACACCTGTGAGGGTGACCGTGGTGCCCCCGGCCACCGGACCTGCAGTCGGACTCAGCGACGTCAAGACCGGAACCGCGATATAGCTGTAGGGGACGCTGTTGCTGACGCCACCGGCCGTGGTCATAGTGACCTGCACTGACCCCGTCCCACCCGGGGCAACCGCCGTGACATGGGTATCCGAGACAACCGTGAAGGAGCTTGCGCCCGTGGCACCGAAGGTGACCGTAGTCGTTCCGATCAGGCCCGTTCCGGTGAGGGTGACCGTGTTGCCTCCCACTGCCGGACCTGAAGTCGGACTTACCGACGTCAAGACCGGAACCGCGACATAGGTGTACGAGACCCCGTTACTGGTACCACCCACCGTGGTGACTGTTACTTGCACCGCTAATGTCCCGGCGGGCGCAATCGCCGTGATCTGGGTGGCGGAGTCCGCGGTGAATGACGTCGAGACAGTTCCGAACCGCACCGCGGTCGCGCCGGTGAACCCGGTCCCGGTCAGCGTGACACTGTTGTTCCCCGAGGCGGGCCCTTGATTGGGACTGACCGAAATCAGAACAGGAACCGCGACATACGTGTAGAAAACCCCATTGCTCGTGCCACCCGGACCAACCACTTTCACCTGTACGGAGCCCGTTCCGGCCGGAGCGACCGCGGTGATCTGCGTAGCCGAATTCACCGTAAACGAAGTCGCCGCCGTGGCACCGAAATTCACCGCCGTGGCACCGGTCAGGCTGGTGCCGGTCAGCGTGACACTCGTCCCACCCGACGTAGGCCCCTGCGACGGGCTCACACCGGTCAACGTCGGAACCCCGACATAGGTGTAGGAAACCCCGTTACTTGTCCCGCCCGTGGTAACGACGGTGACCTGCACCGTGCCCGTCCCGGGCGGGACAATGGCCGTGATCTGCGTGGTCGAGTCGACCGTGAAAGTGGTTGCCGCTGTCCCGAACCGCACCGTGAGGACGTTGACGAATCCGGTACCGGTCAGCGTGACACTGTTGTTGCCCGAAGGCGGCCCCGCTGCCGGCGACACGGAAGTGATGGTCGGGACTACCAGGACCTGCAGCTGCCCGACGGAAGGCGTCGACGATTGCGGGTGACGGTTCACGAATACGTTCCTTCGAAAGTGGGTCCGAGCCCGGTCCGACCGTCGGGCACAGATCGTGAGTTTGTGGGATACCGGCCCTGGGCGGGAACGAGCACCTGCCCAGGGCCGGTACGGTGCGGCAGCCCGGTCAGATGCCAGGTCCAGCGACGTAGGTGAAGGCGTCCGCCGCGGTAGCACTTCCCCCTGTCGTGGTGACCACGACGTCAACGGCACCAGCGGTTCCCGGCGGTGTGACGGCCACGACCTCCGTGTCGGAGTTGACGGTGAACGGCGCCGCAACGCCGTCGAACATCACCGACTGGGTAGTCGTCAGGCCGGAACCGGGAATCGTGACCCCGGTGCCACCGGAAGTCGGACCTGCGACAGGGGTCGGAGTGCCGAAGGTGGGCGCGCCGACGTAGGTGTAGGACAGGCCGTTGCTGGTGCCGCCCGCGGTCGTGATGCTCACGCTCACCGACCCCTCCGCCGCGCCCGCCGGCACGGCGACGGTCAGTACGCTGTCACTGACTACGGTCGGGGTCGCAGAGTTGCCGCCGAATGCGACCGCGGTCGCAGTCGAAAGGCCGGTTCCAGTGATGGTGACCGTGTTTCCGCCTGCGGTGACACCCGATACCGGTGACAGGGTGGCTTTGAACGGTGGGCCGACATAGAAGAACGACTGCGGGTTGCTGGTCCCGCCTGCGGTCGTCACGGTCACACCGACTGTGCCTGTTCCGGAGGGAGAGGTCACCGTGACCGAGGTAGGCGTATTGTCTACAATGGTCGCCAGTTTGGCGCCGAAACGCACGGCCGTGGCACCGCCGAGGTTCGTGCCGGTGATCGTGACGGTGGTCCCGCCTGCGGTCGATCCCTGGCTGGGAGAGATAGGCATGATGCTGTCTTCCTTCTTGATGTGGTGAGCGGCATGACCAACCGAGGCCGGGCGGCCGTGTGCGTCGCCGAGCGTGACGGTGGTTGTCCGATGAGGTCCCGGCTCATACGTCTGCTGAGGCAGCCGGCCGTTCGCCGGTGCGGCTCGACGGGAGGCACGCGGACGTAGTCATTCCGAGGTGTTTCCGGCAGTGTCGGCCTGCACGGCCACGCCATTCACCGCGGATGCCGCTGCCATGCGCAGTTTGCCGATGACGCTGCCGGCGGCCGGTAATGACAACTCGCCGTTGCCGGTGACGGAGTTTCGAGCGGCGGGTCGTCGCCAATCTACATCGGCGACTCGCCCATAATTCAAATTACTTCATTTCCCCCTCACAGAATTCGATCTCCGACCTATTTGCCAACATACATCGCAGGAAAGCCTGAGCGCAATGGAATCCTCGGATCGATGCCACGACTACGACCAGATCGGACGTGGATATCGGCCCCTTTTACGCAAATTCCAACGGCATTTTTCCGTGAATCTTGACGGCAATTTCTCATGAACTACGACGGCATTTCTCGCCAATTCCGACAGCGCTTTCGCTCCAGTTTTCGTTCAATTCATCGAGTGATGTGGCGCGGCGGGGTCGACGGCAGCCTTGACGACGAGACCAGGATCGGCCAGTTCAGCGGGGTCTTTCGGTGGATGCTGCGTCCTTGATGTGGGCTAGTCGATAGCTTCGAGTGCCAGTCTCGATGATGGTGCCGCCGAACGTCAGTCGGTCGATGACGGCAGCGCGAAGCCGAGCGTCGGCAAAGATTTTGGACCAGCCGGAGAAGCCGCGATTCGAGGCGATCGCGACAGACTTCCTCTCCTCACGTTCGGTCAGTACCTGGAACAGCAATTCGGCGCCGCGTCTATCCAGTTCCGTGTAGCCCAGTTCGTCGATGCAGAGTAGGTCCACACTGTCATAACGCGCAATGGTCCTGGTGAGCCGCTTTCCATCGACGGCTTCGATCAGCTTGTTCGCCAGTACGGCAGCAAGTGAGTATCTGACACGATATCCAGCTTTCGCCGCTTCGATGCCCAGGCCGATGAGCAGATGAGATTTCCCGGTGCCGGAGTCGCCGATCAAACAGAGCGGCAGCCCGTCCTTGACCCAGTCGCATGCGGCGAGGGTGCGGATCACGGCAGGGTCGATATTGCGGTTGGCATCGAAATCGAAGTCGCGCAACGTCTTATGGCGAGGAAACCCGGCAGCTTTGATGAGTCGTTCGGCACGACGATGGGCAGGTATCTGTTCGATTCGCAGCTGCGGTCTGCGTTCGCGCACGTAGGCGCTGACTCGCTGATACGACACGTCCATCATGCCGCGCTCCTGGAGCAAGCGCTGATAGATCCGAGTCGCCGTGTGCCGCTGCCCACGAGGCACATCCAGGTCAGCTCGCAGGACGTCGTCGATGAACGGCTTGTAGGGATCCAGTTTCTGCGGTCTCGGCGGATACCCTTTGCGCGGCTCGGGCCACACGGACTCGGTCGCCCTCGCCACCGTGCGCCACCCGACGCCGTATTTTCGTTCGATGGCCCGCTTGGACAGGCCTGCGTGAAGATCGCGACGGATCGCCGCGTACAGCTCAACTTTCGACATGTCAGACATCGGCACGCTCCCCTCGCCCCGCACCCGTAATTCCACTATAAACCGACGGTGATGCCCGAATTCGTGAACATCGACTGCACAACGCGCCGTCGCGATTCGTGAGCGACCGCCGCCGCGAACGACGAACGGAACCGAACGCCCGATCGCCCCCCGAAACCGCTCCCCGCGCCAGTCACAACCGACCGCGCGGCGTGGTTCGACATCCGCCCTGGAGCCCGAGTCCCGCAGTGCGACAGCGGTCTGACCGCGCTCGAGAGCGCACTGTAGCGACGTTGTCGTGAGGCGCCCCGGCGACAATCTTCGACACTCCTCGGCGAACCGGCAGGGCGGGACCCGACAGTTCCATGTCGCGAGCCGCTCTACCGGAGGCCGACGAGTCACCAGAGGTGAACACGTCACCGACGACGGGTCACCGTGACACCGTGTGGCGTACCCAGCGCCAGATCCCGGCGGGCGTAGCTCAATTCCGAGTCGGCCAGTACGGGACCGATTCCGGATCGCGGGCGGGGGCGACGGGCCGCTCATCGACATCGGTGATGCCGAGGTGCAAGAGCAGCAGCATGGTGATCATGCTGACGCTGACCATGAGCGGGGTCAACACCTCTGTAGCGCCTGCTCCCGTGGGAGTGTGCGTGTGCGTGTGCGCCTGCGCGTGCATCGCGAACATGCCGGTGTAGTGCATCCCGCATACCGCCACCCCCATCACCAATGCCGCGCAGACGGTGACGATGACGCCCCGCACGTGCAGAACGAACCACAGCGCCGCGGTCGCCGCGGCCACCGCGATCACGACCGACAGTGCCACAACCCGAATGTCGTACTCGATAACGGCGTCCGAATTCATTGCGTACATACCCGCGTAGTGCATCCCAGCCACTCCGAGTCCCGTGATCGCGCCACCGGCGGGGAGGGCAAGTGGGCGCCACGACGTCTCGTTTGCGACATACAGCCCGACCCACACCACCACCATCGCGAGAACCGCGCTGAGCAGCGTGACCGGCACGTCATAGCGGATAGATGCACCGCGGATGGAGAAGCCGAGCATGGCGATGAAATGCATGACCCAGATGCCGGTGCCACCGATGGCGACTGCTGCGGCGACGAGCCAACCGCGGCCTCCTGATTCCGCTCGGGCGGCGCAGCGAAGCCCGAGCAGTGAACCGACGACCGACATGATGTAGGCGATGGCGGGCGTTAGCCAGCCGTAGCTGAAGTGGTCGATTTCTAGCATACAAACTCCACGAATCAGGGGACCTTCAGCGACGTTCGAGCACGGACGCTACAGCGGTACCAGCAGGTACGCAATAAATAGTATAATTCTCCGGAAAATATACAGACGCTTGGGATCCGCCGCCCGGTTGATGCACTAGTCCCCGCTGTCGAGTAGCGGCGGCAGGATCCTTCGTCTCGATCGAACCCGAGCACATGAAGCCCGACACCACCCAGGAAACACTCAGCTCACCGGCCGACCACACGAAGGACGGCACGCATCGGCACTGATGCAAAACCCTTCCGCGAACGCACACTCCACGGTCCGAGCTGTCGACCGAGCCGAACGAACAACCGCGATCCAGCGGACCGGAAGATCACACATGCGGCCCCGCCACCGACTGCCCAGTTGCGCCCAGGCGTCGGAGATGAACCAGTTCGCCCCGAAGGCGCACGGGCACAGGCAATCCGCGCCGATGCCGCATGTGCAGCACTCGGAAGACAAGTCACGTCGATTGCTCCAGCCGCACTTCGTTATGTTGGGCGGTAAGTTGTTTCGCTGTGTCGATGGATGATGATCTGGCCGCGTGGGTGGCTGGGTTGGATGATTTGTTCGGTCGGGTGAACGGCCGGTTCTATCGGGCGGAGCCGCGGTTGCGGGCGCGGGCGTATGTGCGGGGATTGCTGGCGCCGTTGGCCGGGAAGAACGGTTGGACCTTGGCGGAAGCGGCTGGAGACTCTACGCCGGACGGGATGCAGCGCTTGTTGAACAAGGCTGCGTGGGACGCCGATGGGGTGCGTGACGATCTGCGTGCCTACGCGGTCGAGCATCTCGGCGATCGTGATGGTGTTCTGGTTGTCGGTTCGACCGGATTCCCGAAGAAGGGCGTGAAATCCGCTGGGGTGCAACGTCGATACTCCAGTACCGCCGGGCGGGTCGAGAACTGTCAACTCGGCGTGTTCTGCGCGTACACCAGCAGCAAGGGGCGCACGCTGATTGATCGAGAGTTGTATTTGCCGAAGTCGTGGACCGAGGATCGGCAGCGCTGCCGCAGGGCCGCGGTGCCGGACGAGGTCGCCTTCGCTACCGAAGCGACGCTGGCCGAGCACATGCTGGCACGGGCACTGGACGCCGGGGTGCCCGCGCGATGGGTGACCGCTGACGAAACCTACGGCGGCGAGTACCAGTTCCGGTCCTGGCTCGAACAGCGGCGCATTGGGTATGTCGTCGCGGTGCCACGCAGCCAGATCATGCCGATCACCGCACGTCGCATTCGGGCGGATCACCTGGTCGCGCAAGCGCCTGCGCAAGCATGGAAACGGCTCGAATGCGGCTCCGGAACGACAAGGCCGCGCGTTTTCGACTGGGCGATGGCATCGCTGCCGAACTCCCCAGGGACCACTGCCGTCCAGTGGAGCCGATGGTTGCTGGCACGGCGCGCGCTCACGCCGAATAACACAGGCGAACTGGAAGTCGTCTACTACCTCTGCCGCGCGCCCACCGGGACCCAGGACGAGGAACTGATCCGGGCCGCCGGCTCCCACCGGTCGATCGAAGACTGCCTCGAGACCGCGAAGGCCGAGGTAGGACTCGACCAATACCAGGTCCGCCGCTACGACGCCTGGTACCGCCACATCACTCTGGCCATGCTCGCCAACACCTACCTGGCCGTTACCGCCGCCGCTGTTCCAAAAGTGATGGTAGTGAGCCCATCTCGTGCACAATCGGCGCAATCCGGCGTCTATTGGCACATCTAGTACATAACGAAGTGCCGCTGGAGCGCTGAACATGATGTGCGCTGTGACCTCCTGGTAGTCAATTCCATTGCGGTCGACGACAACCCGACTCGTCGATGCTGTTTTTCGCGAGACGTCGACCTCGCAGGCCAGATCTCGGAAGGCACAATCTCGGACCGGGAGCCCTACTACCGTGATCGACCGGATCGTGAGCGGGCAGCCGGATAGGCCGCGGCGCGGTCGCAGGCAGTCCTCCGCAGAACTGCCCGCGACCAGCACAGATACAGCCGTCAATGATCGCAACGGACTATTTCGACATCAGTCCATATACCTCTCGAGGATCGGACCGATAATCGCCAGCGCGAACGTGTGCGCCAACTCGAGGTGATTCGCATCGACGACCGTGTTGTGGATATCGCCGGTGACATACGGCCGCCATGTCTGAGCGATGGCGTCGTGATCCGCACGATCTTTTCCTGCGGTGAAGAACACCACGTCTCCATCGAAGACTCCCGGCTGGTAGTCGTGAGCGATGTCGCCGGCGGTCTCGAAGCTCTCCATCACCCGGTCGGCCTGTTCGGGAGTGAATATTCCGGTTCGAGTCACCTGCTCACGAATGACGGCCCACGCTTGCTCGTGGGTGTCCACTGTCACCTCGTCCCCGAGTTCGAACAGCTCTCGCCAGCCCCCGAGCAGGTCGGCCATCAGCTCTCCCGGCGCGGGATCGTCCGCGGTGGTGCGCATCGACTCCTCTGGGGAGCCGACACCACTGTCCAACATGGCCAGCATTCCGACCGAATCACCGTCGCGCTGGAGCCGAACCGCCATGGCATGTGCGATCTCACCACCCAACGACCATCCGAGCAGGTGATACGGTCCGGTCGGCTGTACTCGGCGAATCTCGGCCACGTAGCGTTCGGCCAGTTCGTCCACGGACTCCGCGCGTGGTTCGTCTGCGACGACATGAGGATCCTGCAAGCCGTACATCGGCCGATCCTTGTGCAGATGTTCGACCACGCCGCCGTAGAACCACGCCAATCCGCCCGCGGGATGTACCCCGAATACCGCCGGCTTGGCACCGCTCGCGCGCAGCGGAAGCAGCACCTGCAGACCAGAACTACCTTCTGCGTCGTCGGCCCGTGCGGCCAGCGCCTTCGGCGTCGCATCGTCGAACATCCACGGCAACGCGATCGTCACACCGCGAGCGCGCAGCTCGGTCACCACCATCGTGGCCAGCAGTGAATTGCCGCCCAGGTCGAAGAATCCGTCCGATGCTCCGACCCGCTCGACGCCCAGGACCTGCTGGTAGACATCGCTGATCATCTTCTCGGTATGCGTTCGCGGGGCGACGAACTCGTGCACGGATACGTCGAAATCGGGCGCGGGCAATGCCTTCCGATCGAGCTTGCCGTTCACCGTCAGCGGCAGCTCGGGTAATACCATGATCGCCGACGGCACCATGTAGCTCGTCAACATCTCAGCGGCGACTTCCCGGATTTCACCGGGATCGATCTGCTGCCCGTCGACGGCAACGACGTAGCCGATCAGCTGGTCCACGCCACGATCGTGGCGGTGCACTGCCACCGCGGCCTGGGTCACGCGCGGATGCCGCAACAGCGCGCCCTCCACCTCGCCCATCTCGATCCGGAAGCCGCGCAGTTGCACCTGCGCGTCGGCGCGACCGACGTACACCAACCCCAGCCCGTTCGCCGACGCCCGCCACCGGCCGAGGTCTCCCGACCGATACAACCGACCGCCATCCGGATCGAACGGATTCGCTACGAATCGGCCCGCGGTCAAGGCCGGAGCCGCGAGGTAGCCGCGCGAGAGTTGGTCGCCGGCCACATAGATCTCCCCGGCGGCGCCGATCGGCACCGGGTGCAGTCGATCATCGAGCACATACACCCGCAATCCCGGCAACGGCGAACCGATGCCGGCCACGCCTACCGCATCGATCTCGGAGAACGTCACATGCACGGTCGTCTCGGTAATGCCGTACATGTTCACCAATCGCGGTGATCCCGGCTCGTGCGCCGCGAACCAGCCGGTCAAGCGCGACGCATCCAATGCCTCGCCGCCGAAGACGACATACCGCAACGCGAGAGCGCCAGCGGCAGCACCGGATTGCCGATATTCGCGCTCCGCATCGACAAACCCGTAGAACGCCGACGGGGTCTGGCTCAACACCGTCACCTGCTCCCGTGCGACCACGTCCACGAACGCCTCCGGCGACCGGGATGTGTCGAAGTCGACGACGACCAGCCTGCCACCCGACAGCAATGCTCCCCACATTTCCCACACCGCGAAATCGAAGGCATACGAATGGAACATCGTCCACACATCGTCGGGGCCGAAGTCGAATCGCTCGGCCGCATTGCTGAACAGCGTGACCACTTCCCGATGGCTGACCGCCACCCCCTTGGGGCGGCCCGTCGAACCCGAGGTATAGATCACGTAGGCGATGTTGTCCGGACGCACCCCCGACCCCGCCGGGCCGGAACCGTCTACGCCGACGTCCACGCAATCCTCGACCAGCAGCACCGGCGCCGCACACTCCGGCAGCGCCGACGCGATATCGGCCGACGTCAACACGGCGGCCGGACCTGCGTCGTCGAGTATGAACCGCAATCGCTCCGTCGGATACGCCACATCCACCGGCAGATATCCTGCCCCCGCGCGCACCACTGCGAGCAGACCCACGATCAGTTCGCTCGACCGCGACAACGCCACAGCCACCAGCGATTCCGGCCGGACACCCTGCTCGGTCAACCGAGCGGCCACCACAGCTGCGCGGCGATCCAACTCCGCGTAGGTCAGGTGGGACCGGCCGTCCGTCACCGCGACCGCGTCGGGCTGTGCGGCAGCCCGGGCAGTGAACAGTTCCGCGAGCGTCGCGTCCGCGACCGCGACGCCGTGATCCCCGGCCGCGGTCAGCAATTCGCGCCGCTGCACTGCATCCACGAGGTCGATGTCGCCGACAGCTATCCCCGGATTCGCGGTCACCGCCTCCAGGATCCGCACGAACGCCTGCGCGAACCGGCTCATCGACTCCTCGACGAAAAGATCGGTGGCAAACGTCAGCCGACCCAGCATGCCGGCCGAACGACCCTGCTCATCGAACTGCTCCACCAGCTTCACAGCAAGATCCGCCTGCGCCTGCTCGAAGCCGTTCTCCACCGGCTCGACAATGAGCCCCGGCAGCCGCAACGCGGCCTTGCTCAGGTTCTGGACATCGAGCGTCACCTGGTAGATCGGAAGGTGGGCGGTGGACCGTGGCGGGTTCAGCGCCTCTACGACCTGCTCGAACGGCACATCCGCGTGCGCGAACGCCGCCAGATCGGCCTCGCGCGTCGCGTCGAGCAGTTCGGCGAACCGCTGCTGGGACGCCACTCGAGACCGCAACACGACCGTATTGACGAACATGCCGACCAGATCGTCGAGTTCACGCTCGCCACGTCCGGCCACCGGTGTGCCTATCGCGATGTCGTCGACGCCCGCCATCCTCGACAGCAGGATGCTCAACGCAGCGTGCAGAACCATGAAGGTCGTCGCGTTCGCGGCACGCGCGACCGTGTCGATCCGCGCCCGCACTCGAGCGGGAATCTCGAAGTCGACAGCGCGACCGCGCATGGAGGCGACTGCCGGGCGGGGCAGGTCGGCCGGCAATTCGAGCAACTCGGGCAGCCCGCCGAGGGTGTCCATCCAGAATCGCAACTGTCTGGACATCACCGAGTCGGGATCGTTCTCGTTGCCCAGTATCTCGCGCTGCCACAACGAGTAGTCCGCGTACTGCACCGGAAGCACCGGCCATATCGGCGCTGCCCCCTGCCTACTGGCCTGATATGCCGCTGCCACATCCCGCGCGAGCGGCATCATCGATTGCCCGTCGGCACAGATGTGATGCACGGCGATCACCAGAACATGATCCCGTGCGTCGAGCGAGAACAACTCGATCCGCACCGGTGGAGCCTGCGTCACATCGAAGCTCACCGCGACCGCGGCGGCCGCGCGCTCCATCAGTTGGTCTTCCTCGACCCGGACCGGAATCAGTGCCGGCATGACCTCCTCGACGGTTACCGAGACCTGATGCGGCATCCCGCCGGTCATCGGGAACTTAGTGCGCAGCGACTCGTGCCGGCCGATGACCAGCTCGCACGCGCGGCGCAGCGCATCGAGGTCCAGCTCGCCCTTGAGCCGAACCACGAGCGGGATGTTGTACGCGCCGACCGAAGTGTCGAATTGATTGAGGAACCACATCCGCTGCTGCGCAGGTGAAAGCGGCACCAGTGCGGGACGGTCACGGGCGACCAGTGGCGCCCGAACATTCCGGTCGAAATCGGCCAGACGCGTGGCGAGCTCGGCAACGGTCGATGCTTCGAACAGGTCCCGGACACCGATGCGCAATCCGAGTGCCCTGCTCAACTGGGCAGTCACCCTGGTTGCCGACAGCGAGTTGCCACCGAGGTCGAAGAAGCTGTCGGTTGCCCCGATTCTCTCGACGCCCAAGACGTTCCCGAACACTTCCGCGACGGACCGCTCGGCATCGGTGCGCGGTGCGATCCACTCCCCGCCGTCCGAGATATCCGGCGCGGGAAGCGACCGGCGATCGAGCTTGCCGGTCGTGGTGAGCGGGAGTTCGGCGAGTTGCATCACCACGTCGGGCACCATGTGCGCAGGCAATCGCAACCGTGCCGTGGCCAGGACGGTACTCGGATCCATCTTCTCGTCGCCGACAAGATAACCGACGAGTCGGTCTATTCCGCGCTCGTCGGTGTGCAACGCGACAACCGCGTGCGCTACTCCCGGGTGTGTGGCGAGGACGGTCTCGATCTCACCGAGTTCAATGCGCTGACCACGAACCTTCACCTGGAAATCGGTGCGCCCAAGGTATTCGAGGGTGCGATCGGTGGTCCAGCGTGCCAAGTCGCCGGTGCGATACATGCGCGCCCCTTTCGCTCCGAAGGGGTTCGCTATGAACGCCACCGACGTCGCCGCGGGCCGGTTCATGTATCCGCGTGCCAACTGCACACCCGACACATACAACTCCCCCACCACACCCACCGGCACCGGCCGCAACCACTCATCCAACAC
>NZ_JBEZDE010000063.1:0-23317 GCF_040648115.1 Nocardia sp. NPDC049190
TCGATCCCGGCCCGATTGGTCACGTGACTCAGCTGAGCGACGATATCCCGGCCGAACCTGAGGAAGTCGGCCGCGTCGAATGCCGGCTGACTGTTGTTGATGGCCCATTCCGCACGTGGATCGTTGTTCAGCAGACCCGGATGGTCGAGCATACGCGGCACCGAGTACTTCAGCGCGTGATTGGGGACATGTCAAACCACCCTCGGCGGCGGCAGCACGCGGCACCGGTCAGGGCCGGCGCACCCAGCAAGAAATGGGTGTGCGACGCACCCACCACCGAGGCAAGGCGATGGACGAAAGCCGGTGCATGGCAACGCATCCACGACAACCTACGCGATCGTGCGCGGTAGCGCGCCGGACGTAACCCGCAGCCCACGGCCGCTTTTGACAGCCGCATGTATTTGTGATCTCCGTTATAGTTTGACTATCAATGCGGTACGGTTCAGAACCACCGCAATATTTGAGTCATTAACCCAGTATGCATCCCAGCCTTGTATGGCACCGTAACGTCCCACGTCCGAAATCACATCCATGCGCTCTTCCAATGCTGTTCTTTTTGCAGACTTCTGAGGTTCCATGTCCAATTCTGCACGAATCGATTCCAGTTCCTTATCTCGTTTTGCAGTGAGGGAACGTAAATCAGTTGTTAGCGCGTGAGGATGCATCGCCATGTGGATCACATCGCCCGGATCATCGGATCCTGGGGTTGCATAGTGTTCGGCCGCCTTTCGGAGAGTGTCCGGAGATGTGGTCGATCCAGGTCTGCGGGCATAAACATATGTACCGCTACCGGATTCACCCCGTCCAGGAAAGAGGCTACCAGTTTTGAATTCTTCTGGTTTCTGTGTGCGTCGGAACATTTCAATCCAGCCTGCATCGACAGCCTTGCGCATACCTTCGGCATCCACAAGGCGAGGTGTGCCATCGAAGCCTTGGCGCTTGAGTATCCTCGCCAGCGCTGGATCGCCACGCTCGACACGCCCGAGGCGCCGGACTTGCCTCGCTACCCGAGGATCGCTGCGCTCGAAGCGCTGGCCTTCGAGGTAGACCTCGTGATAATCGAGATGATTGGTCAGGTTACGGTTCGTTTCTCGCAAGTCCATCCCTCGGAGCCCTTGCGCGATCTCAGCATCGGTTTGTCCGATTCCGGACACCCGGTGAAGTTCGTTACCAAGCTCTCTCAGAGGACGCTCGGCAAGGCGGGCTTTACCTTTTATCAAGCCAACGACTCTCTGGAGCATTTCGAAGGCCGTCCTCCTGAGCAATGCACCCTCCCGGTTTCGATGAGCTGAGCGTGTCCTCGGCAGAGGTGTAGTCGGAACCGGGAGGGTGTGTTGCGCCTTGACTCTTTTCTGATCACGACCGCCGCGGCCGGCTTCACAATCGGATCACCGGCCCGCAAATGGCTCACCACTGCTCCAATGATCAGCCCGACCAGACCTATCGCAGCAGCGATAGCCAACGGCGTGAATGCCAACCCTCATCTATACCCCGCCTTCGAAATCGATCCTTCGATCCGCGTGCACTAAAAGCGCACTGCTGCAAAGAATTAGCCGAATCAAGCCGTCACTGATGATATCGCTGTATAACGGCTCATCACATGCGGAATGGTCGACGAGTCGACTAGCGGCCTGTGGTGTACATCTCAGCGCCGCAGACAGTTTGCTGATCGGTGCCGTGGAGAACGCTCCACTTAAGTTAGCACCATTGCACACTTTTTACTTGGATGAATTCGTCAATAGTCTTGAAAGTATGCGGAGCGGTGGAGTGCGAGTTGCCCGCCTTCCTCGCTCTCTGGAACAGCGAGCATCAACCACGGGCCCTCACGGTCGAAGGCAACCCGAACCAGTTCCGCACTCTCGGCGAGATCGCCCGGCTCGCCGATGTGACCGGATCGACCATCACCTGTCGCAGTCGGCCCACCACACCACCCGATCTGAATCGAACACAGTTTCGATTATACTCCTGGCATGTCGGCCACGGGTGATCGTGACTTGCTCAACGACTCGTGTCTTCAAATGGGCCTGCACGGCCTGACCAGGATGTGCACCTGGGGTACCCCAAAGCCACACATCGACCGGGGGTATGCCCCTACGGGATTCCGGTCAGCGGATGCCGAAGTGACGTGCGCGTAGCTCGCCCAGCACGCGGCTCACCGCAGCCGGGTCGGCGTCGGTGAGTGCTGCCCAATCCGCCATCGAGTAGTTGCCGCGCTGGGCGATGATGCCGCCGACCGCGTGCAGCACGACCAGATAGGCAGGACGAATCGACCTGCGGCAAGACCTCCTGAACGGTGCACTAAGTGACCCCTCTATCTGTGCCGCTCCCAGGGCCCTGAACAGGGGATTGAACGCCGAGAGCGACTGGGACGCAGGGCTTATTGGAGGTCGGACGCCGGGTTCGGCCAGGTGGGTGTCGGTGGGCTCGGTCAGAATGCGCGGATGGGAAAGCTTTGGTTGGAGGCCGACGAGGGTCGGCTCGTTCGTGCCGATCTCATCGCCGAGTGCCGGGTCGAGAGGATCGCGAAGGGGGACTCTCGCCTGCCGCAAGAGTTCACCATCCAGGCTCAGATGACGTACCTCACGGGCAACCGCTACGGCGATGTCGACCTGAGCCCCGCGGCGCATCGGTTCGGACGCTACGGATCCGAGGAGCTCGCGGCGAAGCAGATGCGGGATCTGGTGGATCGGATCTCCGACCACCCGGCCGAGCAGGCGGCTGTGATCCGGTTGCCCGCGAACGGCAGGATCGTGATTGAGCTCGTCGGGTCGCGCGGACCGGCCTCCTGACCTGACGAAGATGCGGGCCTGCGACAAAACCCAGTTGTCGCACCTCGCCCCGCGGGCGTCGTTACCGTTCGCGCAGTCCGTCCACCCTCGGTCTCATATCGGCGCAGCCACGTGTAGTACGTGCGATGGCTGATGCCGAAGTACCGGCAGGTCATCGCGACGTTGCCGGTGACTTCCTCGACATGACGAAGGACCGCCAGGCGCCGACGCACCTCGCGGTCCATGACAGGCTCGCTCACCCGAATCTCCCTACGGTTCACGGGGACCGAGTGTCAAGCTTCTCCGTCAGTTTTCGTTCAGCTGGACCTCACACGCCTTGTGGCGTTGTTAGAGTTCAGCCGGCGAAGAAGGTGCGGAGGTCGCCCGCCAGGAGGTCGGGGCGTTCGAGGGCTGCGAAGTGGCCACCTTCCTCGAAACGGCTCCAGTGCACGATGTTGGTGTTTTCGCGTTCGGCGAAGACCCTGATCGTCTGGAAGTCGTCTTTGAACACGGCGACGCCGGTGCGGGCGGTATTCGCACGCGGTTCGGCCTCGGCCCGCGCGTTCTCCAGATAGCTGCGGCTCATTCCGGACGCTGCGTTGGCGAACCAGTTCACGGTCACCTCGAGCAGGATCGTCTCCAGCGGCACGAGGGATGTGCCGTTGCCGAAGGAGTTGAACAGCTCGCTGTAGGCGAGCAGTCCGACTGGCGAGTCGCTGAGACCTACGGCCACGGTCTGCGGGCGTGACGCGTTCATCGTGTTGTAGCCGCCGACCGACTGGAACCATTGCATGTGTGCGAGGCCGGCGTGGTCCGCGGGCTCCAAGCGCTCGAACTCGGCCGGCTCACCGGACGGGAACGAGAACAGTTGTAGAACGTGCAGTCCGAGGAATCCGTCAGGGTTCAGGAGTCCCAACTCCCGGGCGATCATCGCGCCGTTGTCCGAGCCGTGGATTCCGTAGCTCTCGTAGCCCAGGCCACGCATCAGGCGGTCGTACGCCGCGGCCACTCGGGCGGTCGTCCAGCCTGCCTCGGTGACCGGTTGTGAGAAGCCGTAGCCCGGCGCGTCCGGGATGACGACATCGAACGCGTCCTCGGCGCGGCCGCCGTGCGCGACCGGGTCGACGAGGCGGTCGATCAGGTCGAGGTAGTCGACCGACGAGCCGGGGTAAGTGTGCGCGAGCAGCAAGGGGGTGGCACCGGGGTGAGGGGAGCGGACGTGGATGAAGTGGAACGTTTGGCCGTCGATCTCGGTGGTGAAATGCGGTACGGCGTTGATACGCGCCTCGGCGGCACGCCAGTCGAAGGCGCGCCACGCTTCGAGCGCCGTGCGCAGGTAGGAGTTCGGGGTGCCCGCATCCCAGTCGTCGGCCGGGGCCGGCTGCGGCAGGCGGGTGCGAGCGAGCCGGTCATGCAGGTCAGCAAGCTCGACGTCGGTGACGGCGACGGTGAAGGGGCGGAGGGCGAGGGAAGCGGTCGCGTTGTTCATGTCGAAGACGATATGAGCTAATTAGGCGGAATCATTTCCTAATAGCAGGAGGAGTTTTCGGTGACCGATCCGACCGCGCGGTTGCTGTCGTTGCTCGCCCTGCTCCAGACCGCGCGGGGTCGGACTGGCCGGGAGCTGTCCGAACGGCTCGGCGTCTCGGCCCGGACGGTCCGCCACGACGTCGAGCGGCTGCGTGAGCTGGGCTACCCCGTCGAGGCTAAGCGGGGCGCCGTCGGCGGGTACCGGCTCGGCGCCGGCGGAAAGTTGCCGCCGCTCCTGCTGGACGACGAGGAGGCCGTGGCGGTCACGGTCGGGCTGCGCGCGGCGGCGGGCATTTCAGGTGTGGAGGAGGCGGGGGCACGAGCGCTCGCGAAACTTGAGCAGGTGCTGCCGTCCCGGCTGCGGCCGATGGTCGACGCGCTGCGGTCAACGATCGATCGAGGCCTGGAGAACATTGGCACCGACGCGCCCGATCCGGAGGTGGACGCCGCCGTACTACTGGAGATTGCCCGGGCGATCCGCCACGTCGAATGGCTCCGGTTCGACTACGCAGACGAACCGCGGCTGGTCGAGCCGTACCGGCTGCTCAGCTGGCAGCGGCGCTGGCACCTCGTCGCCCGGGATCCGCAGGACGGCAGCTGGGACACCTTCCGCGTCGACCGGATGGCGCCACGGATGCCGACCCGCCGCCGCTTCGCCCCGCAGCCGCTGTTGGGCGGTGACTACACCGCTTTCGCGATGCGCACGATCGCCGCGAAAGGCTGGAACGTGCACGCACGCCTTCGGGTCGACGCGCCGGCGGAAGAAGTCCTCGCCCGAATCAACCCGACGGTCGGCGTTGTCGAACCCATCGACGAACTGCACAGCGTCCTCGTCACCGGCGCCGACAGCCTGGACACGATCGCCGCATACATCGGGATGCTGATGATGGACTTCACCGTCGAGTCCCCGCCGGAACTGCTTACGCTGCTGCGGCTGCTGTCCGACCGCTACCAACGCGCGGTTGACAACTCCTGAATCCCTTCCCGCGCGGCACCGCTCCGTCGACTAGTCCCCGGTCGGCAGGCCAGGTGACAACAAGTGCCAACTGTCACCTGTCGGCACAGAATGTCAGGGGGGTCGCCATAGTATCGACCGAATTTCGGGCGGATTGTGCGTCACGAACGCAGAGAGGGGCTGGAGATGTAGGAGAAGCTTCTCGAAGCGGTGCTGCGTGAGAGATGGAGGATGCTCGGCCCTCCAGCGTCGCCCTGCACGGGGGAGGCCCGTCGGTGTCCGACGCAGTCAATGTGTCGGTAACTGAGTCTTCGCTCATGCTCATCAGTTGAAGCCTGCGCAGCAGATGCCAGTGCGCGAATCTCCCGGTAGGTGGTATCGGTATGTCTCGGTATGTCCCCGATGCGGGAGTGTCACCGGTCGGCGCAGGGTGGTTGTCGTACAGGAAACCCGGGTCCGGGCGCTGTCGATAGAGCATCCGGATTGCGCGACTCTTCAGCGGTCCCGCTTCGAGCAACGCTGCTGGAAGGACCACCAATGACGATGGCCCGTCAGCGGAACCACGATCTCGTGTCTTCGGCAACGCCGCCGAAGCTGTGACGAGGTCCCGGATACGGCAGGAATCACCGAGGCCGGGACCGGGACACCATCGGGCGACGAATGCGACAACCCGGCTCGACCAATGGATGCCGAGCCAACGGTGACACAGGTGGCACATCGCCCCCACGACAACAGATGCTCCGGTGTACAGAACGATATTTTCGGCATCGTCTGGGGCCGGCCGACTGGAACCCGATCACCATGACAACTACTCTCTTGCCCCTCGCCTACGGATATGTGCGCGACGATCTGCTCGATGACCACGATCCTGGTTCGAGTGAAGACCGGCTGCGCGAGATCGCCGGCTCGCTCGGCTACGAACTGGGCACGGTGTTCCACGAGCCCGCACCACAGAACGTGACACTGCCGCCGGCGTTCGTCGATCTGGTTCAGGAATGCCGGCGTGCCGCAGCACACGCGGTGATCACGCTGCGTGGGCACATGTCACAGATGGCCGTGTGCCGGATGGTGCTGCTGAGCATCCTCGACGTGCGAGCCGGAGCCGCAGTCCACGAAGTCACGGCGTGACCCAACGCCACGACACTTGCGCGCGCCCCACCTGAATCGATAGCGTCGGCCGCTGGTCAGCCTGACCATCGCGCGGCTATACGCCGAAAAGGCCCACTCCCAGGTTCATTCGCACTGACGGACGCTGGTAGAGGTGCATCAGGATTGGGAAGTGCCTGCGGCACTGCGCTAGCAGCACCCTATGGTCCGACGTGTCGAGAGCCTGATCTGGTGGGTGGGCCTGACCGAGAACGATCTGACCTCGCTGGACCAAGACGAGACCGACCATATCCCCTCAACCTGATCAGGGTGATCAGTCATGAACCCGGCTGTACCCGTGGGGAAGCCGTCGAACAAGTCCAGCGCCAAATACGCGAGAAACGCGCCCACATCAACGCGGTGATCCGCTACTTCCCGGCACCGCTACGCATGATTCCTGGGCTGTCCGACCGAAAGAAGGAAGACATGGCACTGTACGAGAGCCTTCGAGACGTGATGCTCGAAGCACACCAGACCGATCGATACACCCAGAACGCGGCCCCGTCAGCACCAGACCTGGAACGTCTCCACCGCGAGGTCTACGCGCCCGCATCCACCATCTGTGCCGTCGAGGCCGGCCGCGCCGGTCGAGTCGACAGCATGTGTTGCCACGGTGTGAGCGGGATGTACACGGCATGGTGAGGGCGGTCATGCTAATTCCTGCTATCGTGCTTGGCCGACGAAAGTTCTCCTGGTGTGGTGTCTCATCAACGATCGTTCGCGAGACACCCTCGGCGGGAGGGTGTTTCCGCAGGCCGGATCTGTAAAGCATTCCGTGTACGCGCCAAAGTATACCTGTCGGGGGTTTCCGATACATTCCGGGGTTCAGGCATTCGCGACCTCCGGGCAGCGGTCGGTGGCGGCGGAGCGGTCGACCACCACACCCAGCTCGGCCGTGTCGGCCAGCGCTTCGAACACTCCCAGGGCGGCGGTGTGCGTCTCGTCCCACGCCCCGCCATAGGCGGTGGCCGCCATTCCATGCCAACTCGTCATCAGCCCGTCGACCTCCGCCGACGCCGAGCGCAATCCACTGATCAGGTTCTGCGCGGTCTGCTGCACGTAACGCCCGGCATCGCAAACATGCTCGGGAACCGAGCACGAACGTGGTAGGTGACGCCGCGGCAGCGGCGGTATCAGTCACGGGGATGGCTCCTCGTTCAAGGGGATTCGGGGTGACTCTGTCAGAACGTAGGACGCACCCAACAGGCATTCGGTCCATATCGGCCATAGTCGTGGTTGCCGCGGCCCGGGGGGTGTACTCGGGTACCGCCGATCCGCGGGAAGTGCGGCAAGTTTTCTTCGAGTGGAACCGAACGGTTCGGCCGGTGGAGTCCATCTGCGCGCAATCTGTTGGTAGCCAACGGGATAGCGCTCTGACCAGGGATGTTTCCAGCGGCCAGTCCAAATCTGCGAAATCTGGCGCTAGCGCGCTATCGCGCATAGGTACCGACTGTGTGCGATAACTCTTATGCCGACCTCGGGAAACGCCCCTGCCCGGGGCACGACGACTCCGGAAACTATGTGCGGTAAGGCTTACCGCCAGTTCTGACGGACTTGGACCCCACGGGCCATCACCTGGTCGAACAGCTCCAGCACGTCATCGACCGCACGCGAGCGCAGCGTGAAAACCGTCGCGACCAGCACCGCCAGCAAATGCTCCCGCTGCATGCGCCGCAGCTGCCCCGCCCGCCCCGACAACCCGAGCGTGGCCAACCCCAACAGCCGCCGCGGCGGCACCGCCGAGACACGTCCACCGAGCCCGGCACCAACGCGTTCACATCCCGCAACCGGCCCAACGCGGTCAGCAGTCCCTTCGCCGACGCCTTGAACACCCCGCGCCGCAACCGCTCCAGATCGATGACCCTGCGCCGGTTCTCAACCCGAGGCTCCAACATGCCCAACAACACTCGCGCATCCGCCGCAGTCAACGAGTCCCCCAGCTGCGCCCACAATCGCTGATCAGCGGCCTGACGGCCCGCGGCCAGCAGCCGCTCCAGGGTCGTCACGCCCTGCGGCAGCAGGACACGACGGTTACACAACCACGCCCACCGCACCGTCGAAGATCGCCTTCGGGCCGTCGCCAGTCATCCACGCCTGATCCGCGATCCAGCCCGCCAACTCGCCCTCGACCTCAGCGAAGGGCACCAGGGCGTGCTCACGTTGGATCTCCCAAACGTGCTCGAGCTTGGTCTTCTCCCGATCCACATAGCTCTTCACGCACGCCGGATCAGCGATCCCCAACTGCTCGGCCAGATAGTCAACCAACTCCGACGGCACGCCAAGAGGATCCGGCAGGAACATGCCCAAGTACCGGACCGTCACCAACTGCAAAGCAAACCCAAGCCGGTTCGAATCCCGGCGGCGAGCCGCGATCAGCTTGCGGTCCTCATCGTCGAGATGGAAAAACCGCTCCAGCTCCACCCGCGACAACACACCGAAACGGCCCGCCACACCCTCATCACGCACAGCCGCACATGAAACCACCAGCACCACAACCACGCTCAAGGTTTCCGAATCAAAACAAGTGGTCTGCTCAGCCGACAACCTTCAGCACCGAAACCCGAATCCTTAGCGCCGGATCCCGTTCAGTTACACCACTACTGCCGTGAACGAGAACCTGGATCTGGTGGGGAATTCCATGAACGCTGACAGCCGAGCGGAGAGAGTGTGACGTGACGATGCTCTCGTTGCCAGCCTGACCTGGTAGTTCCAGGCTCGTACAGGTAGTGGACGACGCGGTCTGGACGACACCTCGACTGTGAACGGGAGATCACCGGACATGACCCCTCCTACGCTTCGGCGACCCGCCGAGACCACCCTCACATCCCAGCGTCCCGCTCGCTTCGCGCTTTGGGACTGTCAAATTAACGGTGTAATCGGTTGATTTGTGGTTACTTTCGTCCGGCGGACAGGCGGCCGTCGAAGGTGATCTCGAAGGCGTTCAGGGCTGCCTTCCATCGGTTTGACCATCGTTGGCGTGCCTTGCCGGCCCCGGAATCCTGAAGCTGTCAGGAAGTGCAAAGTAGGGCCAACGATTTTCCGATGAGCGCGAGTATCTGGCTGGCAAGTTGTTCCGCTTCCTTGGAACTGGAACGGCTCAAACAAGGGTCCACATGGCGGACTGGGCGTGCTTGGGCCTTTGTCGTCAAGGCGTGTGGCGCTTACGCCCGGCGGCTCTGAACTCGGCTTGTCGCCGGTGGTGTCGGTGCCCTGGCGCACCATGGGTCCATGGGTACGCACGACGCCGCCAACGCGGCCAATGCTGAAGCAGCCCGCGCTGCGGGATGGCCGGAACTCACCGGATCCGATCAGCAAATCCAGTGGGCCATCAGCATCCGCGCGAACAAGGTTCGCGAGCTCGACGCCGCAGCCGCTGAGATGTCGACGTCCGGTGCCGATCGTGCCCGATTCCGGGAGGCTCTGCTGCGTCAGACCCGGGCGGGCGAATGGATCGACGGCCGCTCTCACCTGTGGCAGGCGCTGGCCTTCTGTTGGCTCACCGCCGATGAGCGTGCAGCTCTGCTCGCGAGGGGCGCGGATCGCCCCTGATCGTCCGTACGGCCGAGGCTGCCGAGCAGGATCGTTTCAGCGTTTTCTCGGGCTCAGTCCCAGGGAGTCGGTCCGGTGTGTGATTCCCACGCTGCGAGTTCTCTTGCCGGGATGAGCAAGATCCTGGCCTTGGCCGCATACGCCTGTGCTTGCGGGGTGAAGGTATGTGCGGTAGTCACCACCGCCGCCACGTCGGCCCGGTGGATGGTGTGCGCGGTTCCAGCGAATCGCTGCACGTCTGGGCTTCCTACGCTACGGCCGTTGCGGTACCGCTTGGCCTGCAGCACGATTCGGCGGCCATCTGGTGCCCGGGCGATCACGTCGGCGCCGAGGTCACCAGATCCGCCGACCACCTGGACATCGGTGCAGCCGTCACGCCGGCACAACGCGGCCAGCGCCTCCTCGAACTCGGAGGGACTCAGCGAGTTCTGCCGTAGCGCCGCCAGCACCCGCGCGTCATCGCGAGCACGCACTCGGCGGCGATGCCACACCGCCAGTACCGCCGCGACGGTAGCGACGGCAAGCACGCACACCGCCGTAAAAGCGAGTACGACGGCCTGCCGTTCGGCGATACGCGTGACCTCCGGGATCACCGCGAGCGCAGCGATGGCGGCCATGAACATCAACCCCGCCGCGTCCGATCCGCGGCTGCGACGACTACGTCGTCTTCCCATTCCGGCGCCCCCTCAGCAGCCCGGCTGGAACGGGTAGCAGCCTGCCGGAAGCCGTGGTTGCGGCGCCGGAGCTTCCTCGGGCGGCTGCGGGGCTGGTGCCGCCTCGGTGATCGGTGGCGGGGGCGGTAGTTCGGCTTGTATGGCTGGCGGCTGGATCGTTTCCTGGGTTGTCATCGGCTGCGCGGTGGGGTGGTGGGGGGACGCGATCAGCCAGATCCCGGCGCTGAGTGCGATGAGCGCCAGCGCAGCAGCGCTCAGCGGTCCTACGAGGCTGCGTCGCACCGGTTCGGGTGCTGGTGGTGCAGGGCTGGCATCAGGCGACGGCACGAAGTCGGCGGGTCCACGCTCGAGATCGCCGAAGCGATTCGCCGCTGGAATCACCGTGCGAACCGCGGGTTCTGGCGAAGGCAGCGACAGTGGTGTCGCCAGGTGAGGCGGTGGTGAGGTTGGTTGCGGCCGGCGGGGCGGTTCCATCGCCGGTGCGACCGGTGTGATCGCGGGGCCGGAGATGTCGGTGCTCTGCTTCGGCAGTTGGATCTGGCCGCGCGGGTGATGATTGCCTGCTTCACTTCGGTTTTGTCGTTGCGCAGCAATGTGGTCCGTCCCGCGCGGTACCAGTCCTCGTAGCGGCCGACTCCGCCGTGGTTCTCCCCACCGCAGGCACAGACACATCTGAAGACTGTGTAGGGATTCGCGTCCTTGCAGTTGGTGTCACACTGCATCGTCTTGGAGACCTCGAGCCGTAACTCGATCTCGCCGTACTCGTCGGCCATCGCCGCAGCCAACGGCAGCATGTGCTCCCGGCCGATCTTCCACGCAGTGCAGCCGTTGCGTTGCACCGTCGTGAGCCTGACCTGGTTGCCGAGTACTTCCCTGAGCCAGTACCGGTTCGAGCCGTTCTCATAGGGCAGGTAGGCGTACAACTCGGTCGTTCTCTCGGTTCCTGGTTTGATCGCGCGCTCGACCCACGGGCGGCTCGACATCGGTTCTCCCCCTTCGGTTTCCGGCCAGTTCACCGCCGGGTGAGATTTCATGTCGAGCCAGTGTGAACTCGAGTACCGACAGCATCGGCGCTGATCATGACGACAGCCGTGACAATGTCACGGCTATGCGTCATGATCACGAACTTTTTCGCGCTTGCGGCGGCGGTAGTCGCGTTGACGGCAGGTCGGTGAGCAATGACGGGCATCGGCTCGCAGGTCCCGGCCGCCTGGGTAGATCCACCAGCCACAGCCAGGACAGATAATCCCCACCTCCGGCTCTTCGGCAGCGACAAGCCGCTGGCCGGCGGCTAGTACCTGCTCATACACCACACTGAACCTCTTGCGGGCCCGGTAGGCGCGGGCGACGCAGGCCGGACAGCAGTAGCGACGCCGGGGATGAGCGTCGCGAGGAAGTGCCGTCCGACATACAGGACACCGACGGCGCGAGCGTCGGCCCATCCTTCAATTGTCGCGGTTACAGCCCGATAGGTGAAGAGCGGCTGGTTGCGCCGTCAGCGCGGAAGCGGTTCCAGTGCCCGCCAGGTTCGCCGTGGCGCAGTAGGTCGCGGGGGCGTCCGCTGGCCACCAGGATCTCGTCCACCTGGCCCCTCAACTGGACACGCGGACGCATGGCCAGATGTGCACGTGTCCCGTGGGCATGAGTACGCGGGCACGCGTATACGCGCGTATACGCACGCGACAAATCGGGCAGTAATTCGCAACGGATCAGGTTGTGCCGTGCTCCGGGCCGCTGTTTAGCTTTTGGTGCTGCCCCACCTGGTAGCGCAGATGAGGACAGCGGACCCTGCAACCCTGTAGAGGAAAAGGAATACCGAGGTAGATGAGCGTAGCCAAACCGCCGGTTGAACAGCGCCCGAATCCGGCTGACTCCCCAGAAGAGCCGACCTTTCACCCTCTTGTGACGCTCTCGTTGGCCGTCAGCCTGGCCGCCGCGACTGGGTTGCTGGCTGACTGGCCGTCAGCAGTGACCGTTTTCTCGATCACGATCGGGTTACTCACCGCGGTTGGACATCGACGGCCTCACCAGTAAGTCGGCTGCTGGTACCCCCAAAGCCCTTGACCCACGTCGCAACTCCCGCTGGTCGGCTATGGGCTCAGCTCATGCGCGGACTGGCGGGGTTCCGGTAGTAGTGGCGCGATGCGTGGATTGCCGGTCACCCCTTGGTCTCGTGGTGCAGTCCCAAGGGGGTGACCTTCATGGGTTTTTGGCCTGGCGATACGCTGAAATCCGCTGACTACCGGAACCCCTTGTCACTAGGCCTGCATGCGGATCAGATCAATGACGACCTTGGGAATCTGGGTGCCGACGCAGGTTGCCCTAACGCATGCCCCGATGACGGGATGCTGGGTACCGGCGATCAGAAGGGCGGAGACGCACCCGCCGCCGATCGTGAGAATGCGGTCCATCAATCCCGCGATCGAATTGTTGGCACGCACGGGTTCGGTTACGTTGGGCATTGGAGCCCTACCTCCTGAGGTAGCTGAGACTCGGTCATTTGACTCGGCATTGGCTCCGTGGGCCGCCCCGTGGATCCAGGCAAGGACCGGGGCGGTTCACGACCTCGAGCACACTGTCGAACCGCATCTGACGCTACCGCCAACATCTGGTTGCAAGACACTCGCGCTGCGGCGAAATGTCGCTATACGAGCCGTTTTTGGCATAATCTGTGCGAGATAGATCTCATCAAATGCGAATTATGACCTAGAGAGCAAAATTTCAGCTATCTGCATTGGTAGGTCGCCTCGGGTGGCCTTCTCTTGAAGGTTCGACCCATGGGCCCAGCTCGGGCGGCCTTGCTGCTTCTGGGTGGAAGTAATACCGGGTGCTTCGAGTCACTCGGTGGCGGGCTCCTGACGTGGCAGGTCGGCTAGGGCGACCGGAAGATTAGTGCAATTTTTTCTCGATCGTGACCTACGTCTCTTTCTGGAGTTCTAGGGCAATTTGCGGTGAAATCGCGCAGAGGTGCGTCAGCTGTTCGAGGTTGTGCGCCCTGCCTTGTCACTCAGCTATCTGAGATTGGGTGTGTGGAAACCTCGTGGTCGCCGCGTATGCGACCCTGTGAACGCGAGAACCGGCCGGATAGCCGCCGGCCGGTTCTCGTTCTGTGTAGGGGTTTTTCAGGCTGCTTCCAGGTACCAGTACCCGCCGGGTTCGTCGTGGTGCAGTAGGTCGCGGGGGCGTCCGCTGGCTACCAGGATCTCGTCTACCTGGTCTCTCAACTCGGCGTCGACGGTGTTCTCGGCGGCGTACAGGGCCAGGGGCTCGATGGAGATCCGGGCGTCGGGGTCGACCCACAGGCACACGTCCATGTACGGGCGACAGCCGCGGGTAGCAAGGACCCGGTATGCCGTGCTTATGGCGTCTGCGCCGGCGCCGAGGTTGTTCTCCAGCATCGCGTGGTTCCAGGTCAGCTGGTCTGGGTGGGTGTCGATCAGCTCGGGCCAGTTGATCGGGTGTTGGGTGCGTCCGAACTCCGGCCAAGGCCCTTCCGGCAGTTCGAGTTCCGCTCCGGCGATTGCGTGTGCGAGCGGCCCCGGTACCTGCAGCAGATGCGGCGGCAGCATCCAGGTCGCGCCATGACCACACCCGTAGTCGTCTCCCTCGGTGGTCCCCAAGGCGGTGCTGCGCAGTGCGTCGGCCAGCTCGGCGGCGGCTGGGGTGAACTCGGCGCGCAGCTGCCATTCCTCATCCGGATCGTGCAGTGTCAGTGCCCGCACATCCGCGTCGGTCACCTGGACCGGGCTCTTCCAATTGGTCATCTCTGTTTCTTTCCTTCGGGTTTTCCGGCGCTCGGCTGAGCGTCGGTAGCTTCGGCGAGGTAGCGGTACAGGGTGGCTCGCGATACCCCGAATGCTTCGGCGACTTGCTCGACGGGTTGGTCCTCGCGCAGTGCGGCCCGTGCCATGGCGAGCTGGGCGGGGCTGAGTTTGCGGGGCCGGCCGGGCTGTTTGCCCTGGGCGGCAGCGACTTCCCGGGCGTGCGCGGCGCGCTCGCGCATGAACACGCGCTCCATGTGCGCGAACAACGCCAGCATCGCCACGGAGATCTCCGCCATGCCTGAGGTGTCGGTGGTGTCGATCGGCAACGGATCGCGCAAGGTCTTCACCCCGACCCCGCGCTCGGTCAGGTCGTGGATGACGTTGAGACACTCACGCAGGTTGCGGCCGAGCCGATCCAGGTTGGTCGCGACGATGGTGTCGCCTGGCCGGGCGTAGCGCAGCAGCTCGGTGAACTGCGGGCGGTCGATGGTGGCGCCGGTCTTCTTGTCGGCGTAGATCCGCTCCTCCGGTATCCCGTGCTCGCCCAACGCGACGAGTTGACGTTCGAGGTCCTGATGGGTGGTGGAGACGCGGGCGTAGCCGAGGTCCATCTACGTGCCTTTCCGCCCGGCGCCGCCGAGCAGTGTCGTCGCGAGGACCACATCGACGAGGTGGTCCGGAGCGCGGTAGAGCCCGAGTCGTCCCGGGCCCGGAATTGGTTCGTCGAACGGCTGGGCGCCGCCGAGGACCCAGTGGAATGTGCCCGGGTCCTGAAATCCCCAAGGGGCGCAGCAGCCGGCGGTCGGGTGGACGTCGAGCACCTCGACCGTTCCGAGGAACCCACCGGGACTTCCACTCGCGGAACCGAACTCGAGAATCCCCAGCGTGCGAGACAACTTGGCGGCCGCTGGTACCCAGGTGCGCCCGGCATGGATCACCAGACGACCGCGGCAAGCGGTGGACCAACTGCGGTTCTCGATCGTCTTGTGTCCAGCCATGATCAGGTT
Source organism: Nocardia sp. NPDC049190 (assembly GCF_040648115.1). NCBI lineage: Bacteria > Bacillati > Actinomycetota > Actinomycetes > Mycobacteriales > Nocardiaceae > Nocardia > Nocardia sp. NPDC049190. The sequence goes on from NZ_JBEZDE010000063.1 coordinate 15,394, forward strand.
CGCCCATGGCCTCCGCGCGCTCGGGACCCGCAGATCCGGCCGCGCTGGCGCCGCGGTCACCGGAGCCGCAGTGCGCGGTTCAGCACACGCGCGGTCTCGGGCAGGCCTGCCGCCCGCAGTGCGATGACGAGCGCGTCGTCGGTGAGTTCGTTGTGGAAGAGGGCGCCCTCGATGAGGGCCAGCCTCCCGGCCTCGACTTCGGTTTCCATGTGGGCCTCCCCAGCTCGAGCGATAGTCTCATAATTCTATCATGTGACGCAATTATGCGACGTAATTTCGAGATAAGAATATGAGACTCGCTGACGTGGGATTACCTTCCAGCACTGTCGATGTTCGAAGTCGTCGTCACCGGTGTTCGAAGTCGTGTGCACTTGGCTTGTGGTGTCGGGCTGTAGACCTTGGTCAGGCGTCGTTGTCGGCGAGGTGCGGTAGAGCGAGGCGACTGCGGGGTGCGGCATGAAAGTATTTGTGCCCAACGGCGACACCGGGTCGTTGAGGCTCGGTTTCAATGCACCCGCCAGCGCGGCCCAACCCGTCGAGTTCGCTTACCACGGGTCCCGAGAATCGCGAAGCCACCCCCCGAGAGGCAAAGTGAGATCGGAGACACCCGAAACCGTCCCCAGGGGGCACGGCGCCGGATCTGACGAGTCCGGCTAGCTCAACAGGTTCGGCACATGGGGGTGATCGGGCGATGCGGCGCAGGCGCAGATGACCAGGTCCCATGCGTCACCGATATTGATCTTGGTCGGGCACCCGTTGCCCCCGGCCAACATGTCAGGCCGATCCTCGTCGGGGACCCAGCTGTGTTGTGCCCCGTCCCGCTCCCATGAGGCGATGGTCAGCAACGGTTCGGTGGGCTCCCCGCAGCCCGGGCACGGCTCCACCCAGGGACCGCTGCCGTGCCAGCCGATCCAGCCACCGATCTTCCACCCGGGCGCGACAGACAGATCCGAGTTGTACGGACTCTCGATCTCACCGAGGTCTTCCACATCGATGCCGAGGTATGCGGCCTCCCACTGCTGCAGCTGTTGTTGCAGATGGTCGTCGAGTTCGGAGGACCTGGGGTACTCGGTCACCTGCTCCGGCGCGATCGTGCACGGTTCGGGGACGAACTGCCCCAGCCCGTCTTGAACCACCGCGGGCTCGGGGGGATCGGCCAGAATGTCGGTGACCATGGCTGCGGACCGCCACACCACAACGGTCTTGGGGATCAGGTACTCGTCGTGCTCGAACGGGCACCACAACACCTGCAGCAGATCCTTGCCCGCGGGCGCTCGCAGGCCGGGAACGTCGCGGACATACAGTTGCGCAATCGGCAGCATGGCAATCGGGCCCTCGGGAAGCACCGGATCCGGGTCATACAGTTGCTGAAACTTCGCCAGATCCTCCGGGGTGTTCTTCCATTGGTAGTCGTCCTCGCTCAGCGCAGCCTCGTCGCAGACGGCGTCCTGCCGCTTCGACCGTGCCTGCCTCAGCGACATCACCTCTCCCCAGTGCGGGTCGTGACAGTGCGGCCACGGCTCACCCGCCGGCCACAGCAGCGGCCCACCCACGGAACTGTCGTAGCACGAGGGGCTGCCGGGGCGAGGGTGCAGCCGAGTCGCGGTCCGGGCAAGCGGCGCCAGAGCGGGAATCACCGCTGCTATATCGACCGGCCGGGGCGCGGTGGTGCGGGTCATACAAAAACCTCCACGAAGGCAAGGACGTCCGGCTGGCTGGTACAACGCGCAGGCTGTCGCGATGCGAGTTCCCAGGCTAAACCCCCCGATCTCATCAGCCTCTCCCCACGGCCGGGACGGCCGAGCGAGGCTTGATCCGCGCCGCTGCCAATGGCGACCAGCGATCGCCCGGCCGGACCGGCTCGATAAGAACCGGTGGTAACCACGAAAGGCCGTCCGGTTGGGGTATACCCAACGTCGTCTCCGCCAGGCACTCGAAAGGCGTCAGAGTAGCCCACCTACCAGGCATTTTCTGACGACCATCCGGCCAGCCCTGAGACTTCAGGCTGACAGAGGGTAATCCGTTCGCGCCCTATCCGCCCAAAATTCGACGGGGACCCTGAATGGCGCCCGCGGCGGAGTGGCCAGTGCGGCAGCGCTCGATGTCGGTGCCTCGGTATACGATTCGTGGCAACTGCGAGGGCTGCGGGTTCGAGTCCCGTCACCTCCACTCACGGGGGTGTAGCTCAGTTGGTAGAGCGTCGCTTCGACCACAGGGCACCCGTTGTCCAGGTAGAAAGGCCCCGTCAGCTGGCGGGGCCTTTCGCATTGATACCGTCGAACAGCGCTGGCGACCACGCGACTTGGGGGCCGATAACACCGAATCACGCGGTACCAAGGATTTGGGGGACCAGCGGCGCGAGTGTGCTGCGCGCCTTCTTCAGCGAGGACCGGATGGTCTCGGAGGTGACACCGAGGCGGCGAGCGATCTCGGCGGGTGTGTAGCCCTGCACGGTGTAGGCGAAAACCTGCCGTTGCCGTGGTGGAAGTCGCTGCAGCGCTTGCAGGGTGTCTTGCTGGGTCAGCATCGCGTCGATGGACTCCGCGGCGGCGGTGAAGAGGAGGTCATAGCTGTTCGCCCATTCGTGCCGGGTGCCTTCGATGGGCAATTCGTCGAAGGAGACCTCACGGCCTGTCGCCTGTGCCCGTTCCAGAACATTCGCAGCGTGACCTTCAAGACCCACGCTTTGGGGTGAGTGATAGACCCCCAATTGTCGAAGGCCTGTTCCATGGCCTCTTGAGTAACCTCGGCGGCATCTGCCGCTGAGGCACCGTGAAAACTCAAGAATGCCAATACTGTTGGTCGGTGCTCACGGTAGAACTGTGGGAACTCGGAGTCCCGATTACCGTGGAGGTGTCGGACCATTTCAGGACCGAATAACAGCTCTACCTCTCGTTTGATGCGAATCAGGTCGAGCTCGGTCAGCCTCGACGCCGCTCGTGACCTCGTCATCGCCCGCCGCATCAGCGCCTACGATTCCGAGGCAGCCGGATCACCAGCATGTCGGCGGTCGCGAACCAGGCCCGCACCGCCTTGGCCACCGTTACGACGATATCGACCAGCAGCAGCGCACCCAGGAGGAGCGCGCTGGCCTGCGCACCGAGGGCCGAAGCGGAGTGGGCTGGTGCGAGGAAGTGGACGAAGACTGCGATGGCGGTCAGCGCACCCGCCCCGGCATGGCGGTAGAGGGCCTGTACAAGGCGAGCGTCGAGGTAGACCTGGTCGGCGCCAGGCAGCGGAAAATCAGCGTTCACGTCGCTACTTTCTGTGCGTCTGTCGAAAGATATCGACCTGATCCACCCCGCGCTCCGGCCAAGAAGTCCGAGCGGATCAAGCCCTGTACATGCAGTTGTGGGTCGGATCCTCCTCGCGCCGACGAGTAGTAGTCCAGCCGCCTTTGCTGGCGTGTGAACAGAGTCACATCCGGTTCACGATTGGGACCCCCTAACCCACTAATCGACCAGGCGCGTTCTGTGCGTCTGTCGAAATGAGGTCCGCCGCCCGCGCTCCGGCCAAGAGATTGGGCGGCGGACTTCCCGATGTCGAGCCCGCATCCGGACGATCGATTGGCCTTGCGGCCGAAGTCATCCCAGGTTTCCGACCGCCAAGTAGCGGCCTCGTGCGGCTCGGGGTGGTCAGCCTTCGACGGCCACATGCTTCCTGCTGCCAAGCTCGGGGACGTGCTCGTAGAGGGGTGCCGCGCGAGACCCCGAGCAGCCGGGCCACCGACGACACCGTTTCCTCCGGGCGGGTGAGGATGGCGCGGGCCTGGCGGATCTGTTCGGCGGTCATGGCCGGTGGCCGGCCGAGGCGTTGTCCGCGGGCGCGGGCGGCGGCCAAGCCCTCGTTGGTGCCGTCGACGATCAGCTCGCGGATGAACTCGGCGAGCGCGGCGAACACATGGAAGACTAACCGGCCGCCAGGCGTCGTGGTATCGAGAGCTTCGTGCAGGGAGCGGAAGCCGATGCCACGCTTGCGGAGTCCCGCCACAATGGAGATGAGGTCCTGCAGGGAGCGGCCGAGCCGATCAAGTACTGAGCATCCTCGACGTGCGAGCCGGAGCCGCAGTCCACGAAGTCACGGCGTGACCCAACGCCTCGACACCTGCGCGCGCCCCGCCTGAATCGATAGCGTCGGCCGCTGGTCAGCCTGACCATCGCGCGGCTGTACACGCCGGGTCTCGCAGACGGCATTCGAATTCGGCGGCCAACTTCTCGATTGCATCGCGGTGGTCCGTACTGCTAGCGGTGCACCGCGTGCTGGCCGAGCTACGCGAACGCCACTTCGGCATCCGCTGACCGAACTCCCTTCCGAGGCGGGGTGCCGGTAAGAATCGCGCCACACGAGGCAATCGGGGCATGACGGCAACGAATGTCGGCCAAACGCTCTGTGCTGTGTGGTGTTTCCGCAGGTAGGCGCTGCCTGAGCAGCAGCGTCTACGCCATCCATGGGTCCCGAATACGCCGATAGCGAAAACTCGATTCAAGATCACATAATGGCCGTTTTACCTGGGTTTTCTCTCGCCGTATGCCCGAGGTGACGCCATCCTTCGGGATCGGGGCCGTCGGTTGCGGGGTTGCGCGGATCGCATGTCGGGGCCATAAGATTTAGACCAGTCGGTGTGACAGGTAGGGATGTCGGTTCGACCGAAGATTGGTTCGAGATGACGTCTCCCTGCTGGATGCGCTGTGATCGATAAAAGTTTATATCGGGTGTTGTCAGCCCTGCGTGACAGGTTGATACGAGCTGCGCCAGAGGTCGCGAAATTACGGGCGCATCCGTCCGCTGCTGGCGCGGACGCGCTTCGTGGTGCGGTGAATCAGTACAGCGAGGCCGAAAATATCGCTAGAACGAAGTTTCTACCGAGCGCGGCGGAACAAGCAATGCAGACGGCGGGACCCGGCAAACCAGAACCCCTTTCCACCAATTTGACCTCGATCTTCCTCGGACGCACCGCCGGTGGTTCCCGCAGCGTCTACAAGCCCGCGTACCTCGAAAACCTGACCGAAGTCGTACGAAGGCCGGAAGGCTATTACGTGTGGCATCCTCTGCGCTACGGGATCGGGCGCGGCGGAGGCGAACTCGCGAAACGGGAAGTAGCTGCATTCCGGGTCGACGAGGCCCTCGGATTCGGTCGGGTACCACCCACCGCCATGGTCAACGGGATCTACGGGCCAGGCTCACATCAGTTGTGGGTCTTCTCGACGCCCAGCCACCCGGGAGTAGCCCGGATAGTGCAGGAGCAGCAACTGGGACGCATACTCTCGAAAACCGAGAGGCGGGAGCTTCTCCGGTTGAATGCCCAATACCCGAAGGTACAGCGGGAACAAATGGCCGTACTCGACTACGTCATAGGCAACACCGATCGACACATGCACAACTATCGCACCGGCCACGACGGCGAGATCGTCGCCATCGATCATTCGTTGAGTTTTCCCGAATTTCCCGATTCACGTGTCGGTATACGCTCAGACTTCACTCTCGAGTTCCACAACGTCGGCCTCAGCGAGGACGTACTGCGCAGCGTGCGTGCCGTCGATGTGGACCGATTACGCACCGCTTTGGACGACCTTGGTCTGAGCCGCAAGGCCATCGACGGCGCACTGGATCGCCTGATCGAAGTACGCACCCACGGCAGAATCACCGGGGAAGCCTGGCCCGGTGAAATCAACGAAGGTTATGCATGGCGGAACCCCGTACAGGGCGGATGAAACTCGCAAGTTTGGGGTCCCGGTAGTAATCGCGCGAGAACAACGAAGTTGCCTTGACCAGCGGCGATGGCAGGGTTGGGGATGCCGGGTAGGTGAGTGCCGCGACTGCTATGCCCGTGGCGCGGTGCCGCTGATGATGCGGTGGATGGTAGAGCGGCCGACGCTGTATTCCTCAGCTAGGTCGGCCAGGCTCGCGTCGTCGGGGTCGTGGTAGCGGCGGTGGATCGTTTTGCGTGCTGCCAGAGGCAGTTTCGGCTGCTTGCCATTGAGTCGGCCTTTCGCGCGGGCCGTGGCCGCGCTGCCGGTGGTGGTGGCTCGGCTGACCCTTACCCGGCCACGACCGGCTACGCCTCGATCGCCCGGCGGGACGGCAGCAGCTCGTCGTACTTGCTGACGTCGGGCATCGGGCGATCCTGCCCAGCGATGAGTTGACCGTGGCCCTTGCCGAGTTCGGGAACGTACTTGTAGAGCGTCGACCGTGAGACGCCCAACAGTCGGGCGATCGAGGACACCGACTCCTCGGGTTGGGTCAGCATCGCGCGGGCCTGGCGGATCTGCTCGGCGGTCATGGCCGGCGGTCGGCCCAGCCGTTGCCCGCGGGCCCGCGCGGCGGCCAAGCCCTCGTTGGTGCCCTGCACGATCAGTTCCCGGATGAACTCCGCCAGGGCGGCGAACACGTGGAACACGAGCCGCCCGCCGGGGGTGGTGGTGTCGATGGCTTCGTGCAGGGATCGGAATCCGATGCCGCGCTTGCGAAGTCCGGTGACGATTGAGATCAGGTCTTGCAGGGATCGGCTGAGCCGGTCCAACGACGGCACGACCAGGGTGTCGCCGGATCGCATGTAGTCCAGGCACTTCCAGAGCTCTTCGCGCTCGGTGTCCTTGCCGGATCTCTTGTCGGTGTAGATCTTCTGGCAGCCCGCCGCAGTGAGTGCGTGGATCTGACGGTCGAGCAGCTGCCCGGTGGTGGACACCCGGCCGTATCCGATCAGCGCGCCCCCGCCGCCGATCGGATCGAGCGCATCGCCGTCGAGGACGAGCGGATCCGGGATATCGAGAGTGCGCGCCGTGTCGATCATGCCCGGGAGTGTAGGAGAAAGGGCCGACACGGCTTGTTGGACAGTCGGTTTCCGCAACACGTTTGTTCGACAGGTGGGTGATTCGGCTCGACCCTCCGTGAACAGGGGTTCGATCAAACGGGGCCGACTCGGGTGCAGGTGTCGGTAAACCGATCGTTTCTAATGCACGGTCTGCTCATCGCGCCACGGGGTTGTTTGTTGAGCAGGTCTACCTGCAGCGTGTCAGTCCTGGCATGTGAGGGTCTTGTCCGCGGTTGGTGTCTGGGATGTGTTTCGGGCTCGGCTGAGGTGTCCGGCGATCGACATGGTCGCGGCGAGACCGGCGAATAGTACGGGAAGGGTGAATGGTGTTCGGCCTTCGGTTGTTGTGAGTATGTGGCCGGCGGTGATCGTTCCGATGGCTGCTCCCGAGGCGGTCCCGCTGGAGAGCCAGGCGAATGCTTCGGTGAGTGATTGTCTTGGGCAGGTTTGTTCTGTCAGTCCGGTCAGGATGGCAATTGTCGGGGCGAAAGCAATGCCTCCTACGGTCAGGATGCAGGCTGTCTGTATGAAGCTGGTGGGCAGTAGCAGCAGGGTGGTGGTTGCAAGGATCGTAGATGTGCCGATCACCAGGCGTTGGTACGTCACGGTAGGCGACCAGGCGGCGTAGGCAAGCGCGCCGGCGGAACTGGTCGCTGCCCACAGCGCTAGCACCAGGGTACCGAGAACGGGGGTGGGGGCGCGGGCCACGATGATCATGTCTGTGGCGCCGAGGATGCCGCCGATAGCGAATGTGATCGCACACAGTATCGGCATTCCTGGCTGTGTGATTGCCCGTAAGGGGCGCGAACCGGTGTTCGCCACTGCAGTTTGGCTGCTGGGCTGGGCGGCCAGCCACAGCATGCCGGTCAGTGTCGTGCCCAGAACTGTGAGTATCCCCGCGGGCCAGGCGATGGTGGTGAGGATACCGATGACGGCGGGTCCAGCGACGAACAGGATCTCGTCCAGGCTGGATTCCAGGGAGTAGGCCACCGCCACCATGCGGGGTGTTGTGTGTATGGTGGCCCAGCGGGTTCGGATCATCGCGCCGACCGACGGCATGGCTGAGCCGGTCACGGTTGCCCCTAGCAGCAATCCCCAGTCGGAGTGCACTGT
>NZ_JBEZDE010000064.1:0-22264 GCF_040648115.1 Nocardia sp. NPDC049190
CAGGGTGTGGGAGAGTAGGACACCGCCGGAACATCTTTCACCGAAGGCCCTCGACAAGTGTCGAGGGCCTTCGGCATTTCCCCCACACGACAACAACTCTCCACACCGACATCGCGTAATCGCTCTATGGCCCGCGACGGGCCTGTCGGCAATTGTCTTTTTCTCGGGAATAGTGCTGCGGCTGAACGGAATCCGGTGCTAAGGATTGCTCGCTGTCTCCGGCGTTATCGGTCATGCGGCTATGGCCCGTTCGCGGATCTCCACCGCCGTCTCGAGCATCTGCCGAGTGCTGGTGAACCAGTCCTGCAGATTCAGATCCACGATGAACTCGTCTGCGCCAGCCTCTGCGGCCGTTCGGACATCGTCCATCACCTGGTCGAGAGTGCCGACGAACGCCGATCGGTCAGGTCCGGCCGGACGGTCGGTGAAGGTGACGTTGCCCACCACCACCATCTCCATCCGGCTCGTATCCCGGCCATACTCGGAAGCCATTTCCGGATGCGGTCCCAGCTTGCGCGCAGTTCTGTCGCTCCGGCCCGCCCGGGTGTAGTACGTAACGGCAGCCAACCGTCTGCGCGTTCGGCAATGCGTTGTAGGGCCTTGGAACTGGTGCTGCCACCGCTGCCGAGCATCACCGGAATTCTCGAAACGGGCTTGGGCAGGACCGAGGCGTTGTCGACAACTCCGCGCGGACCCCGGACGGTCACCGGGTCCGGCCCCCACACAGCTTCGAAGACGTCCAGCGTCTCGTCGAGGAGGCGGCCGCGGTCCGCTCGCGTGGTTCCGGTGGCTTGGAGTTCGTCGGTGGACCAGCCGGTGCCCATCCCTGCGACCACGCGGCCGCCGCTGATCTGATCGACCGTAGCCAGCGCCTTCGCCAGCTGGACGGGTGTGTGGAGTGCGGCGACCAGAACGGCAGTGCGAGGCGCACCTTTTCGGTCGCCACTGCCGCTGCCGTGAGGACTGCCAGGGGGTCGGCGGTCTGCCGCTGGGTTTCCGGCCAGGGCACGGTGGGCGGGGCGTATGGTTCGGCCGGGATCTCGGGGAAGAGCAGTCGTTCGTACGTCCACAAACTGGCGTATCCGGCCGCTTCGGCCGTTCTGGCTGCTTCGACCAAGTCGTGTTGTAGGTCGACTCCCGCTCTCTGGGGCAGGCGAAGTCCGAGTTTCATGTGAAGCCTCCGATGGAGTCGTGATTGTCGTAGCCGGCAGGAGCTGCGCCGGCCGCAGACTTCCACCGGCTGTCCAGGCAGAGTGCGGCTGTTCCAGGTCCATCCAGCGAGTCTTGAACACTCACATCGGTGTGAAGGTCAAGGGTAAGCTCGAGCACATGCGAATCGGAGAGCTCGCCGAGCGCACCGGTGTCTCCCGTCGGCTACTGCGCTACTACGAGGAGCAGGGGCTGATCACACCCAAACGCGCCCGCAACGGTTACCGCGAGTACGGGGAGTCGCACGTGCACGTCGTGCTGCAGATCACCGGACCGCTCGACGCCGGACTGCCGACCCGCATCATCCAGCAGTTCCTGCCGTGCCTGGACACGCCGCAGACCATCTACGTCCCCGATGTGACGACCGAAATGATCGCCACACTGCGAAGCGAGCAAGCCTGGCTGTCCGAACGCATCGAGTGTCTGACCCGCAACAAAGACGCCATCGCCGGCTACCTCGACAAGGTACTCAGCGTCAAGTCGGCGAACAACGGAGGCAGGGCCACGTCATGATCAGGTGCTCATGGTGTCCTCGGGCAGCTCCACGGCGCGACGCTCAGCAGCCTGGCTCGGAATCTCTTTTCCCGCAGCGACTCTCATGAGTCCTGCGCAGCTGTCGAGCGTGTCTGAGATCAGCTGTCGTGCCTGCGCGCGGCCAAAGCCGCGGTGAACTCACGCGCGCTCGCGATTGTGGCCGCAATGAACTCGGCGCGTTCGAGTTTCGTGGTGGCGGCGCGCAGTGGCCCGAGCTGGACTTCGTAGGCGGCAACGCCGGTGGGGTCGAAAACCGGTGCGGCGAGATAACTCAGGGGCAGTTGGTCGTCGGAATCCAATTCCGTTCTGGTGAACGGCCGTGCGGTGAGGGCGGCGAGTTGGCGCAATGCGCGGGTCCGCAGATGTGATTGGAGCAGATCGGCGCCGACCGCGCCGAGGAGGTCGGCGAGCAGGTCGACCATCCCGGCGTCGTCGGTGCGCGGACGGAAGACAGCGACGCCACGCTCGCGGACCAGCGCCAACAGTGAAGCGGCGGTGCGCTGGTCGGTGCCGGCCGCGGTGGCGAGCCAGGTATTCCGCTCACCCGCCGAACGCCACGGCATGACGCTCGCGCCCGCGGGAAACTGCAGCGGAATACGGTGTCCCACCGGGATGCCCGGGACGACGCGATCGCTGCCGTGCCGGACATCGAGCACCGTGAGTCGATCCGGTTCGATCCGGCTGAACGTCGCGCCGTAGCCGGTACGGTCGGCCAGGGCGGTGAGGATCTCTCCGATTCCGTGCGGGAGTGCGGCGCCGGACAGCCCGGACAGCGCGGGTCCGATGCCGTAACCGCGGGCGGTATGACGGATGACCCAGCCTGCCTCGTTCAACTCGGTCAGGATCGCGGTCGCGGTGGCGCGCGCGATGCCGAGTCGCTCGGCGATCCCTGCCACGCTGATCGGCGCATCAGAGGTCGCGAGCAACGACACGATCTCGACGACGCGACGCGTAGGTGGCGACGCGGATCGTTCCGGCATTGCGTCAACCCCTTGTCCCGACTCCGACCTACTCCGTACTATGACGATTATCAGAATAAACTGTGTCGAATATTCGACAGGCGCACAGGGGGCGCGAATGATTCTGGATCGGTTCCGTATCGACGGTCAGGTCGCTATCGTCACCGGCGCCGGTCGCGGCCTCGGGGCGGCGATCGCGGTGGCATTCGCGGAGGCGGGCGCCGATATCGTCCTCGCGGCACGCACGAAGAGCCAGCTGGACGAGGTCGCGGAGCAGGTGGCTGCGACCGGAAGGCAGGCCCATGTGGTGCCGGCGGACCTGAGCGAGGTCGATGCTGCGGCGGGCCTCGCGGCGACGGCCGTCGAACGGTTCGGACGGCTGGATATCGTGGTCAACAACGTCGGCGGTGCGCTGCCGTGCCCGTTGCTCGACACGACACCGCAGATGCTGGCGGAGGCGTTCAGTTTCAATGTCCTCACCGCGCACGGGTTGGTCCGGGCGGCGGTGCCGCGGATTCTCGACACCGCCGGTGGCGGGTCGATCGTGAACATCACCTCCACGATGGGACGCCTGCCGGGGCGCGCGTTCGCCGCCTACGGCACCGTCAAAGCCGCCTTGGCCCACTACACGAAGCTCGCCGCGCTCGATCTGAACCCACGTATCCGGGTGAATGCGATCGCGCCCGGGTCGATCCTGACCTCTGCGCTGGAGGTTGTCGCCGGCAATGCGGCGATGCGCACCGAACTGGAGACCAAGACCCCGCTGCATCGCATCGGCGAACCCGACGACATCGCCGCAGCCGCGCTGTACCTCGTCTCGCCCGCCGGGAAGTATCTCACCGGCAAGATCCTCGAGCCCGACGGCGGCTTGATCGTTCCGAACCTCGACCTCCCGATTCCGGATCTGTGACATGACATATCGCGTAGTGCAATGGGGTACCGGCAATGTCGGCAGGCATGCTCTGGCCGGCGTCATCGCCAACCCCGACCTGGAACTCACCGGGGTGTGCGTGTCCGGGCCTGCCAAGGATGGTGTCGACGCGGGAACGCTTGCGGGACTGAACCATTCGGTGGGGGTCGCCGCGACGACCGATGCGGCCGCGCTGCTGGCATCGGGTCCTGACTGTGTCGTCTACTGTTCGATGACCGATAACCGCCTGTTCGAAGCGGTGCAGGATCTCCGGCGTATTCTCGCGGCGGGAATCAATGTCGTCGCCTGCGCTCCGGTGTTCTTCCAGTACCCCTACGGCGTGCTTCCTGATGACCTGCTCGAGCCGGTCCAAGAGGCGGCCGTGCAGGGGAACTCCTCATTGTGGGTCAACGGCATCGATCCTGGTTTCGCGAACGACTTGCTTCCGCTCGCCCTCGCTGGCACGTGCCTGCGCATCGACCAGGTGCGCTGTCTGGAGATCGTCGACTATGCCAGCTACGACAATCGTGAGGTCATGTTCGACATCATGGGTTTCGGCAAGCCGGTCGACGACATCCCGATGCTGTTGCAGCCGGGTGTGCTCTCGCTCGCCTGGGGTGGCACAGTCCGCCAGCTCGCCGCGGGGATCGGCGTCACGCTCGATGGCGTCACCGAGGCCTACCAGCGGGTCCCCGCGCCGGAGTCGTTCGATATCGTCACCGGGCACATTGCCGAAGGCACCGCCGCCGCACTGCGTTTCGAGGTGCGTGGCATGGTCGGCGACGTGCCGGTCACGGTGCTCGAGCATGTGACCCGGCTGCGCTCCGATCTGTGCCCGGACTGGCCGCAACCCGCGCACCGAGCAGGCTCGTATCGGGTCGAGATCACCGGTGAGCCCAGTTACGCCTTGGATCTGGTGACCTCGAGTCGCCACGGTGATCACAACTACGCGACTCTGCTCGCTACCGGTATGCGCATCGTCAACGCGGTGCCCGCCGTCGTCGCGGCGCCGCCCGGCATTCTCACCGCACTCGATCTCCCGCTGATCACCAGTCCGGCGGTGCGTCCGAGCCGCTGATCCGACGACAGGGTCCTGCATGTTGTCCAGCGCCACCGCGTCTCCGGTCGAAGACGTCCCGACGCGGCTATTCGGCGGGTGCCCACATGTTGGACAGCAAGTGAAAGCTCGGCGTGTCCGACAGCGCCTGCATTGCTTCGTAGATGCGCTGGTAGCCGGTCGAGGAGATGCGCCAGTGGCCGTCGATGTCGCGGCGGTAGCTGTCGGTGTAGTAACCAGCGCCGCGGATCAGGACACGGTATTCCGTCGATATCACAGTGTCCTCGAAAGCCCATGAGCCCGTGGCGGTTTCGCCGTCGATATGAATCTCCGGATGGTTGGCGACGTGGACGGTGACGACCGAGGAGCCGAGGTTCTCCCGCATGAACGCGATGATGGCGTCACGGCCGGTCAGGTGCAGCGGTTCGCCGAGCGCGTGGGTGCCGTAGTGGCCGGTGGCGTCGACGGTCAAGGTGTCGCTGAACTCGTCCCACAATTTGAGATCGAGGGTCCGGAAGTAGCGGTACTTCAGCCGGCGGACCGCTTCGATGGCGTCGAGATCCATCTCTCGAGGGTGGCACGCTCAGGCCCGTCGGACAAGAACGTGTTCCATTCTGGGTCGTCGGTGGTGTGTCGGAAAGCCCCGGCCACCTGACCGGTGCGCCTGCCGGTCGCCGCGTCCTCGCCGCCTCGGCCAGAGCTGCGAGCCCGTCGAACACCGCAGTTTGTGCGCCGGGTACCTCGATGTCCAGGGGGGTAGTGCGGGCATCGGCAGGGATGAACGTGAACGCGAAGAACTCACCGCAAGCAGTCTGCCCCGCACGGCCAGGTCATGTGCCGATTGCTCGTCATCCGCCGCCAGCGTCAGGCGTTCGAGTCGGCGCGATTCGCTCGGCGCGTAGCGGCGAGATGGCGAGCTGGTACCCGGGTGTCGGATTCGAGTCGTGTTCCGTGGACGGCCATCTCGGCGGTGTCGAAACCGCTCGATCGGGTACCCGCATCATGGGGCGTACGACCGTTCTACCGCGGTGGCGCCTGTCCGCACCGTTGCCGTCCCGACCGGAGAGTCCGCGATGACCGAGTATCCCACCGCCCGCGATCCACACCACGGATCCGTCATCGACCAGGACGTCGCCCTACTCGCCGACCGCTACCGCCGCGAGTGCCTGCCCGCGCTGATCGAATCCCAGCACAGGTCCGGGTAGGTGGGCGGCGTTGGGAGGTGACCGGGCGCTGTGTGCCGGCGTCAGCTTCCCGGGCAGTACTGTGTGCTGCTCGATCGGACAATCCTGTCGCGAAAGCGATAGCGGGCGGTGTCCACGGTGGGATTCCGAACGGCTTTGTGGCGGAAGGGAACCAACGTGTGCTGGAAACGAATTAGTCGGGTCGAAGTACTTCTAAGCTCTAGGCGATCATGCAGTGGAGGTGAACAATGACGGTCGAGGCGGTGATCCCGCCGGATTCCGGCGAGTTGTGGAAGGGATCGGGACCCACCGCTCGGCCCGCGCAGCCACCGGTGTCGATGATCGAGCGAATGACGCTGATAATGGAAGCATTCGACGGTGCGACGCCGACTCTGACCCTGGTGAGGCTCGCCGAACGCACCGGGCTGCCGCGCTCCACGGTGCATCGCATTGTCGACCAGTTGATCCGATTGCGCTGGCTCGCGCACGCGCCCGGCGGATACCGCCTCGGTACGCGCACGCTCGAATTGGGTGGGCTGGCGGCCGAACACAACGAGATTCGTGACGCGGTGAGCCCGCTGCTGCACGACCTCTGTCAGCGGACCGGGATGATCGGTCACCTCGGCGTCCTGGACGGGCGCGAGGTGCTGTTTCTGGACAAAGCCGGTGGTCGGTGCGCCGCGGCGGTGCCAACCCGGCTGGGCGGCCGGATGCCTGCGCACAGCACGGCGCTCGGTAAGGCGATGCTCGCCGCACTGGAACCGAGCATCGTCGACGTGTCCTTCCGCGACCGGCTCCCGCAGTTCACCCCACGCACCCTCGGTGACCGCGCCGAACTGCATCGTGAACTCACGCGCACCCGCCAGCGGCAGGGCGTTGCCGTCGACAACGAGGAGTCGCTCCCCGGGATCGCGTGCGTAGCCGTGCCGATTCGCAGCCGTGGCGCCGCGGTGGCGGCCTTGTCGCTGTCGGGTCGGATCAGCGGTGAACAGACGGTGCCGGACACCGTGCGCCTGGCGCGCGTGCTGGTCGAGGCGGCCCAGGAGGCAGGACGTTCGCTCTCTCCCGCGCGCCGGTGCTAGCGCCACCGGGAATCGGCGGCGTATCCCCTCGGCTTTCGGTGCGGTGCTCATCGCCATCGGAGCGGCCGCTGACGAGCACGGGACGGCCGCTAAGCCATGGTGCGTACGCGGCGGGATGGTGATGTCCCAAGGCTTCGACCGTCTGGCTTGCCGGGCTGACGTACGCGAGGTCATCGCGTCCGAAACGGGCCAGGTCCAATAATTATTTCGGCGATCCACTATTGTGGCCGGTTGTTTTGTGGTCTCCTCGGACAGTGAGCCAAGTCCACTTGGGGCACATCTACCACATCGCCGGCAGCCCGGTCGCCGCCGATGCCGCTGACGCACTGGTTTCGGTGCCGGACGGAGCGCTGGCAATCGACGACAACGGTCGAATCGCGTACTGCGGTGGCCGCGCCGAAGTCCCCACCGTTTTCCGCGACGAAAATGTGTTCGATCACCGACCGGGTTTTCTGCTTCCGGGATTTGTCGACACGCACGTTCATTTCCCGCAGACTTTCGCCGGTGACGCGTACGGGGGCGGCCAGCTGCCGGAGTGGCTCGATCACTGTATGTTTCCCGCGGAATCCCGGTATGCCGAGACCGAGTTCGTGCAGCGAGCTGCCCTCGAATTCTGTAACAGACGCACCGCGGCGGGAACTACGGCGGCGATGGTCTTCGGGTCGACTTTTCCGCATGCGCAAGATGCCTTGTTCACCGAGACGCTGCGGTTCGGTCTTCGGATGGTCAGCGGCCGCCGGTGTCCAGACGACCGGCGGGGAATCGGCGGCGCCCTTGATCACCTCCGAGGACGACGCCATCAGGCTGTGCAGGGAAGAGGTCGACAAGTGGCACGCAGCCGACACCGGAAACGTCGACACGGCACTTCTGCATGTGGCGATCGTGCCGCGTTTCGCGCTGTCGGTGACGCGTGAGACGTTGAAAAACCTTGGTGAACTGTACGATTCCGTGCGCGGCCGCGGCGTCTATTTCCACAGCCACCTCAACGAGAACAATCGCCCCGGAACCGGTGAAATCGACACCACGAAGCAGGTCTACGGAGTCGATTCGTACCTCGACACCTACGACGGGAAGTTCCTGGCCGGCTCGGCCGAGGGCGGCAAGAGTCTGCTCGGTCGACGCAGTATTCTCGCGCACTGCGTGCACTGCCAGGATATCGAGCTCCAGCGGATGGCGCAGACCGGCACATCGGTCGCACACTGTCCGGTTTCGCAGCAGTTCTTGGGATCCGGCACGATGCCGTGGAAACGGACGATCGCCTCGGGCGTCAACGTCGCCGCTGGAACCGACTTCGGTGGTGGCGACGAATGGCTGATCCCGCAGGTGTTGTCGGCCGCGTTCAAGGTCCACATTTCCGAGCCGGGAGACGACGCAGTGGCGATGCATCCGGCCGAGATGCTCTTCACGGGGACGCTGGCCGGCGCGCGGGCGCTGGATATGGAAAGTCGATTCGGAAACTTCGATCTCGGCAAAGAAGCGGACTTCCTGGTCGTCGAACCGGCACGCTGGCCCGCCCTGGCGGGTGCGCTGACACGCGGAATCCGGTCCGGAGACCCGAGATCGGCGCGGGATCAAACGCTGTTCGCACTGCTGATGGGTATGCGTGAGCCCGCAATCTCGGAGGCTTACGTTCGAGGCCGTCGCATCGACGCTCGGTGACGGCGCACCGATGACAGCCGCCGCCACCGCGGTCACCGTCTTCCACCGCCCGGCCGACGCCGTCGGTTTCCATGCATGGTTGGCGCGATACACCGAAATTGCCGAGGCCGCACACGGATTCGTAGCGGCTTCGGCTGCAATAAGCGACGACCCGCACCTGGATTCGGGGTTCGCTGTCACTTTTCGATCCGAGCCGCTGATGCACGAATTCCTGGACTCACCCGACCGAACACGGTTGCTGACCGAAGGTGTGACACTCGGGTTCCGCCGCAAGAGTTCGGATCTGATCATCCTCGAAGGCGAATCATCGCCCGCCGGAATCGGCGTCTTCCGACACAACGTCGCCCGCGGCAAGGAAGCCGAATTCATCGCGACGGAATCGCGCCTCGTCGCGGCGAGTTCGAAGTTTTCCGGATTCGAGGGCGGCCTGCTCTTTCCGCTCGATGACACGGGCCGATGGTGTTCGGTGCTTCGGTTTCGAACGGGGCGCCAGCTGTCGGAGTGGATGCACTCGGAAGAACGGGACGCCGTGCTGCCGGAACTGCGTTCGGAGCTGACCGAGGATTTCACGGTCGCCGCGCCCAGCACACCGTTCGGTTCGACGCTGCGCACTGTCGACGGTGAGACACGAATGACGCCGACCTGGAAGATCGCCATGTTGGTGCTGTTGGTGCTATATCCGACAGTGATGACGCTGTCCAGATTCCTCGGGCCGGTGCTGGACGGGATGGGCGCGCAGCCGTGGTTGGCGATGTGGCTGAGCCAGATCGTCAGCGTGGGGTTGATGAGTTGGATTTTGTCGCCCGCGGTCGCGAGGTGCTTTCGGCGATGGCTCGATCCGGTCGATGGTGCGGGATGGCGGGTCGGGATCGCCGGAGCGGCGGTGGTTGTTGTGCTCTACGCCTTGACGCTGCTGTTGTTCGCTTCTGTGCAGTGGTTGCACTACTGGGACTATCAGTGACCGGTGTGCGAGCTCATACCCGACCGTGTCGTTCCGAATTCTGTGCTGTCGGTGCCGCATTGCGGCGTCCGCGCTGACCTCGCCTCGGCCGGCGGAGCGGTGCGGAAGCCGTTCGGGCCGAATCATTTCCGATTCGGCCGTGCTGATGTCCACCAGATGCTCGATGTTTGCGTTGCGCTTGCTGAATCGTGAGTCTTTCAGAGTGAAGAATTTTCGTTCGCGATGTGCGCGGGCGTCCCGGCTGCTTTTCTGAGGGACGTCAGGATGGACGGTCCGCAGGCGAGCCGGAGCTGGGGGAGCGATGCACCGAATGCCGAACGAACGGCGGCGATCTCGTACCGGATGGCTGTGGTCGGCGGCGGCCGTGCTGGCCGTTGTCGGCGCGGCCCTCGGGCTGGCGCAGTCACGGCCGCCGATGTGCGAAGTCGGGGTCACGCCGAACGAGCCGAGCGCACCGTCCCGAGTTCCCGTGCTGGCTTCGACATTTGTGCCGCGAACCCTACCGTCTTCGTCGACCGCGACGGGCGAGGCGCGGTACTACACCCTCGGCCGACGGGTTGCGTGCTCGTTCAGCGGACTGGCTTCGGACGGCTTCTATGCCGCGCTGTCGACCGCGGACTACGGTCGCGCCGACCTGTGCGGTGCAACTCTTGAGCTTCAGGGCCCACGCGGAACGGTGCGGGCCGTCGTCGTCGATCGTTGCCCGGGATGCACTACGGGGCAACTGGTTCTGAACGAAGCGGCATTCGGAGCGGTTGCCGAACCGCGCACTGGGGTGGCGGAGGTCCGTTATCGTGTGGTGCGGGATCCGCAGCCGATGCCGGAACTGACCTACCAGGTGAAGCCGGATTCCTCGTCCGGGTTCGGCATCCTGTTCGACGGCACCGGAAACGCTCTGGCGGAGGTGGCCATTCGCCCTGTCGTAGGCGATCCGTGGCGCGAACTCACGCGTGGGATGGATAACTACTGGCGCTTGTCCGATGCCGGTTCGGGCCCTTTCGGAGCGCGGCTGACGGATGTCTACGGCAACCGCGTCGAGATATCCGGTCTCACCGTGGGACCGGGCCAACGCTCGACCGATGCGCGGCTCTATACCGGTGCTCCTTCGTTCACCGCGACCGCCGTCACATCGTTGGCGCCCCAGGCGGCGCAATCGGACCTGACCCCGCTAGGGTGCGCACCCTAACGGGATCAGGTGAGTTTCGCGGCCGCCCGCCCTGCGGCGCGGCCGGAGAAGATGCAGCCGCCCAGGAAGGTGCCTTCCAACGCGTTGTAGCCGTGCACACCGCCGCCGCCGAATCCGGCGACCTCCCCCGCGGCGTAGAGGCCGGCGAATGCCGAGCCGTCCGGCTTGATCACCTGCGATTCCAAGTTGGTCTGTACGCCCCCCAAGGTCTTCCGGGTGAGGATATTGAGCCGGACGGCGATCAGCGGTCCGGCCGCCGGGTCCAGGATTCGGTGCGGTTTGGCGACCCGGCCCGCCTTGTCACCGAAATACCGGCGCGCGTTGCTGATCGCCATCAGCTGGCTGTCCTTGGTGTACGCGTTGGCCAGTTCCCGGTCGCGGGCGACGATCTGGCCTTCGAGGCTGTCGTAGTCGAGCTGGGGTCCGCGGGCGATCGTGTTCATCCCGTCGACCAGCTCCCGCAGGGTGTCCGCGACCACGAAGTCGACACCGTGCTGCTTGAACGCCTCCACCGGGCCGGGCGCACCCTTCGCGACCCGGCTCTTGAACGTGAGTTTGAGATCTTTGCCGGTGAGGTCGGGATTCTGCTCGGAACCCGATAGCGCGAATTCCTTCTCGATAATGGACTGGGTGAGCACGAACCACGAGTAGTCGTAGCCGGACTTCAGTATCTCCTTCATCGTGGCGTTGGTGTCGAACCCAGGGAAACAGGGCGCGGGCAGCCGTTTTCCGTTCGCGTCGAACCACATCGAGGACGGGCCCGGAATGATCCGGATGGCGTGGTCGGGCCAGATCGGGTCCCAGTTGACGATGCCCTCGGTGTAATGCCACATGCGGTCCCGGTTGACAATGGCGCCGCCGGCCGCCTCGGTGACGCCGAGCATGCGTCCGTCCACGTGGGCGGGCACACCGGAGATGAGTGTCTCCGGGCATTTCCCGAGCCGCTCGGTCGGCCAGTTGCGGCGGATCAGCTCGTGGTTGTGGCCGATTCCGCCGGAGGCCACGATCACCGCCTTCGCCCGGAACTCGAACTCGCCCATTTCGTTTCGGGATGTTGCCTTGCCGCGTTCGAGGTCGGTGTCCTCGAGCACGGCGCCGCGCACGCCGACCACCGCGTCGTTCTCCACGATCAGCTCGTCTACGCGGTGGCGGAAGCTGAAGCCGACGAGCCCGCGACGCTCGCCGTCGAGGACGGGCTCGGCGAACACCCGGACCACCTCGGGACCGGTGCCCCAGGTGAGATGGAAGCGCGGCACCGAGTTGCCGTGTCCGTCGGCGAATCCACCACCACGCTCGGCCCAGCCGACCAGCGGGGTCACGCGCAGGCCGAGGGCTCGCAGATAGTCCCGTTTCTCGGTGGCGGCGAAGTGCACATAAGCTTGCGCCCACTGCCGGGCCCACAGGTCCTCGTCGTCGCGGTCGAACCCGGCCGAGCCGAGCCAATCCTGCAGTGCGAGATCGTAGGAATCCTTGATACCGAGGCGGCGCTGCTCGGGGCTGTCGACGAAGAACAGTCCGCCGAGCGACCAGAACGCTTGACCACCGAGATTGTGGCGGTTCTCCTGGTCGAGCAGGTGTACCGTCCGGCCCGCCTGGACCAGCTCATACGCGGCGACCAGGCCGGCGAGCCCGGCGCCGACGACGATGACGTCCGCCCGCTGTGCCACATCCGAACTGCTGTGGGACATGTTCATCCTTCGGTTGCGGTGCTGTAGGCCAGCACGACGTGGTGGAAGAGTTCGGTGCGCCGGCCGCGGACCACGCCGCTGTCCGGCTCCATCAGGACTTGCACACTGGTGCCGTCGTGGACGGCGATGAGCGCCTGACCCAGCGCGTGCGGGTTCGGCACGTGGCGGCCGACGCGTGCCAGGGCCGCGACGATCGTCGGTATGAGGGCCGCCACGATGGCTTCTTCGCGGGCGGACATCACCTGGCGCAGCGTGGGTGTCCGCAGGGCGTGGGTAGTGAACTCCGCGGTGATCCGGTACCAGCCCTCGTCGACCGGAACGGCTCGCTCCAGCCGTTCGACCACGGTGCGGACATCATCGGTGCCTTCGGCGGCGATATCGTCGAGGATGGTGCTCGCCTCGGCGAGCATCGCCGCCGACCGTTGTTCCCACATGGTCAGGAACAACTCGTCCAGGGAACTGAAGTTGGAGTAGAACGCGCCCCGGGTAAAGCCGGCCCGCTCGCAGACCCGCTCGACGGTGGCGCGGCCGAATCCCTCCTCGGCGAATGCCGCGTAGGCCGCGGCGAGCAATCGGTTCCTCGTCTCGGTGCGGCGTCGGGTGACCCGGGTCGGTGCGGCGGTCGTGGCATCGGACATCACCGGCACCTCCTCGAATCCGACCGCTGGCGGCTTTGGATACAGAAACGTATTCAATCTGGATACAGAAACGTATTCAATACGGGAACGTATCAGAGCTGGCGGCCCCGCGAGTAGGAAACCGCCAGGTAGGGTGAGTTCAGCACATCCGGCCGTGGTCGGGGGCCGGTCCGGCTCGATGCGATCGGTGCGAGGTGATCCGATGAGCGAAGTCCGCGGCGGTACCGACTCGATGCTCTGCTGGCGGGCGCGCAGGCCGGGTCCCATCGACACCGGTCCGATGGACGAGGTGCGCTCGGCCATTCCGGAACCGGCGTCGGGCGAGCTGCTGGTGCGCGTGCTTGCCTGCGGTGTCTGCCGGACCGACCTACACGTGGTGGAGGGGGATCTCCCGGTGCATCGTGCGGGGGTTGTGCCTGGGCACGAGGTCGTCGGTGAAGTCCTCGCCCTCGGGCCGGCGACGGAGGAGGGGTTCGCCGTCGGGGATCGGGTCGGCATCGCCTGGCTACGGCACACCTGTGGGGAATGCGCGTTCTGTCTGCGCGGAGCCGAAAACCTCTGTCCGCGTTCGGCTTATACCGGTTGGGACGCCGATGGTGGCTACGCCGAGTTCGCCTGTGTGCCCGCCGCGTACGCGCTTCGCCTGCCGGACGGCTACTCCGATACGGACACCGCACCACTGCTGTGCGCGGGCATCATCGGATACCGGGCGCTGCGGCGGGCGAACCTGCCGCCCGCCGGACAACTCGGGATCTACGGCTTCGGTGGTAGCGCCCACATCGCCGCGCAGGTCGCGGTCGCGCAGGGCGCCGAGGTGCACGTGATGACGCGTGATCGCGCCGCGCGGGAACTCGCGACTGCCCTCGGTGCGGCGTCGGTGCAGGGCGCGGCGGACCCGCCTCCGGTGCGGTTGGATTCGGCGATCTTGTTCGCGCCCGTCGGCGAGCTGGTGCCGCCCGCGCTGGCCGCGCTCGATCGCGGTGGGGTCCTCGCCATCGCGGGAATCCATCTCAGCGACATTCCTGCGCTGAACTATCAGCAGCATCTGTTCCAGGAGCGAGAGATTCGCTCCGTCACCGCCAACACCCGCGCGGACGCCCGTGAATTTCTCGGTCTCGCGGATGAACACCGGATAAGTCTGACCACGCACGGGTACTCCCTCGGCAGCGCCGGCCGGGCGCTGGCCGACCTCGCGCACGGACGCTTCACCGGCGCGGCGGTTCTCGTTCCGTAGGACGATGCGGCAGGACACGATTCGGCGCTGAGTCCGCATCGGTCGGGTCTAGTTCCTTGACAGTCGTCGGGGCCGTTCTTACCTTCGCGGATATAGCCGAGAAATTGTCACAGCAAGTGTCACTCGGCTGTCTCACAACGGCGTGAGTAGGTGAGCACGATGGCCAACCGGAAGGTGTGTCATTTCGAAAAGTGGCGTGTGGCAAGGGCATTCGCTGTGCTGCTGCTCGCCGCCGGTTTCGGGGCGACGGCGGGATTGCACGCATGGGCGATGTCGTGTGTGGCCGTCGATGTCGCAGTAGCCAGGGGAACCCACGAACCCGGGTATCTGGGTTCGGCGGTCGGTGACCCACTCTATGACCGGCTGTGGCACGCGCTTCCGATGAGTTCGCAGGCTTATCGCGTGAATTACCCCGCGGACCTGCTCGATCCGGCGTCGGTCAGCCTCGGCACCCGGGACATGACCGCCCATGTGCTGCGTCAGGCGGCGATCTGCCCAGAGCAACGGTTCGTGCTGGTCGGATTCTCCCAAGGCGCGGTCGTGGTCCACGGGGTGCTCGGCACCGGCACCGTGATCGCGCTCGGCGGCATCTACTCCCTGCCCGTCGACCTGCAATCCCGGGTGGCGGCGGTGCTGCTGTTCGGGGATCCGGTCGGCCTGCTCGGCGGGAACGTTCCGGATCTGTATTCCACGCGGACCGGAAACTATTGCACCGGTGGTGATCCGATCTGCGGCGCCGGGATCGACCCGAATGCGCACACCAATTACTGGTGGGCGCTGTGGTCCGCCGTGGAGTTCGCCGTGTGTCGGATGTAGGAGCCGCGAACGGGAGGTCGCCCGATGGGGTCGATCGCGGTCGGCTTCACCGGGCGACCACCGCGTGGATGACTTCGTTCGGTTGGGCGGCGCCTACCCGCTCCCGTTGACGACGAGCTCGATTCCGCTTCCCCTCCGGACGGTGTTGTAGATCGGGCAGGTCTCGACGAACCGTGCGGCCAGTGCTTCGGCGGTCGCCTGGCCGACACCGTGGATGTCGATGGACACGGTCGTGAAGTCGTAACGCGTGACGTCCGCTGTGCCGCGCTTGTGGGTGGCCCGGACATCGATGGCGTCGATCGCGATGCCGTCGGCGCCGGCGTTGGACTGGATGTTCGCCATCGCACAGGACGTGAGTGCGGCGAGGAGCAGCTCGCCTGCCTGGATGGCCTCGGCAGGCCCGAAACGTGAGTCGGTGACGAGATGGTTCTCGCGGGCGTGCAGGAGGAATCGTCCGGGCACACCGGCGACGGTCTGCCCGGACACCTCGACGACATCGGTACTCACGCGCCGACCGCCGCGGTCCGGCGGACACGGCGCGCCCACTCACCCCGCTCGACGCGGGACAAGCCGAGATTCTCGCGCAGCGTTCGGCTCTCGTACTCGGTCCGGAACAGGCCGCGCTTCTGGAGTTCGGGGACGACCTGACGGGTGAAGTCCTCGAATCCCCCGGGCTGGTAAGGAGCTTGCACCATGAAGCCGTCGCAGGCGGCCTCGGTGAACCACTGTTCGAGTCCGTCGGCGACCTCGGTCGGGGTGCCGATGAATCCGCCCTCGACGCGGCCGCCGTATCGCTTGCCGAGTTCGCGCAGCGTGAGACCTTCGCGCTCGGTCATCTCGCGCACCTCGCGGTAGTGCCCCTCGACCCCGGGAACCTCGACATCGGGCAGCCGCTCATCGAGCGGGAATGTCGACAGGTCGACGTCCAGGTGGTACGCGAGCGTTGACAGTCCGCCGAGTGGCGGAACCAGGTCGAACAGTTCCTCGAATGTCTGCTGAGCGATCGCGGTGGTCGCTCCCACGACCGGAGCGATCGACGGCAGGATCTTCACCGACTCGGGATCGCGGCCGTGCGCGGCCGCCCGCTCCTTGATTTCCCGGTAGAAATCCTGCGCCGATTCGAGCGAGGCATGGCTGCAGAAGACCACGTCGGACCACCGCGCCGCGAAGTCCTTGCCTTGCGCGGACGCCCCGGCCTGGATCACCACCGGGTACCCCTGCGGCGGCCGCGGGACGTTCAGCGGCCCCTGAACGGTGAACCACCCGCCCTCGTGCCCGATCGCGTGCACCCGATCCGGGTCGGCGAACAGCGGCGCCTCGGTGTCGAGCACCAGAGCGTCGTTTTCCCAACTGTCCCACAGTTTTCCGGCGACTTCGAGGAACTCGTCGGCGCGCTCGTAGCGCTGCTCCCGCGGGAACTGCTCGTCGCGGTTGAAGTTTCGCGCCTCCGACTACTGGAACGAGGTGACGACGTTCCACGCCGCCCGTCCGTCGGTGAGGTGATCGAGACTGGCGAACGACCGGGCGACGGTGAACGGCTGGGCGTAGGTGGTCGAGACCGTCGCGGCGAGGCCCAGATGCGAGGTCACCGCACCCATCGAAGACAACACGTGCAGCGGATCCAGACGCATCGAACCGAGTGCGCCGTTGCGCAACTGGGTGTCGAAGCTGCCGCCGAAACGGTCGGGGATCGAGAGGATGTCCGCGAAGAAGGCGAGATCGAATCGCCCGTCCTCGAGTGTGCGGGCGATGTTCTGGTAGTAACTCGCCGACAGCCAGCCGGGCACGGACGCGGGATACCGCCAGCCGCCGGGTCGACCCGGCCCGGCGGTGATGAAAGCGGCCAGATGCATGCGGGAAGAAGACATGGTTCGGTGGTCCTAGTTCGCGAGAGCCTGGGTGATGGTGGACTTGATGGAGTCGAAGCGCGAGTCCCGCAGCCAGGTGGTGACGTCCACCCGCTCCGGATACACGCCGAGATCGTGGAAGTTGTCGGCGAGGTCTTGGGTGCCGGCGATCGCGGCAGCGTCGACTGCCCGCAATTCGCCGGCCCCCGAGTAGGACAGCCGCCGTGATTTGACGAGGTCGAGATACACCTGTTCCTCGAGATCGCTGTTGCCGAAACCGCCGAGGTCGCCGAATGCCGCGACCGCGACCTCGGGATTGCCTTCGATCCAGCGCTGGGCGTCGCGCACATTGCGGACGAGCTTCGCCGCCGTCTCGGGATGGTTGAACGCCAGGCTTTCACTCGCGACGAAGAACGCGTAGTCGTAGGTCTTCACGCTGGGCAGGGCAACCGCATCGTGCTTGCGCTTGGCCAGTTCGATCGTCGGCTGCCAGCTGATCCAGGCGTCGACCTTGCCTTGCTCGAATGCTGCCTCGGCATCGGCAGCGGTCAGGTTGACGTAGTCGATGTCTTTCAGCGTGAGGCCTACGGACTGCAGTATTTCACCAGGCTGTAGGTGCCGGTGGTTCCGCGCTGGCCGGCAACCCTACGGCCTTTCGGATCCGCTCCCGACGTGATGTCGGATCCGCGCGGCACGAGGATGTCCACCTCGTTCGCGGGAAGCGGGTATGCCACGAGCGGAACCACCGGCACCCCACCACCGATGGCATAGATCACGGCGGTCGCGGTGGCGAAGGAGAAGTCGACGCTGCCCGATTTGATCGCCTCCATCACGGGCAGCGACACTGGGAATCCGGTCGGCCACTGTACGGGCAGACCGAGATCCTTGGCCAGGTCGAAGCCACCCAGGTTGTTGCGCAGGATGGTTCCCGGCTCGGCCTTTCCGTCCCCGATCAGGGCGTAGCGCACCGTCGTGAGCGGACCTCCGGACGTGGTGTCGGCACCGCACGCGGCGAGTGCCAGCGCCGACAGACCGAGCGCACCGGCGCCCGCGGCTTTCAGAAAGCCGCGGCGGTCCAGTGCCGGAAGGGACGAGGTGAGGCGGGATGTCATGACGGGTGCGGCCTTTCGGGTCGATCTAGGGAGAGGCGAGTGCGGTGTCCGCCTGCAGGAGTCCGTCGAGCAACTCCTCTTTCCAGCCGGCGAGCTGACGGTCGCCGCGGTGTCGCGGTCGTGACTGTGGGATGCGCAGGTCACGGGAGATGCCCTGCTTTGTGAGGACGAGGACGCGGTCGGACAGGACGAGGGCTTCCTCGACGTCGTGGGTGACGAGCAGGACCGTGCGCGGATGCTCGGCGAGCACGCGCTCGAGCAGTTGCTGCATGGTGACTCGGGTAATCGCGTCGAGTGCGCCGAACGGCTCGTCGAGCAGGAGTACGTCGGGCTGGTGCAGCAGTGCTCGCGCAAGCGCGACGCGCTGTCGCTGGCCGCCGGACAGCTCTGCGGGCCAGTCCTTTTCCCGGCCGGAGAGTCCGACCGCGCGCAGCAACTCGATGGCCCGTTCCCGCTGATGTCGAGTACCGAGCTGGATGTTGTCGAGGACGGACCGCCAGGGCAGCAACCGGTCTTCCTGGAACATCATTCGCGCGACCAGCCGGGAGGCGTTCGTGCCGACCGGTTCGACAGAGCCGGTGGTCGGCTTCTCGAGCCCGGCGAGGATACGCAACAGCGTCGATTTGCCGACACCACTGGGACCGAGGAAGGACACGAACTCACCCGGTGCGATGCTCAGATCGATATCGCGCAGAACGGGCTTGTCGCGGTATCGGTGGCTGATGCCGACCGGATCGAGTCCGACAAGTGCGGGATGGGGCATCAGCGGTTTCCGTCTCGGTAGTGGGGGTTCCAGCGCAGCACCCGGGCCTCGATCAACCGGGTGATCTGGTCGGCGAGCAGACCGGCGACCGCGTACAGGAGGATGGCGAGCACGATCCGGTCGCTGCGCAGCATGTCGCGGCCGTTCTGTGCGAGAAAGCCGATGCCTTCGCTGGTCGCGATGGTTTCGGCGATCACCAGTGTCAACCACGCGACGCCGAGGGAGTACCGGATACCGGTGAGGATCATCGGCATCGCGCCCGGAACTACGATGTCGCGGATCCGCGCGCCGCGTCCGAGCCCGTAGGACTCACCGAGTTGAATCAGCTTGGGGTCGACGGTGCGAATGCCCGCGACGGTGTTGAGGTAGACGGGGAAGATCACTCCCAGCATGACGAGCACGATCTTCGGTAGCTCGCCGATGCCGAATGCGGCGATCAGTAGCGGGACCAACGCGAGGTGCGGGAGCGCGCGCAGCATCTGCAGCGTGCGGTCGACCAGCCCTTCGGCGATCGTGGAGAGGCCGACGACGAACCCGAGGACGAGTCCGATCGACGCGCCGAGCGTGAATCCGATGAGGATTCGACGCAGGCTGACCAGCAGGTGCCGTTGCAATTCGCCCGAGGTCCACAGCTGATCCGCCGTGGCGAGCACTCTGCTGGGCGGCGGCAGGATCGACGGTGAGATCGCACCGGTCGACGACGCCCACTGCCAGCCGAGGACCACCAGAATCGGAACCACCCACGGCAGCAGCACCGAGGGTCGCAGGCGTCGGCGCGCAGCCACCGGACGCTCGATCGCTGGCAGTGCGCTCAGGGGACGTGCGGCAACCTGGACCTCGGACATGGCCGAAGCGTACGAATCCGGCACCGAAGTGTCTGCATCTGTATACACATGGATTCAAACTCTCTACTCGGGTACCGCCGCTCTGGTAATGGTTGCGTCGCGGTACCGGAGAGAGTCGCGGTACCGGAGAGAGGGGACAAGTCGTGGAACGAGAGCCGTCCGCGTACAAGCAACTGCGCGAGCGCATTACCGGGGGCACGTATCGGCCCGGCACGATGCTGGTACCCGCGACGATCGGGGCGGAGCTCGGCCTGTCCCGCACACCGGTGCGGGAGGCGATGCAACGTCTCGACTACGAAGGCCTGGTGGTCCAGGCGCCGCGCGGGTACCGGGTGCGCGAACGTACCGCCGAGGAAGTGCTCGAGATCTGCGAGGCCCGAATCGCACTGGAATCGGCGATCGCCTACTCCGCGGCGACCCGCCACACCGAACTCGACGTCGCTCGGCTGACCCGCCTGTTCGACCAGGCCGTGGCATCGCCCGACCCCGTCACAAGCCTTGCACTGCACAACGAATGGCACAGCGCGCTGCGCAGTGCGGCGCACAACGAGACGATCGCGGAGCTGATGGACCGGCTCGACGCCCAGCTGCGGGTGTACGACGCGAAAGAAGCGCAGGCCGAGTCGAATCTGCAGCAGATCGAGACCGAGCACCGCGATATCCTCGTCGCGGTCCGGGCGGGGGACGCCGAGGGTGCGCGGCGCCTCATGATCGCGCACCAGTCCCGGACGCGAGATCTGCGCATCGCAGCGATGGCGAACGCAGACTTACATCCAACGCGTGGTCGGAGCATCGGTGGGGTCAGGAGCTGATCATCGGTCCTCGGCCGAATTTTCGGCACGAAGGTGCGCGCAGTTCCCGGCGGAATTTCACGGACCGAGCCTGCCACGCACTGAACGTCACCACTTCGCCCAGCGCAGACTAGCCGGAAACGGTAATCGGAAGGCGCTCCAGCCCTCGGGCCCAGATCGTCGGCCGCCAGGTCAGTTCGTCCTCTCCGATCGCCAGGCCGAAATCGCCTAGTCGTGCGAGCAAAGATTCGAACGCGACCTCGCTCTCCACAATGGCGAACGGTGCGCCGAGGCAATAGGTGATGCCGCGGCCGAAGTCGAGATGCTCGGCATTGTGCGGGCGATCCAACCGAAACACTCCAGGATCCGGAAACTTCTCGGGGTCGCGGTTCGCCGCACCGAACAGCGCGACCAGCGACTCGCCCGCGGTCAGGTCGACGTCGCCCAACCGAGTCGCCTTCGCGGTCTGGCGCGGAACATAGGTGACCGGCGAGTCGTACCGAAGCGTCTCGGTGACGACATCGGCGACCCGCCCCGGCTCCCGGCGCACCGCCTCGAGTTCTCCGGGATGCCGCAGCAATGCGAGCAGGCCATTGCCGACGAGGTTGGTGACATTCTCGTGCCCTGCGATGAGAAGCGTCACCGCAAGGCTGATGAGTTCGCGCTCGCTGAGCCGTTCTCCCTGCTCCTCCGCGTCCAGCAGTTCACTGAGCAGATCCGCACCACGGTTCCTGCGCCGCACCGAGATCAGGGCGAGAAAGTAGCCCTTGAACAATGCGGCCGCCTCGATACCCCGCGCTCGAACCTCATCGGAGATGACGAAGTCGACGGTCGGAGTGATGTCATGGGTCCACGAGCGCAGCATCTCCCGATCCTCCGGCGGCACCCCTAGAATCTCGCACACCACCTGCAATGGCAGCGGGTAGGCGAAGTCCGAGATGACATCTACGGTGTCACCGCCCTTGGCCACGGCCTGGTCCAAGAGTTCGGCCGCCAACTCCCGCATTCTCGGTCGCAGGCGCTCGGCCTTCTCGCGCGTGAACGATCCTGCGACCAGTCGCCGCAACCGGGTGTGATCGGGTGGGTCCAGCGCGAACATGAACTGGCCCATCACATCGTTCAGGCTGTTCTGTCCGAAACTGCGAGCCAATACCTCGGCGAAGTCGCCGCGTACGAAGGTCCGGTGATCACGCAGTAGCTGATCGATGTCAGCAAATCTGGTGAGAAACCGCAGACCGTTGATACCGCGATGGGCCGGATCCAGCGTGCGGAGCCGGTCGAACCACGGGTAGGGATCTCTGATCACTTCCGGTCGTGCCGGGTCGAACTCATCCACACGCGGATCGAAGTCCGACGCCGCCAAAATGCCTGTCACAGCACACCCTTCCCGAATGTCGAGCTGTCCGAAAGCGCACGGGTTCCGATCGAACGCCGATCGTCACCCGCAGCCCTCGATGCATGATCCATCAATAAGTGCATGTCCGCACGCGCGGGACCGCCCATCGGACCGCGCACTATGGTCGCGTCGAACATGGCCCGCCGAGCTCATTGATGGTGGTGCAGGAAAAGGCACGTCTTGCGCGAGCGATGCCGATCGAGGGGGACTGTAAGAACAACGGTGTAACTCTGAATGGAGATGCACCACGATGACTGATGTGGTTGATCGCGAGACCGGTTCGGCCGGTGATGGTTTGAGTGACTCGCAGCTGCGTGCGCTGGTCGATCAAGCGCGGGTGGATGGCTTGCAGCTCACTGGTGAGGGTGGCTTGCTGGGCCGGTTGACCGAGCT
>NZ_JBEZDE010000065.1:0-20383 GCF_040648115.1 Nocardia sp. NPDC049190
CATCGGACAGCGTGATCTCAACAGCAGAAGGTCCACGATGCGACACACAAACAAAATATCAACTTACTTGCCTGATTTCAGGCGCGACACACTAGTGCCTCGTCCAAGTAGGTTGCCCCGGTAATTAGGTGTCGGGTCGATCGTGGGCATGTGGTAGGTGATGCTGCCGGTGGAGATGGTGTCGGTGGCTCGGAGGCCGGGAGTGTTTGTGCGGACGGTGGCCCCGGAGGCCGGGGCGCCGGTTGCAGATTCTGTCGAAACTGCGAGAAGTGTTGCTCACCAACGGAATCGCTGAGATCAGCCGCGAAACTCTGCACAAGATCCGCAAAGCGGAGGGGTGTGGCAGGCGGTCAAGACCTGGAACGCGGGCACCGACCCCGAGTTCACCGCGAAGATGAACCGCGTCGTGGACCTCTATGACCATCCACCCACCGATGGACGGGTGGTCTGTGTGGACGAGTTCGGGCCGCTGAACCTCCAACCCCGCGCTGGTCGTGGCTGGTTTCCGCGACGAACCCAAGATGGTTGCGAGCGACCTACCGGCGTACCCAGGGCGTGCGGCACCTGCTCGGCGCTCTGGATCCGGCGACGGCAAGATCCACCCGCCCCATCAGTCGTCGGGTAGAGCGATCGCCGCACATTGCGCGACAGCAGGATGTGCGGTGATGACGTTCTCGACCTCGACCGAGTACACGTTCTCACCGCCGGTGATGCTCATGTCCTTGATGCGGTCGACGGCGAAGAAGAATCCGTCCTCGTCCACGTGGCTGCCGTTCCGGAAATACGCTCCCGGTTGAAGTTTTGTCAGATGCCTTCTCGGATCACAGGTTCGGGCCGACCGGGTGCGGCATCGCGCGCGCGTCGCTCGGCGGGGGTGGACGCCGGATTATCTGGGCCGGTCTGCGTGACCTCCAGGCCTTTGTCGATCAGACGATTGCGTACTACGGCCATGATGTGCGGTGCGCGTGGGGTGTCGCTGTGCACGCAGACGGTGTCGACTTCGCGAAACCGGGTGTCCGCGAGCATCGCATCGACCCGGTCGGCGGCGTCCTCGGGTTCGCCGAGCTGATCGGTGGTCCAACCGAACATCGTGACCTCGGTGCCGGTATACGGTCGATCAGCGAAGAACTCACCGACCACACGCAAGCCGAGCGCGCGGCCCTGCGCCGCCAGCGCCGAATCCGGGAGGGTATAGATCGCTAATCGAGGGTCGAAGTCGGTCACGGCCTGCGCAACAGCCGCGGCCAACGCGGAATTTCGCGCGGCCATCATGTAGAGGGCGCCGTGCGGCTTCACATGAGCCAGGCAAATCCCGTGTGGGCGCAGGAAAGCGTCCAGCGCCCCGATCTGGTACAGCGTGAACGTGTACGCCTCGGCCGCAGAGATCGCCATCTCCCGCCGGCCGAAGCCCAGCCGGTCCGGCAGGCCGACGTGTGCGCCGATGCGCACGCCGCGTTCGCAGGCCAGCCGCACCGATTCCTGGATCACCAGAGGGTCGCCTCCGTGGAACCCACATGCCACATTGGCGGACGTGATCAACTGCATCATCGCCTCGTCGGCACCGTAGGAGTAGACGCCGAAGCTTTCGCCGAGGTCAGCGTTGAGGTCGATTCTCCGCGCGTTCACAGCGTCGGCGCCTTCCGAGGGCGGGCGGCCTTTTCCCAGGCCTGCGCGAACTGCAGCATTCTCCGCTCCGCATGCGGGGTTCCGAGCAACTCCATGCCGACCGGCAGCCCGTCGCGGGTGAACCCGGCAGGGATGGACATCGCGGGTAGCCCGGCCTGGGAGCCGATGACCGTGTTGGTGGGGAAGGTCAGCGCGCTGTACTTCTTCGCGAGGAGTTCCGCCCGCGTGGGCGGTATGACCTGCACCGTCGGGTAGACCAGGAAGTCGAGCCGGTTGGCTGCGAAGATGTTCAGCACGAGCCGGCGGAAACGCTCTTGGTTGAGCCGTAGCCGCTGGGACTCGCTGTCGCGTTCGATGTCGTCCGGACCGGTGGCAATGCCGTGGAACAGGTCGTTGAACGGGTGGAACACGCCGCTGTCGTAGACCGATGCGAAGTCGTGGACCGGCGCCGCCGGCCGTGCCGCGAGAAAGCGGGAGATGTCGGACTTCGACTGTTTGACGTACACGGATGTGTCGGCGATCCAGTCGGGCAGGTTCTCGATCTCGAGGCCCGCAACGATATCGGTGCCCCACTCGGTCAGCCGTGCTACCGCGTCGCGGATGACAGTGCTGACCGGCTCGGCATCAGGTCCTGAGCCGAACCCGGTTTCCAGTACGCCACACCGGAAGGCGCCGAGGGGGGTCGCCTCGTCGAGTGCGTTGGCATACCCACCGGCCGACGGCCAGGCCACGGCGGTGAAGGGATCGGCCGGGTCGTAACCGACGATGGCGTCGAGCACCCGCGCGAGGTCGGCGACCGTCCGGCCCATCGGTCCCGGAGTGTCCTGGAAATGAACCAGTGGCGAGAAACCGGCGCGGCTGACCAGTCCGGTGGTCACCCTCAGACCGAAGACGTTGTTGAACGAGGCCGGAATGCGGATCGACCCGCCGGTGTCCTCGCCGATCCCGGCCAGTCCGAAGTCGGCAGCCAGGCCCGCACCGGTACCCGCGCTCGATCCGCCGGCTTCGCGATCCGGTTGGTAGGGGTTCTTCGTGTGATCGGTCAGCGACGACGACGAGAACCAACCGGCGGCTAGATCGCACATCGCGGTCTTGGCGAGGATGATGGCCCCGGCGGCGCGGAGCCTCTCGATGACCGTTGCGTCCGCCTCCGGGACGTAGTCCTCGAAGAGCTTCGAGCCGAAAGTCGTACGCAGGCCTGCGGTTTCGGCTTGGTCCTTGACCAGGACCGGTACTCCGTGCAGTGGCCCGGCCAGGTCGCCGTGTTCGGACAGGTAACGGTCGCGTTCAGCCGCCTCGTCCCTGGCACGGGGATTCACCGTCACGATCGCCTGGATCGCGGCACCCGCTTTGTCCTGTGCGTCGATACGTGCCAGATACCAGTCGACGAGTTCCATCGAGGTGATCCGGCGATCCCGCAGGGCGGTATGTAATTCATCGATGGTGAGTTCCGCGAATGTCACGTGATGCCCCTTCATTCTGCAGCCGCGACCGCGACCGCGACTGGGGTGGATTTGCTGGTGGGAATGAGGCTGAACAGCCAATATGCGATTGCAGCGCAGACCAGCCCGGTGAGTGCGGCGGACAGGCCGGGAGTCAGGTAGTTCACGGCGAGCGCTATTCCTGACGCGATAGCCCACGCGGCGAACGGTTGCCAGCGGACCTGTGGTGTCTCGACATCGTCACCGCGCCGCAGGAACGCCTGGTCGACCAGAATGATCATCCCGATGGGCGGCACGATCACACCCAGTAGATTGAGCCAATTGATGAAATAGTTCCAGATACCCAGCGCCGCGATCACGATACCGAGGGCGCCGAGCACCAGTGTAAGGGAACGCATTCGACCCTTGAAAATGGTGGACCATCCTATTGCGGAGTTGTACAGGCAGTGCGCGCACACCGAACCGAGGTTGATGAACAGGAATGCCACCGCGACGACCGTGAGGAACCCGCCACGGTTGACGATGATGCCGAAAATGTCACCGGACGAGGTCCGGCTCGCCGCGGCGACGACGCCGCCGATAAGCATCGCCACGACGTTGGCCACAGGAAAGGCCGAAGCGGTGGCCAGCCATGCGTGGCGTGAATTCTTGGCCCAGCGGGTGAAATCCGCGGTCATGGTGCCCGAGTCGGCGAAGAGCGCGAACACCAACGTTATACCCGTGCCGAATGCGATCGACCGGGCCGGGTCGCCATCATAGCGCCAGATATGCGATCCGCCCTTCGCTGCGTCGGCCGCCGCGAATATGCCCAGAATTAGGAACAACGGCACCGAGATCGCGCCGATCAAGGACAACGCACGAATGCCCAGTAGGGTGAATCCGGTGAACAATGCACCGGCGATGAGGACGATGACGACGGTGTTCACCGCGAAAGCGCTGGACATACTCGCGCCGACGAGGCCGGTTTGGACCGCGAACCAGCCCAGCACCAGGGTGGACAGCAGCGCTGAGCATGCGATGTAGCCGATACGCCCGAAGGTGCGGGAAGCCTGCAGTGAGAAGTTGACTCCCCGTTTGGCTGCCAGCGCGCTCAGCGTGCCGACATAGGCGAACAGCATCAGGTTGCCGATCACGATGGCCAACAGTCCACGACCGAAACCGAGTCCATGGACGAGTGTCGCGCCGGTCACCGCACCGGTGATGATCATCGGAAAGCCGGCCCATACGCTGGCGACCGACAGCAAAGAACGCCGTCGGTTCGTCGGCACGGGCTCGGTTTCGAATTCCTCGTCGGATTTCGCGACGTGAAGTGGTTCGGACATCGTTGTCTACCTCAAATTATGGAAATTGTATTCAGAGAGCTTGCGAGATGGTTCGCGCCGTGTAGTCGAGATGTTCTTCGATCTTCGTCAGCAGTCCCGCCAGATCTCGGGCCCGAATCAGGCTGAGAATTTCCAGGTGCTGCCGGTGCGCCTCGCGGAAATCGTCGACCGTGGACGCGTAGATCGCCATATAGGGCTCGACCTTGTCCCACACATTGCGAATCAGATCGAGCAGGTGCGGGCTGCTGGCGCAGTCGTAGAACCTCCGGTGGAAGTCCTGGTTGAGATTCCGCCACTCTTCGACGCCGATGTCGCCCGCGCCCATCCGGTCCAGGATTTCCTCGAGATCGGCAATGTCGTCATCGTCGACCTGTTCGATGGCCCATTCCGTAGCCAGCTGTTCGAGTCGGAGGCGGATCTGGAAGACCTGCGCCACTTGGTCTTTGGTCAGACGCGTGACCGTTACACTGCGCCGTTCGAAGGTAACCAATCCCTCGGCCTGGAGTACACGCAGCGCTTCACGGACCGGCATCGTACTGACGCCGAGGCTGTCGGCGATCGAGCGGATCGAGATCTTCGTCCCGGGGCTGAGGCTACCGCTGGCGATCCAGCGGTGTAGCCGGTCGCGGACCTCGTCGTTGACCGTGCCAACAGTGATCGGCTTCAGATCCATAGTCACCTCGATTTGTGATGTGTGATCACATATCGAAACACGACGGGCCGCCGGTCGGCAAGACCCTCATCGGATCTCTTGTCAAGCTTGACCATCGGGCGTAGATTCTGTGATCACACATCACACATCACACATCACACATCGCGCGGTCGATTCTGCCGGCGCAGAGTCGACTGATCGAGGAGTTCCTGGATGACCGACGAGACCTTGCCCAACGTGACGCTCGAGAGCCGCAGGTTCGTCCCGCCGGCCGATTTCGCGGAAAAGGCGAACCTGACCGCCGCGGCTTACCTAGAAGCTGCCGCGGATCGGTTCGCCTTCTGGGAGCGGCAGGCGGGCCGGATCGACTGGGAGACCCCCTGGGAACGGGTTCTGGACTGGGACAATCCGCCGTTCGCGAAGTGGTTCGTCGGGGCTCGGCTCAACGTCGCCTACAACTGTGTCGACCGGCACGTGCGGGCCGGCGCAGGTGACAAGGTTGCGTTCCACTGGGTCGGCGAGCCGGACGGCGACCGCCGGGATATCACGTACGCGGAGCTGAAGGACGAGGTCTGCAAGGCGGCCAACGCGCTGATCGAGCTCGGTGTCGGCACCGGCGACCGGGTCGCGATCTACATGCCGATGATCCCCGAGACGGTCGTGACCATGCTGGCCTGTGCTCGCCTCGGCGCCCCGCACACCGTCGTGTTCGGCGGTTTCTCGGCCGAAGCGCTGGCCAGTCGTATTGCCGATTGCGATGCGCGTGTCGTCGTTACCGCCGACGGCGGCTACCGTCGCGGCGCGCCGTCAGCGCTCAAGCCGACCGTCGACGAAGCGTGCGCGATCGCGGAAAAGACCGGCCATACCGTCTCTCGAGTGCTGGTCGTACGTCGCACCGGGCAGGAAGTGCGATGGAAGCCAGTGGAAAACGGCGGCCGCGATGTGTGGTGGCACGATCTGGTCGAGCAACAGTCCACCGAACACGCCTGCGAGTTCTTCGACGCCGAGCATCCGCTGTACGTCATGTACACCTCCGGCACGACCGGCAAGCCGAAAGGCATTCTGCACACTTCCGGTGGCTATCTGGTCGCCGCGGCGTACACGCACTGGGGCGTTTTCGACCTCAAAGCTGAAACCGACATCTACTGGTGCACCGCGGACATCGGCTGGGTTACCGGACACAGCTACCTGGTATACGGGCCACTCGCGAACCGGACCACCTCCGTGCTGTACGAAGGCACGCCGGACTCCCCGCACAAGGGCCGCTGGTGGGAGATCATCGAGCAGTACGGCGTGACGATCCTCTACACGGCACCGACCGCGATCCGGACGTTCATGAAATGGGGCGACGACATCCCCGCGAACTTCGACCTGTCCTCGCTGCGGCTACTCGGGTCCGTTGGTGAGCCGATCAACCCGGAAGCCTACGTCTGGTACCGCGAGACCATCGGCGGTGGGCGCACGCCGGTCGTGGACACCTGGTGGCAGACCGAGACAGGCTCGATCATGATCTCGCCTCTACCGGGCGTGACCACCGCGAAACCAGGCTCGGCGATGACCGCGGTGCCGGGCATCGTTGCGGATGTGGTCGACGACGAGGGCAACTCCGTATCGCCGGGGTCCAGTGGCTACCTCGTGCTCGAGGAGCCATGGCCCGCGATGCTGCGCACATTGTGGCGTGACGACCAGCGCTTCGAGGAGACTTACTGGTCGCGCTGGCCAGGGAAGTACTTTGCCGGTGACGGCGCCAAAAAGGATGCCGAGGGCCACATCTGGATACTCGGCCGCGTCGACGACGTCTTGAATGTCTCGGGCCACCGGCTTTCCACCACCGAGATCGAGTCCGCCCTCGCCGCACACCCGAAGGTCGCAGAGGCTGCGGTGGTCGGCGCTACCGACCAGATCACCGGTCAAACGGTCTGCGCCTATGTGATCCTGAGGGAGTCCGCCGGCGACGGCGGCGAGCATATCATCACCGAACTGCGCGACCATGTCGCCCACGAGATCGGCGCGATCGCCAAACCACGACAAATCATGATCATCCCTGAACTCCCCAAGACCCGCTCGGGCAAGATCATGCGCCGCCTACTCCGTGACATTGCCGAGAACCGTCCCATCGGTGACGTCACAACCCTGGCGGACCCGGGCGTGATGCGCTTGCTCGCCGAACGCGCCGCTGGAGCGAGCAGGTAGACCCAGTTGCCCGGCGACCGCGGCGACATTCGCGCACAGCGCGGCCGCCTCGTCGAGGAATGTCGCCGTGCGTCGCCCCCGACCCCGGTCGCCGGCACCATGACCGGCGGATATGCGTTTCGGGGGCACATTGGTACTCGTCGGGAACACCCAGAACTCGCGTACCACTCGACGCAGGACCTGAACGACACCGGGTGTTACTCGACTAGTGCGGCCTGAATACCCGGCGAGGGGGCTACAGCGAGACCGGGTACACCGGCTCCTGGATCTCCGGTTTGATCCGGTCTTCGACGAAGATGCCGTGCCACACCATGAACACCAACAGAGTCCACAGTCTGCGGCTGTGGTCGGAGGTTCCGGCCCGGTGCGCGACGAGCATGTCGCTGATCGCGCGCTTGTTCAGCAGGTGGTCGGTCTGCGACTCGGCGATCTGCTGCTGGGCCCAGTCATAGAGTTCGGTGCCGCGCAACCAGTGCCGCAACGGAACCGGGAAGCCCAGTTTGGCGCGATGCAGCACGTGCGGCGGCACGATGCCCTCCAATGCCTGGCGCAGCGCGTACTTGGTGGTCTCCTTGGTGATCTTCTGATCGAACGGAATTCCTTCGGCGACCCGCAGTACCTCGGTGTCCAGGAACGGTACGCGCAGCTCGAGCGAGTTGGCCATGGTCATCTTGTCCGCCTTGACCAGGATGTCGCCCCGCAGCCAGGTGAACAGGTCCAAGTGCTGCATGCGCGCCACCGGGTCCCAGCCGCGGGATTGGGCGTACAGCGGCGCGGTGACGTCCTGGTGGGTCCATTCCGGGCGGAATTCGCGCAGCACCGCACGCAATTGGGCGTCGTTGAAACTGCGCGCGTTGCCGTAGTAACGCTGCTCCAGGGGGAGTGAACCGCGGTGCAGCAGGCTCTTGCCCCGGGTGCCGTCCGGAATCCGTTCCGACAGCTTGCCTGCCAGCCTGCGCAGCCCGCTGGGCAGGCGCTCGAAGGGTTTCAGCGACAACGGTTCCCGGTAGATGGTGTATCCGCCGAACAGCTCGTCCGCGCCCTCGCCGGAGAGCACCACCTTGACATGCTTACGGGCTTCCTTGGCCACGAAGTACAGCGGAACGAGCGCCGGATCGGCCACCGGATCGTCGAGGTACCAGACGATTTCGGGAATCGCGGCGGCGAATTCGGCGGGGGAGACGACCTTGACGATGTGGCGGGCGCCGATCGCCTCGGCGCTCTCGGCGGCCACGTCCACCTCGGAGTAGCCTTCGCGCTCGAACCCGGTGGTGAAGGTGATCAGCTTCGGGTTGTGCCGCATCGCCAGTGCCGCGACCGCGGTGGAGTCGATGCCACCGGACAGAAACGAGCCGACGGTGACGTCCGCACGCATGTGTTTGGCGACGGAGTCCTCGAGCGCGGCGCCGATCTCCCGGTAGCGTGCCGCCGCCGAGCCCGGTGCGAACGGGCGGACCTGGAACTTCGGGGTGAAGCAGCGGGCGATCGCGGGCGCCGCGCCAGGCCGTACGGTGGCGTAGCTGCCCGATTCGAGCCTGCGCACGTCCTTGTGCAACGTTTCGGGCTCCGGCACGTACTGCAGCACCGTGTAGTGCTCGAGGGCCCGCGGATCCAGGTCGTCGCTCAGCCCCAGTGCGGGCAGCAGCTGCAGCAGGCTCTTCTTCTCGCTGCCGAACGCGGTGCCGCCCGGCCCGGTCGCCAGGAACAGCGGCTTGATACCGAACGGGTCGCGCGCGAGGAACAGTTCCTCGGTTTCGGTATCCCAGATGGCGAACGCGAACATGCCGCGCAGTCGACGCACCGCCTCGGGGCCCCAGTAGTGGAATGCGGCGACGATCGCCTCGCTGTCACCTTCGGTGCGGAAGATCGTCCCGTCCGGGAAGTCGGCGGCATGCGCGTCGGCGATCTCCGCGCGCAGCTCCAGGTAGTTGTAGATCTCGCCGTTGAAAGTCAGCGCGTAGCGGTCCGGGTTGTCCGGCGGACCCCAGCGCAGCGGCTGGTGCGAGTGCTCGATGTCGATGATCGACAGCCGGTTGAAGCCGACGATCAGGTGATCGTCGTGCCAGGTGCCGCGCTCGTCGGGGCCGCGGTGGCGCACGCAGTGCAAGGCTTCGTAGACCTGCTCCACCGTGCCAGGTGCTGCCTCGTCAGATGTCAGAAATCCGAGCAGTCCACACACGGCGTCGGCAACCTCGTTTCGCGCAGTCGGGTACGCGCTCACCGAGCGGAGCGCGGGGATGAAATCTACTGTCCGAGTATGCCGCACGCACCGGGTCCGCGTGGCATGCGCACCGCGTCCGGGTCGGACACGCCGGTGGCGGTGACCCCGGCACGGTCGGGTGGGGTGTCGAATCCGACCCGACGACGGACCAGCCGTCCGTTTGGTCTACGCTGCGTAGTACTCAGGTCTCTCTCAGGCGACCCGTGCGCTGTCGCGCCGGCCCGGAGGGGCCCTGAAACGTGCTGAAGATGCATTGTCAAGGGTGATCGCAACCCTGACAATGCACTGTCGGAATGTGTGGCGACCAGGAAGGCGTGAGCGTGGCGCACAAGGCGAGCGAAGAGATCGGGGCACGACCCGCCCGGGGTCGGCAGGGCCGCATCCTTCGGCGGGCCGGGCTGGCGGTGTCCTTGGGGATCACCGCGGTGCTCGTCTCGGGCTGCTCGATCGACAATGTTTGGCTGAGGTTCGGTTGGCCCTCGGGCGTCACGCCGCAGGCCACCCGGATGCGCGAGCTGTGGACCTGGTCGGTCATCGCCGCGCTGGCCATGGGCGTCCTGGTCTGGGGCCTGACCTTCTGGACGGTCGCCTTCCATCGCAAGAAGGCGGACTCGCCGGAGTTCCCCCGGCAGACCGGCTACAACGTGCCGCTGGAGCTGACCTACACAGCGATCCCGTTCGTCATCATCGCGGTGCTGTTCTACTTCACCGTTGTCGTACAGAACTACGTGCACGACAAGGTGGCCGACCCCGACGTGACGATCGACGTGACCGCCTTCCAGTGGAACTGGAAGTTCGGCTACCGCGAAGTCGACTTCAAGGATGGCTACAAGTTCGACGGCATCGACACCACGCGTGAGGCCGCGAACCAGGAGCAGCTCGAGGAGTACAAAGAACGCACCAAGGACGGTCACCCCCAGCCGGGCCCGGTACACGGCAAGCCGGACAACGACATCCTGTCCTACCTGCACTACGACAAGGTCGAGACGATCGGCTCCAGCTCCGAGATTCCGGTTCTGGTGCTGCCGACCAACAAAGTCATCGAATTCCAGCTCGCCGCCGCGGACGTGGTGCACGCCTTCTGGGTGCCGGAGTTCTTGTTCAAGCGCGACGTGATGCCGAATCCGAAGGAAAACCACTCCGACAACGTCTTCCAGATCACCGAGATCGAGAAGGAGGGCGCGTTCGTCGGCCGCTGCGCCGAGATGTGCGGCACCTTCCACTCGATGATGAACTTCGAGGTCCGCGCGGTCTCGCCGGAGAAGTTCACCAAGTACCTGGACGCGCGTAAGGCGGGCAAGACCAACGCCGAGGCGCTCGGGTCCATCGGTGAGTCCCCTGTCGCCACCTCCACCACGCCGTTCGATACCAAGCGCGACACCAAGAGCGCGGCCGCGGCCGAGAGCAAGTGAGGAACTGATCTGACATGAAGATCGAAGCGCGGATTTTCGAACTGCTCACGGTGTTCTTCATCATCGTGGCGGTGGTCTACGGCTTCTTCACCGGCCAGTCGCGCACCGGCGTGGAGTGGGCGGGCACCACCGCCACCGTGCTGACCGCGGGCCTGTCGCTGATCATCGGCACCTACTTCCGTTTCGTCGCACGCCGACTCGATCTGCGTCCAGAGGACTACGAGGACGCCGAGATCGTGGACGGTGCCGGTGACCTCGGCTTCTTCTCGCCCGGCAGCTTCTGGCCGATCACCCTGGCCGCAGCCGGTTCGGTGACCGCACTCGGTCTGGCGTTCTTCCAGTTCTGGTTGATCGGCATCGGCGTCGTCTGCATCCTGGTCGCGGCCGCCGGTCTGGTGTTCGAGTACTACCTCGGCCCGGAAAAGCACTGAACTCA
This sequence comes from Nocardia sp. NPDC049190, assembly GCF_040648115.1. Classification (NCBI taxonomy): domain Bacteria; kingdom Bacillati; phylum Actinomycetota; class Actinomycetes; order Mycobacteriales; family Nocardiaceae; genus Nocardia; species Nocardia sp. NPDC049190. Next base: position 11,305 of record NZ_JBEZDE010000065.1, read on the forward strand.
CCCTGGTCGGCGGATGTGCCGCTGGTTGTCGGGTACCGCGGCATGTCGGGTCGAACCGGCGGTGAAACGCTTGGCTTGGTTCTGGCCGCCTGGTAGGTCAGCGATGCTTGTGTGGCATCAGCCGTGAGTTTCGTGACGAGGGCCCCGAGTCGATCGACTCGGGGCCCTCGTCTGCTTTCCGGGGATCATCAACACCCTGACAGCGACGCGTCCTCGGCTGGTCGTGTCTCGAAGTCAGCTTTTCCTGGCACGACCAGCGGCCTCGCCGGGCTGTCCGGACAGGGGGCGGCGCTGGAATCATTTCGCTTGGGCATCGTCTCGTCCGGTACAGTTGCGGGATTGTTTTCACTGCTGGGGCCCATGAGGTCCGCGCGCGGTCTTCCTGGCAGTTTCCAGGCTGAGAGCAGGTTCGTTGATGGCATGTCGTATCAGTGAGCTCGTGCTCGGTTGCCGCGACCCTGAGATGCTGGCGCGGTTCTGGTGTGCGGTCCTGGACTTCGTCGTGCTCGATCGCGAGGACGACGGCTCGGTGGAGATCGGGCCGCGCGAAGGGTTCGGCGGACCGCAGCCGACGATCATCCTCAGTCGTAGGGATCAGCCGGAGCAGGGGAAATCCCGGCTGCACATCGACGTAAACGCGACCGACCGCGATCAGGACGCCGAACTCGAACGCCTTCTGAAGCTCGGCGCCCGCCCGGCCGACATCGGCCAGACCGGGCAAGAGCAGTGGCATGTCCTGGCCGACCCCGAAGGTAATGAGTTCTGCCTGCTCGCGGCCCGGCTCAACCCACTCTGACACCCATCGGTCACGCCTCGACACCCAGGAACCCCGGCCGGCCTCGGAGTCCGGTACGACGGGAGTGTCGGACACCGAGGGGGCCGCTGCGACAGGCTCCTACGACGTCGCCAACGCCGCCTCCAGCGCGTGCACGAGTGCCCCGCGCCAGACTGACCGACAGAACTCGCACCACACACCAAGGTCGGTTTTACGAAGAGTCGGGACGAATACCGCGCTTCCTCCGCCGGTAAGCGCTGTTTTGCGAGCACCGAGGCCCCGCAGGCGCTACGAACCACACACAGTGGTTAAACACAGTTTTCGTAGCGCAGCGCATTCTCCGAGCGGCAGATCTCATCGATGCCGGAGACGATGTCGCGCAGCAGTTCCGAAGGCACCGCAGCAGGCCGCAACCGGCACGTGAAGGTGATCAGTCCGTGGTCCTCGGGAGGTAGGCCGCGGGCGGCCGATTCCGAGCGCAGGTAGCGCGAGCGCACGCCGTAGGTCATCGCGGAGATCACCGTGAAGCAGCCGGTGCGCTCACGGTGCCCCGCGAACAGATCGTGCAGACGGTAGAACACCGACGTATAGCTCGACAGCGGCGCGAAAATGCCCACCCGGTAGGCCGGTCCACGCTCGGAGGAGCTGAGGGCCGTGTCGGCCAGATACTCGGCGTCGCGCAGGGTCTGCACCTTCGGTGCGAACAGCACCGCGCCGGCGGCGGCGTTGCGCACCGGAGTGCCGGCTTTGCCGCCCGCGGCGGAGGCGATGGCGCCCAGCGATTTCCGAGCCCGCGATCCGACTTCACGTCGAGCCCGAAGCGATCGGGTGGGGGCCGTGGGGTGCAGACTCGACCACTGGCCGAAACGCACGGTGCCCAGTTGCACGTGTCCGGTGCCGACCGGACGCGCCACCTTCAGCGGTGCGGTATCGACCCAGCGGCCGACTTGCAGGGCGGACGTGCCGGGCCGGGCAATCTCGGCGTAGGCGTGCTCGACGAACGAGTCGAAGTCGAGGAATCGGTCTGCGGTGGTGGTCAGCCAGGTGTGTGCCTTGTCGACCTCGATCGCGTCCAGGGTGAGCGCGGTGATGATGCCCGCGCGTCCGCCCGCACCGAGGATGCGCTGGAACCGCTCGGTGTGGTGGGTGCGGCCGCAGGTGCCGATGCGCCCGTCGATGTCCACGTATTCCAGATCGACGATCTGGTCGATGAACAAGCCGTACTTGTGCGAGGCGGCGCTGACGCCGCCGACCGAGGCGAAGCCGCCCGCGGTGATGTCGCGGTGGTCGCCGACGACGGGCAGGCCGAGCCCGTGCGCACCGAGCCTGCGGTCGACGTCCGACAGCTTGGCGCCCGCTTGCACCCGGACGGTGCGCCTGCCCAGGTTGATGTCCAGCACCTGGTCCATCCGGCGCAGCGAGACGACGGTCGGCTGGGCGGGCAGTGCAAGACCCTCATCGATCAGCTCGCCGCCGCGGACCATCAGCCGTTCCGATCGCCCGCGTGAATCCCTAATCGTGCGAACGACATCGGCGGTATCACGGGGGAGAAATTCTTCGGCGTTGGAGACAATCTGCGGCGTGCTCATGGCACGAAAGCTAACCACAGCGCGGCCCGGGACGCGCACCCGAATCGGGGTTACCGGACCGGGAGCGCGAGGCGCTTGCCGAACAGGACGGATCCGCGCGCGTCGCCCAGGTCGACGGTCAGTTCCTGCCTACTACCCGCCGATCCGCGCCTCGCCGAATTGTTGGTAGGCATCCAGCGGTGGGTTGTTCTGCTCCAGCGGCGCATGGACGAACACCGCCGCTGGGCCGAACGTGCCGTCGAGCGGATTCGGGCCGTGTGGGCCGGCGTTCAGCGACCCGGAGACGAACTCCCAGAACTCGTCGAAGTCGTGAACGCCGCGTGGTCGGGTGGATGGTGGTGCGCCGCCGTATAGCGCACGTCCGCGGTGAACCATACGACGTTGGCGACCTTGTTCGCCTTGTTCGCCGCGAGCACACGGGCGATTTCGCTCTCGCGATCCGACGGCACGCCGGGGGAGCCGTTGGCGAATGCTCGTACACGACGGTGGTGTGTCCACCGTCCTTGACGACCAGGGCGAGCGGCAGGTCGTTGGCAATGATCTTCCAGGCCGCCGGCGACCGGCGCGGACTGTCGATCGACCACCCCCGTTTGCGCCGCACCAAAATGCGACCGTATCGGTCTGATATCGGCGTCCCCGTAGGTACGCCTATCCAGCACGAAGATATCCAGCAGCGGTCCGCAATCCTTCGCCTAGCCGGATCCGAGCTCGAGGCGGCGAACGACAGATACCGGTACCGGGCTGGTCGACGACCGCCGCGGCCGAATGTGACATGGCGGGTGTCGGCGGAGCACGTCCACACCGACATGCGTGACGCCGCACAGGAATCCGAGCGTGGATACCGCAGTATTCGGATCGGCCGTCGACCGGAATCCGCACAGCTCGGTCCACACCGACATCGGGACCATCAGTCGCCCGGCGAAAAGGCGCCGGTCAGCTCGCCGCAGTGTCGGGAATACGCGCCGCCCGGGGCCGGCTGCCGCTCGGCACGCCCTTCTTCAGGCTGGCGGCGTAGACGTCGACGTACTCCTGGCCGCCCAGCTGCATCAGCTCGTACATCACCTCGTCGGTGACGGAGCGCTCGACGAAGCGGTTGCCGCCCATGCCCTCGTAGCGGGAGAAGTCGATCGCCTTGCCGAATTTGACCGTGACCTTGCGGCGGCGCCAGCGGAATGGTCCGGGCGGGCTGACCTCGTTGGTGCCGGTGACGGCGACCGGGATCACCGGGACACCGGTCTCCAGTGCGAGCCGCGCCATCCCGGTCTTGCCCTTGTACAGGCGGCCGTCGGGCGAGCGGGTGCCTTCCGGGTAGAGACCGACCAGCCGGCCCTCGTCGAGCAACTTGCGCGCCGCGTTGAGCGCGTCCTCGGCAGCGTCGGCGCCGCTGCGGTCGATCGGGTACTGCCCCGAGGCGCTGAAGAAGAACTTCTGGAACCGGCCTTTGATGCCCGGGGTATTGAAGTACTCGGCCTTGGCGAGGTAGTTGATCCGCCGAGGGCTCAGCAACGGCGCGAACAGCCAGTCGGCGAAGGAGAGATGGTTACCCGCCATGATGGCCGGCCCGTCCGCCGGAATGTTCTCCACACCCTCGACCGTGGGCCGATTGTAGAGATGAATGAACGGTCCCAGCAGCGCGAACTTCAGCAGCCAGTAGAACATGACGTCCTTCCCCCGGGACCGGGATAGTAGCGGGTACCTGCGTCAATTGCCGACTTTACCGCTGGTGCAAGATCACATCCAACCGCAGAGGCGAATCTCACCACAGTTCGATCTCGACGACGACCGACGACGACCGACGGCGTGTCGGCCGATGGCGACGAGGTCTTGCCGCGCGGTGACAATGGCCGCCGCCCGCTCAAGGACTGCTTCGCGCCACGCGGGCGGATTTCCGAGCGCCGGCGGGCAGCGCGGCCCTGGCGAGGTCGGCTGCGCCGATCATCCCCGCCGCCTCGCCCAACTGGGTGGTCCGGATCCGAGCCAGCGGACGGTGTCCCGCGCCGGTGACCGCTCGCGCGTACTCCTCCCGTGCCTCGTCCAGGAACAGCGGCGCCGAACTGCTGACCCCACCGGCGATGACCACGAGATCCGGATCGAAGATATCGCTGACAAAGGCCAGCCCGAGCCCGAGCCAGCGGGCGAAGTCGGCCAGCACCCGCACCGCGAGCGGATCGCCGTCCTGCGCGGCGCCCGCGACCCGCCGCCCGGTCAGCGAGCCCGGGTCACGCAACACATCCTTGGCCAACACCGATCGCACCGGGTCGGTGGCGAGCATCTCGATTGCGGTGTCGGCCAACGCAGTACCGCTGCAGTACCGCTCCCAGCATCCGCGCTTGCCACATGGGCACGCTCGTCCCTGCGGAACCACTTGCAGATGGCCGAGTTCCGGTGCGACGCCGTGCGTTCCTCGATACAGCTGGCCGTCGACGAGCAGGGCGGCGCCGATCCCGGTGCCGATCGCGATGAGCACCACATTGCTCCCACCCGCCGCGGCGCCGAACCGATACTCGGCCCACATGGCCGCGTTGGCGTCGTGCTCCAGGATCACCGGCAGTCCGAGGCGCTCGGTGAGTCGCTGCGCGACCGGAGCGTCCTGCCAGGGCAGATGCGGGGCGAAACGGACGGTCGAACGGTCGCCGTTGATGAACCCCGCGACGGCAAGCCCCACCGCACTGATCGGATGTCTGCGACACAACTCGCGGACGGCACGGTCGAGCGCGTCCTCCAGCGCTCGCGCCGAATGCGGGGTGGGCGCCTGCACGGTGTCGAGCACCTCGCCGCCACCGTCGATCACGGAGGCACGAATGTTGGTGCCGCCGACGTCGATTCCGACGGTCAGCTCTCGCGCATCGGTCATGTGGTGCGTCATGGATGAATCGTCACCGGGATGTCGACGTACCGCGGACGCGCGTGATCGCCCGCGTCCTCGCGCGAAGCGTGCCGATGCGGCACACCGGTTTCCGGGTCGGCGTCCGGTCGCAGTACCGGCTCGACCGGCACCCCCGCCAGCGCCTCACGCAGCACGGTGACGATCGCGGTGCCGTGCTCGGCGACCGCGGCGAGCACCTCATGGTGCTCGCCGCGCACCAGTGCCGCGGCCGCGCACACCGGACACCAGCTGCAACTCGCCCATTCGGTTCGCTCCTCGGCGGCGCCGCGCAGCACCGGCTCGACCCGCTCCAGCGCCGCCTCGGCGAGCAACTTCAGCTCCGCGACGAGTTCGGCGATCTCATCCGGCGCCCTTTCCCCGCCCGTGCGCGGGTTCGCGTCAGCGGTCATGTTCGTGGCCTTCGGATGCGTGCGACCAGACCAGTGGATCGGGACGGAATCGGACAACCAGATAGCCGTCGTCCAACACCGCGCCGTCGACCGCGCATCGCCGTAAGACCGGCGCCAACCGCACCCGGCGCCGGACACCATCCGCTCCCACGATCAAATCGTCCTCCACTCGGCCAAGGCGCAGCGTCGCGGCGTCGACTACGGGCAGGTGCATGCGCAACGCGTACACCGACTGCAGCCCGGCACCCGATTCCCATCGAACCACCGGTCCGCCGGAAACCGCGTCGACCTCCGTCTGAATGTCGCCCAGCATAAGCGTGACGTCGCCGGTGCTCCGTGCCGAGCCCACCGCGTACGACAGCGCGGCCAGCGCACTCAGCCCGACCGGCTCCGGCCCGGTGTGCTGCGCGATCACCACGGGAATACCTGGCATCTTGCCCCGCCATTCGGCGATCACGTCCAGCTGTTCGCCGTGCCGGTTCAGATACCAGTGCACCGCGGGGTGCTGGTCCTCGACCGGACCGTTCGGCGGCGCGACCTCGGGAAGCACCTTGTTCACCACCACGGCGTCCAACCGCAAGCCCAGTAGCGCCGCGGCGGAACGCACCCGCTCGGACTCGGCCACAGCTACTCGCTCGGCGACCGTGATCAGCCACGCTCCGGTGCGCACATGGTCGGCCAGCAGATCGCGAACCTCGGTGACCGCCTTGACTATCCGCTCGACCACGGCCGCGAGCACGGCGCGGTGCAGATCGGTGCCGACGGCACTCATCGCCCGCGCGTGCGGCGGCCAGATCCGCTCGAGATAGCCGAGCAGGGTGTCCGGCGCTGTGATGATGCGCAACATGTCCGCCGAGGGCGGGCAGTCGACGACGATCAGATCCCAGTCGTCCTCCGCGGCGAACTGCGCGATCTCGACCAGCATCAACAATTCCTGTACGCCGGGTAGCCCGGTGAGCTCGGCCGGATCCAGAGCAGCGACATCGATCCCGTGATCATGCCCGCGACCGGTCGAGATCATCCGTACCACCTCGCGGAACCGGTCCTCGAGCAACGCGAGCGAATCCACCTCGATCACGTCGAGGCCGGGAAGAACGGTGGCGACACCGCTCACCGTCCCCGGATCGTGCGGAAAGCGGAAGCCGAGCGCGTCACCGAGCGAATGCGCCTGATCGAGCGAGGCGATCAGCACACGGCGACCCGACCTGGCCTCCGACATCGCCGCGGCACACGCAAGCGTCGTCTTGCCGACCCCACCCTTGCCGATGAACAGCTCGACCCGGGTCTTGTGCGCGGTCAGCCTTCGACCCGTTTCTTCAGTTCCTTCAGCGCGGTGTCGGTGATCACCTTCTCCGCCTTGCGTTTGAACATGCCGATCATCGGGATCGTCAAATCGACGGTCAGTGTGTAGACCACCTCGGTGCCGCCGTCGGGCTGATCGATCAGCTCGTAGGTCCCGTTCTGTGCTTTCTGCAATTCACCGCTCAGTAGCGTCCAACTGACCGCCTTGGCGTCGCCGCGCCAGGTATAGGACAGCACATAGTTGTCCTTCACCACCCCGGCGTCCAGCACAAAGCGCGCGGTCTTGGCCCGGCCACCGGGCCCCTTCTCCAGCACCTCGACAGATTTCGCCGCCGATACCCACTCCGGGTAGGACTCCAGGTCGGCGATGACGGCCATCACCTGCTGCGACGGGGCCTCGATGATGATCGACCTCTGGGTCCTGTCGGCCATGCGGACAGCGATTCCTTTCAGCGTCGGTTTCACGGGGAGGTCAAGCAACCTGCGCCGGCGCGACACCCGCCGGCCGGCCGGCCTCCAGCCGGGACTTCAGTTCGAACGACATGGTCTTGCCCGCGACCCGGCGTGCCCGGTTGGCCGCGGCGAGCCGGCCCGCGGGCAGTGCGGGCTCCGGATCGGCGTGCAGGAAATAATGCAGGATCACCCCATCCATCGAGGGTTCCAACCACACTTCCATGGTCCCGGTCAGTGCGCCGCGCACCGACCAGCGGATTCCTTTGTCCCCCCGGTCCTCTCGGACGTCCAAAGTCAGATCCGGCCACCAACGGCGCCAATTGTTCGGTCCCGTCAGCAGGTCGGCGACGGCGGACCCCGATGCGGCGACAAAGGTCTGATCTGCGACCTGGATACTGCTCACTCCGCTGAGCGTAATGGATGCGGCGCGGATCACCGCAGCAGCTGTCGCAGGCGCGCGCCCAATCGGTCCCAGCGCCACTGCTGCTCTACGAACGCACGACCCGCCGCACCCATCCGGGCCGCGGCATCCCGATCGGACAGGATCTCCACCAGCGCATCCGCGATCTGCGGCACCGAGCGGCCATCCACCACACGACCGGTCTTGCCCTCGATCACCGTCTCCGGCGCACCGCCGGAATTGCCCGCCACCACCGGAACCCCGGACGCGGAAGCCTCCAGATAGACGATGCCGAGGCCTTCCACATCCAGACCCGCGCCCCTGGTCCGACACGGCATGGCGAAGACATCGGCCAGTGTGTGATGCGCGGCCAGCTCGCCGGACGGAACCCGGCCGGTGAACACCACATCGTCGGTGACGCCCACGGTGATCGCCAGCCTACGCAGCTTGTCCTCGAACGGTCCGCCACCCGCGATCACGAGCACCGCGCCCGGCACCCGCTCGCGGATGTCACGCATGGCGACGATCAGCGCGTCCTGCCCTTTACGCGGAACCAACCGAGACAGGCACAAGATCGTCGGACGGTCACCCAGACCGTAGCGGTCGCGCAAATGCGCCCGCGCCGCCGGATCCGGCCGAAATACTTCGGAGTCCACGCCGGGCGGCAGGTACTCCAACGCGGCGTTCGGCCCGAACGCGGAGGCGAACCGGCGGCGTGTGTAACGGCTGACGTAGGTGACCACGTCGGTGTGCTCGCCGATGGCGCGCAGCGCCTGTCTCGCACCAGGCAGCATCGACCAGCCGACCTCATGGCCGTGCGTGCTGGCCAGAATGCGTTCGGCCCCCGCCCGACGCAGCACGGACGACATCAATGCGAGCGGCGCCGCCGCCCCGAACCAGACCGTGTCGCACCTCTCGCTGCGCAGCAGGCGCGTGGCACGGCGCAGTACCAGCGGAGTCGGCAGCATGAGCGTGGTGGGGTGCCGAACCACCTGGAACTTCTGGTTGGCATCGAACTTCAGATGGCTGTCCCCGCGCCAGCGCGGAGCGTAGACCACCAGGTCATCCGGCGGCAACTCGCCGGCCAACGCTTGCAGATACGACTGGATACCCCCCGGCCGCGGCGGGAAATCATTGGTAACCAGCAGAGTTCGGGCCATGCGCAACAAAATACTGTGTTTGATTTGCGGCGCCTGCGGCGCTGCGTGTTCGCGGCCCCTTGGTGGCTCGCGTCCGAGCGGCCGAGACTTGCGCCTTCGGCGCGGGCGCTTCGGCCGCTCGGAC
>NZ_JBEZDE010000066.1:0-19352 GCF_040648115.1 Nocardia sp. NPDC049190
TGCGATCTCCGATCGAGTACGAGATGATGCAATCGTCCGTCCAACCCGTGGCCTGAAGTCCTGTATGTCGACTCTACGAAACCCGGGGAACATCAAAGTCTCCAGACAAGCCGGGGGGGTTCACCGCACTCACCACCGCCGTCTCCACAGGAAGGCAGGCCAGACCCGACACAGAGAAACAGTGGTATCCAAATTCGCGATCACAAACATCCCCTCCCCGCAGACGGTGCCGAGATTCGCGACCAACCGACGCCGAGTTTCACGACGGAACCAAACTCGATGACCCACGTTCGCTGGGACTGCCCGACTGGTTGGCCCTGGCACGCTGGCTGGTGCATCCGTGAAGCGTTCCGCGGATCGCTATCAGGGCTGGGGTGATGTGGTGATCCTCGCCGCGCGCACCGCCTCCCGGATCGGCGAAGTGTCCAGCTGCCGGGTCGGGTGACATCGACACCAAGACCTGGACGTGGCGGGTTCGGCTGCAGACAACACCATCACCGGGTGGCGTGGCGGACAAGGGCGCCAAAGGCAACCAGGCGCGGCTGACGCGGGGTGAGTCTGCATGTGCTCCAGAAGATCGCAGGCACTCCGACAGCCGGACCACCGAGCGATATCTGCACCCGGACCGCCGCGAGATCACCGGGGCCAGTGGCAAGCTGTCGGAGCACCTGCGGTCCCGTTCTGGTCCCGCTGTGCGGGTGGGCCGATCATGGAGAAAGCCCTCCGACGCTGGGGGTGGTGTGTGTGGCGATCGTGATCGACTGCTTCTCCCCTTCCATCGTGGGCTGGCAGGCCGCCACGATCAAGGACACCGTCATGGTCGCCACCGCACTGAGGACGGCGCTGTGGCGGCGCGACCACGATGGTCACGCCATCACCGAAGGACTGATCCATCACAGCGATGCGGGATCGCAACTTGGGCTCGACTGGTCGTCGCAACACCAGCGGGGTGCAGGGATTGTAGATGTTCGTCGAATGCCTCAGCGGGTGTCTTGCATCCGAGGGCCTTGCGGGGCCTGGCGTTCAATATTGCGGCGACAGGTCCTTTTGGCTCGCCTTCCACCTGGACGGGTCGGTTCCCCTCGGAAAATTTTGGCGCAGAGGACATTGGAATTTCGTTTTGCTCAGCGAAACGGTTTGTAGCAGAACGATTTTCTGGGCAGGCTGTCCTTCCTGCGCTGCGACACACGCATCCCAGCCGACGGAGCCGTTACCCTGCCGCTGAATAAGCCTCGAGGGCACGGGGCATCGGTGAGGTTGCCGACAACCTCACCGATGCCGCGTTCACCGTGCTCGCGTCGGGCGTGTCCGATGGAGGCGCTCAGCGCCGCCGAGGCGCGCCGTCGCTACCTGGAGTCCTCCTGCGCCAATGTGTTGAACATCGACGGGAGCATCGCGAGCAGTGGCCGGAAGTGGGTGAGGGATTCTGGCGTGGGTTCGATCAGTGCGGCCGCGTAGGCGATTTGGCAGCCACGGCGTGCTGCGTCGGCACTACCGACCGCGAAGAGTCGGTCCACGGCTGCGGGGTCGATGCCGGCCAGACTTGCGTCGAAATATCCGGCGAAGGCCACCAGGAAGTCGACTGGCGCACGGTTGCTCATGGCCCAGTTGTAACCCTCGGCGATCCGGAGGAATCGCTCTTCGACAGCGGTGGGGGCGAGACCGTGCCGGGCTGCGAGCGCGACGCCATAGTCTGTTCCCACTTTCTTCGCTCGGCTCCATGCGCTGGCATGCGCCGTGGGGATGTCGAGCTCACCTGTTCGAAGCAGTTCGAGGTAGCGAGCCCACTCGCGGGCTCCGGGATTGTCGAAGTCGCTGCCGTCCGGATCGACAGCCAGTGCGATTCCCCGCTCGACGCCCTCGAGTACGCCAGCGTTGACATGGGAGACCCAAGTTCCTGGCGACCCTAGGCTTTGGTCCTGGAAGAAGGCGATGACTCCTTCCAGATTGAGCCATTTGTCGCCCGCACCCAGCGCGGCGGCTGGACCCGCGCGCAGAGCGCGAAGAAAATCGATCCGCTCGGACATCGACATGAGGTCGATCTCTTCGGCAGTGGCGTCGAGCGCCGTGGCAGCTGCTTCCGGCGTGCGGGCAATTTTCGCAGTGCTGATTGTTGTGGTCATGTCGAATCCTTGCTGGAGCGTGTTCGTGTCGAATACCGACATTGCCGATTCGGGTGCGGAATCGGCATGTGCTGGGGGTAGGCCATACCCTCGGCCAAGTGTAAGGCGACAGGGTTGATTCCAGCAGGATGATGTACGACCCGGTGTCTGGATGTTGTTGGTAGGCAACGTGTCAGTGGCCGGTTCCAGTTTGGCGCCGGCGGCCAGTTGGGGAGAGTTATCCGGCCATGACATGGATGCGTTTCGTCATGATGGTGATAAAAAATAGCGTGGCTCACTGGCCTCGACGGAGGTTCCGTGGCAAGCAAGTCTTGAACGCAGGCCGGCGGGGAGTGAAGATCGATGCATGATCGGTGACCGGTGGGGTGTGAGCGACAGTGAGATCATGCGCCGCTACCCCTGCGACGACTTCCTCGCCTCACCCGCACTGGAGGCGTGGCGGGGTGTGAGTGTCCAGGCGCCTTCCGAAGCGGTATGGCCATGGGTCACCCAAGTGAGGCTGGCGCCCTACTCGTACGATTGGATCGACAACCTGGGTCGCCGTTCACCTCGCGAGCTGGTAGATCTTCCTGAGCCGCACGTCGGTGAAAGGTTCACGACCGCCTGCGGACGCAGGCTGGGCCGGATCGTTTCGGTTGACCCGGGGAAAGAGCTGACCGGCACCATCCGGGGCGCCGTCATGTCCTACGTCCTCGTGGCTGAGGGGCACGACACGACACGCCTACTGTTCAAACTGGTCATGCAAACCAGCCGCGGGGTGGCGCTCGGATTGTCCATCGGCGACCTGATCATGGCTCGACGGCAGTTGCTCAACCTGAAGCTACTCGCCGAGCGGCACCACACCCACCTGTGACGACGCGGGCCGGACAACGGTGAGTCGCAGGCGGTGCAAATGGCAGGTAGCGGGGACTTCATCTGGCCGCGATAAGGGCCTTTCACGGGTCCTGCTGGTATCAACGGAACTGGATACGGCGCGCCTGGACTGGATACGAGGTAGTGCTCGCTAGGACGGCTGTCGACCGACGCTACACCCCAAGGATTCTGTTGCTGTTCCACCGTTCCGTGCTGCCGGTGTCGCGTCAGACCCTCCAGTTCGGCGCCGGGATGATCCGCCGACACTGCCGCGCGATCGGCACGGCTCGGCGCACACTCGACCCGGCCCGTCAAGCCCTGCTCACTCTGGCTCGCGGCGGGTTGTCGCGGCGATTGCCGACCCGCCGTCGCGCGGACTCGATATCACCGCGGTCAACGCTCTACTGCCGCCTACAACGCTTGCGCACGGCGTGCGGCCGAGGCAGGGGAGTGCCGCGGGTGGACGTGTGGTGCCGCTCTGCCGAACAGCAGGCGCGTTGGGGTGGTCACCTGAATCACCACAGCTGCAACCGGAATCGCGGTCACTGTCGGTCGCTGACGGCGTGCATCTACCGGAGTGGGGATGGCCAGGCCCCGATAACGCGACCACCTGGTCTCAGAGTCGAATTCTCTCGGTGTTCAGCGAATCCGCTGCGCGAGCGCGGTGAGAACTGTCAAACATCCACCACACCAGCATTATTCGATGATCGTGAATACCTCTGAGGGCCGCTGATCCAGCCACCCCCGCGTTACCAGGCGCTTCGAGCGCAACCCTCCACCTTCGACCGGTCGATCGTCGCGATCCCCCATTCGGCGGCGACCCCCGGCCTGTGACCCATGGCCGGCTTCGGCGAGCACCTGCGGCGACTACTCAGCGTGCCCAGGCCAGTGTCGTTGGGCCCGCCGAAGGATCGCGGGCTTTTCGCCGCACCGACCGCACCCGCCGCGCCGGTGGTCGAGGTGAAGGAGGTCTCCATCCCGAACGTCGTCGGCAATGCGAGAGTACCGGCAAGGCTGTTGCCGCGTCGATCACTTCACGCTCTGTCACGTCCCGGGTTTCGCCCTCGGCCGATACCGTCGCCCGCCTGGCGGCGAGCATGTTCTTCAGCCGGTCCACCCTGAAACTTCGCCCACGACGTCCTCGTCTCACGCGCAGTGTCGGCCTCTTGAATGTCGGCTGCACCCTGTGTCCCCGCTACAGCGTTTGCACTGTTTGCTAAACTCTGCAAACAGTGTAGCCATCATGGATGGCGATACCTGCTGTCCGATTGAAGTGGAAGGGTGTGACTCATCGATGCCGGGATCGCAACGTCCGCTTTATCAGATGAAGGCCGACTTCTTCAAAACGCTCGGACATCCGGTGCGTGTGCGTGTACTCGAACTGCTCAGCCAGCGTGAGCACGCCGTTTCGGAGATGCTGACCGAGATCGATATCGAGGCGGCCAACCTGTCTCAGCAGTTGTCGATCTTGCGGCGCGCCGGCCTGGTGGCCGCGCGCCGCGAAGGACTCTCTGTGACCTACGAATTGACCACCCCTGAGGTCGCCGAGTTGCTGGGCGTTGCACGAGCAATCCTCACCGGCGTCATCGCCGGCCAGGTCGAAGCCCTCGAACAATCCGCCTGACCGTGGCCACCGAGAGGGACGCCTGAACACTGATTGCAATTTTTATAAACTAGGAACCTAATAGTTTTCGAAGGAGATATCAGTCGTGACCGACCATCTTGATGTTGCCGCGAGCATGCAGGCACCGATCGATCACGAAGGCGTCCTGGCGTGGATCGCCGAAGTCGCGGAGTTGACCGCACCGGATCGCATCGTTTTCTGCGATGGCTCGCGTGCCGAGTGGGACCGGCTCACCGGTCTGTTGGTCGAGAAGGGCTCCTTCGTGCCCCTGTCCGCGAAGCCGAACTCGTTCTGGTGCGTGTCGGATCCCGACGATGTCGCGCGGGTGGAGGACCGCACGTTCATCTGCTCGGACAGTCGCGAGGATGCGGGCCCGACCAACAACTGGGTCGATCCGATGGACATGCGCACGGTGATGACCGAGCACTACCGCGGCGCGATGTCCGGGCGGACGATGTATGTGATCGCGTTCTGCATGGGTCCATGGGATGCCGAGGACCCGAAATTCGGTGTGCAGATCACCGATTCGGAGTACGTCGCGGTGTCGATGCAGATCATGACCCGCTCTGGCGCGCCCGTATGGGAAAAGCTCACCGAAGGAACGGACTTCGTGCACTGCCTGCACTCGGTCGGTGCTCCGCTGGGCGCCGGACAGTCCGATGTGGCGTGGCCGTGTGACAAGACCAAATACGTCGCGCACTTCCCGGAGACGCGCACGATCTGGAGCTATGGGTCCGGGTACGGCGGTAATGCGCTGCTGGGCAAGAAATGTTTCGCACTGCGAATCGCCTCAGTGCTCGGTCGCGACGAGGGGTGGCTGGCCGAGCACATGCTGATCCTCAAACTCACCTCCCCACAAGGCAAGACCCACTACATCGCGGCGGCATTCCCGTCCTCGTGCGGGAAGACCAACCTCGCCATGCTCGAACCTGCCTTGGCGGGGTGGACGGCCGAGACGATCGGTGACGACATCGCCTGGATGCGGTTCGGTCGTGACGGCCGGCTGTACGCGGCGAACCCGGAGACCGGATTCTTCGGTGTCGCTCCCGGCACCGGCGCGAAAACCAACCCGAACGCGATCGCCACCATCGACATGGGCAACTCGATCTTCACCAACACCGCCCGCACGGACGACGGCGACATCTGGTGGGAGGGCCTCACCGGGCAGCCGCCCACACACCTGATCGACTGGCGTGGCCGAGACTGGACACCCGAATCGAAACTCCCCGCAGCGCACCCTAATTCCCGCTACTGCACACCGATCGAGCAGTGCCCGTCGGTGGCGTCGGAGTGGAACGATCCGACCGGAGTGCCGATCTCGGCGATCTTCTTCGGCGGCCGCCGCAAGACGACGGTGCCGCTGGTGGCCGAAACCTTCGATTGGGCACACGGGGTGTTCACCGCGTCGGTGCTGTCGTCGGAAACTACCGCGGCAGCGGCTGGAGCGGTGGGTGTGGTGCGGCGGGATCCGATGGCGATGCTGCCGTTCCTGGGCTATCACGTCGGCGACTACTTCGCGCACTGGTTGAAGCTCGGATCCTCCGCCGATCCGGCGAAGTTGCCGAGAATCTTCCAGGTCAATTGGTTCCGCCGCGGTGCCGACGGCACATTCTTGTGGCCAGGCTTCGGCGACAACGTGCGCGTGTTGAAGTGGGCACTCGAGCGCTTGGACGGTGCCGCCGATGCCGTCGAAACACCGATCGGGTTTGTGCCGACTACCGAGAGCCTCGACCTGACCGGACTCGAGGAAGCATCCCGGAAACTGGCCGCCGCGGCGCTGGCCGTCGACCTCGACGAGTGGGTGGCTGAGACCGCGTCGATCGACGAGTGGTACGCCACCATCGGTGGCAATCGGCTGCCCGAACAACTGCGTGAGCAGTTGGCCGCGCTGAAGCTGCGTCTGGCCGACGCCCGGTGAACGCGTTCGCATTACTGCCACGCTGGTCGGACTGGAGGCCCGCGGTCCGCGCCCCCGGCGCGGACCTACTGTCGGGTCTTATGGTGGCGCTGGTAGCGCTGCCGCTCGCGCTCGGCTTCGGGATCTCCTCGGGGCTGGGCGCTGCCGCCGGGCTGGCCACCGCCGTAGTCGCAGGCGCGGTCGCGGCGGTATTCGGTGGCTCCCGCTTCCAGGTGTCCGGCCCCACCGGAGCGATGACTGTGGTCTTGGTGCCGATCGTCGGCCAGCATGGCGCGAGCGGGGTGCTCGCCGTGGGCCTGCTGGCTGGCCTCGTGCTCGTGGTACTCGCAGTCGCCGGGATCGGGCGGGCGGTACGGTACATGCCGGCCCCGGTGATCGAGGGGTTCACCGCTGGTATCGCGGTTGTCATTGCACTGCAACAGTTCCCGTCCGCACTTCACATAGCCCATGCCGAGGGCGAGAAAGTGTGGCAGTCGGCAATCGACGCGGTCAGCCAATTCCTGTCGCACCCACACCCCCTGACGCCGGCCACCACGCTGACGGTTGCCGCTGTTGTCCTGGTCGGTGGACGGTATCTGCCGAAACTGCCGTTCGCGTTGCTCGCTGTGGCCGCCGCCACCGTCGTTGCGCAGGTGCTCGGTCTGGACCTGACTCCCATCGGGGAAATCCCGTCCGGACTGCCCGCCCCCACACTGGGATTCGTCCACCTCGACCAGCTCCGGTCCCTACTGGCGCCGGCGTTGGCGGTGGCGGCGCTGGCCGCACTGGAATCGCTGTTGTCGGCGACGGCCGCCGACGCGATGGCCGTGGGCACCCGCCACAACCCCGACCGCGAACTGTTCGGCCAAGGCATGGCCAACCTCGCCGCCCCACTGTTCGGCGGTGTGCCCGCCACCGGCGCGATCGCCCGCACCGCGGTCAACGTCCGTTCCGGCGCGCACACCCGCCTCGCCGCACTCACCCACGCCGTCGTGCTGGCCGCGATCATCTATTCGGCCGCACCCCTGGTGGCCGACATCCCGCTGGCAGCCCTCGCCGGAGTGCTGCTGGCGACGACCGTACGGATGGTGGAGACCGCGTCGCTGGCCGCGATCGCCCGCGCCTCACGCAGCGACGCACTCATCATGGCGATCACCTTCGGCGTCACCGTCGCCTTGGACCTGGTGACCGCCGTCGTCGTCGGAGTCGGCATCGCCATCGTGCTCGCCCTGCGGTCGGTCGCAAAAGAAGCTCGGCTGCAGCAGATCCCGCTCGAGAGGCCCGTCGACGACACCGACCACCTGACCGAAGAACACGACCTTCTGCACGACCACATCGTCGCCTACCGCATCGACGGACCACTGTTCTTCGCCGCTGCCCATCGGTTCCTGCTGGAGCTGGCCGAAGTGTCGGACGTGCGTGTGGTCATCCTGCGCATGTCCGGCATCACCGCCTTGGACACCACCGGCAGTCTCGTGCTCAAAGACGCGATCGGCAAACTGGAACACCGCCACATCACCGTCCTGATGTCCGGCCTGCGCGAGGACCATCGACGCCGCCTCGCCGCGATCGGTGCCCTGCCCGCCGGCGGCGACGCGCATATCTTCACCCACACGCCCGAGGCCATCGTCCACGCCCACCGATGCGCATACAGCCCGACCGGACAGACCAGATGAGCGCCCGACCTACACTGACACTCGAACAGCGCATCCGGTACATCCGTGGCGGCACCCTGCCGGATCTATGTCGGCCTGCTCGTCAGTGATCGTGCGCGGCCCGTCCGGCCGCGCCTGCGCCGACTTCGCTCGCCGCGACTACCACTCCAGCGTCTGCCGCCCCTCGTCGGTCAACACCACCTCGGCCACCGGCCGACCCTTCCACGCGAGCCTACAACGCACTTACTCAACGAATTCCCGGCTCGGGACACAAGCGTGAGTTCGACTGCCTGCATGCCCGCCTTGCTTCACACACCGTTTACCACTGTTGGGGGCATCCAGGCAGAGAACGTCAGCTAGCCTGCCCACATTGTTCGGACCACTCGTCGTAACCGTCTTGTATCGCCGAGCGGTACTGGGTCGACGCACATGGTCGTCGTAGGTGGAAAGTTGATGGCCAAGGACATTTTCATCTCGCAGGAGTACGGCTGGACAGCGCAGTTCGGCCTGTTCGAGTGGGCAGTCGAGTTCCTGCATGGCTCGATCACCGATCAAGAGACGAAGACATGGCTGAAGACGGTGCTCGATGAGAATTTGGGGGCCGTTGACCTGAAATCGTTGCCGGACCAGGGCAGGCGGGAGATCCTGCACACGCTGCGCGGGGACTTCGTGCCAGCGGTCAATGCTCGGTTCCCGAACGACCCGCGTACTCGAGGCCACCTGAAGGTTCTGACTCTGATGGCCAAGGACACACCGGACTAGCGTGCATCGTGCGACAGTACTCAGATCAGTGGGTGGCCCCGCGCCGGTAGTGCGATAACCGGGCCTGGTGTTGTCGGCGTCGCCGCCAGCGCGACCAGGCCCAGATGTGATCGGCAACATGTACCGGGGTGAGCGTGAACGCGACCAGCAGGCGGCGGATCTCAGGTAGGCGATGCCCATCGCTGTGGTGATTTCGGGGCCGAGGGCTCCCATTTTCTCGATGTCGACGCCGGTCTTGGCGCTCAACGTTCAAGTCCCCCGGTGAGTTGAGCAGCCTTGGTGGCCAGGGGGAGGTGGACGCGGAACGCGATCAGACCACACCAGATTTGCAGTTTCGGCACGGCTTCGTCGGGGGCGGTGAGGCTGGACTCGATCGCGGTCAGAAGGTTGTCCCATTCGGCGGGCGCCCAATCCAACAGTTGCTTCTCGGCGGGACCGAACCAGTGAGCCGATGCGTAAGGACCTTGTCATGGTAGTAGCGGCGGTGGCGAGCGGCCATCCGGGCCGATTCATCCACCTCGCTGGTGGAACGCTCGTGGAGCCGTTGCTGGGCGAACACCCGCAGGCTTTCCAGCAGTAAATGCCGCACCGTGGTTGATGTAATGTGCACGGTCACCAGCGATTGATCGACCAGCCGCTCGAGCAGGCCCTCGATCTCCTGCCTGGCCAGAACCACCCCCACGTCAGCGGACCAGGGCGCGGGATGGTCGCCGTGCCCGGATTCACCGTCGTCGGCACAAACATCCTCGACCGCTACCGGATCCGCTCCAACACCACAGCAACCCTGCCACCGTCGTGACCTGTAGTCGCTGCACCCTGCTGTGCTGATTCACGAATTTCCGGAGACCAGCCTCGTAGCGACGATTGAGCGGGCCGGTGTCTCATCGGTGTCGCCGATCGATGCCGATGCGCCGAGGGTGGTGCGCGTCGGACTTCAGTTCCACTCTGTGGTCGACAGCAAAGCGGTGAAGAATCCGTCGATGATCGACGAGCAGAAGAAAGCCACAAACTGCGCCGGAGTTATGTCCGGGGATCCTTCGACCCTGACCTCGTCGACGGTGGCGGTATGGAATCGCAGGTCCCTGTATGAGGCGATCGACACCACCACCCCCGGCCGGCGTCCGGTGTTGCATATCTTCACTGTCCCTGGCGAGTTCATCCGCCAGCTCATCGTGCAGGGCCGCCGCGAGGGCCTCGCGGCCGCGGGCAGCGCCTCGGCCGGCCACTGGCCATGACGATGAACAGATCCAACAAGCCTGCGGCATCCTCACCCGCCTGGAGGAGAGGGTGTCCTCGGCCGCCCCGCTGCTGGGGGTCCGCGATCTACAAGTACGTGCCTGAACTGGCCGAGACCCGCACGGCACCAATCGGATCAACGCACATGTGATCGAGGGTTGACCGCCGAGGAACGTCCGGGAGGTAATCGCTATCGGAGGCTGGCATTCGATAGTCCCACCCTACGAGCGATTTGAGCGCCACAATGGCGGCGACGCGGAGCTGGCCACGATTGGTTTTGGTTACGTACTCGTGCTCAGGCTGGCGGGGAGTCCGGAGCTCATCCGGTGAGCGATCGCATCGAACACCAGCATCACGAGGTCGACCACAGCGCCGCGGGTCAGTCCTTGTTCACCGTCGATCCACGCAAGCAGGAGTTCATCGGCGGCTGCCACGATAGCGAGTCCGAGCAGTAGTACCTCGTTCCTGCTCAGAGCCGAACGCGTGGGCAGGAGATCGGCGACCAGTTGGGCGAGTTGGTGCAGGCCGTCCTGTCTCTGCCGAAGGGCGACCGGTCCGCCGCTGAGTATCTCGCGCAGTTTGATGCGGCCGCGTGCGGGATTCTTGTCGAGCGAGCGCGTAAGCGCGTCGATCATGGCGCGGGCACCCGCCGATGCCCCGGTCGTGTTCGCGATCGCCGCGCGGCAGGCGGCGATCTCTTCGTCGATCAGTTGTGCGTAGACGGCGGCCAGCAACGAGTCGAGATCTGCGAAGCTCTCGCCGAAGTAGCGGTCCCGTAATCCTGCTTTCCGCAGTACGGAGCGTATCGACGTGGCTGCGTAACCGCGTTGGCCGAACAGCTCACAGCCCGCATCGATGAGTCGCGTTCGTCGCTCGGCGGCGCGTTCAGCCGCGGTCTTACCGTCGTAATCCCTCATCGGTTCCTTCCACGCTCATTGCCATTGCCGTCGCTTACTCCCGGAAACATATCGTTACGATATCACCATCTGGGGTTATATGCCATCTGATTGTATTCGACCCCAGATGTCCTTACGGTGGTGACATGACTCAAACATCATCGTTTTCAACGACAGAGAACTTCGACTACGTCATCGTGGGCGCGGGTAGTGCTGGTTGTGTACTGGCCAACCGGCTCACCGAGGACCCCTCGGCTCGAGTGCTCCTCTTGGAGGCCGGACCGACCGACTCTTTGGACGCCATCCAGGTGCCGGCCCTGTTCAGCTCGCTGTTCGGCTCAGAGGTCGACTGGGACTACGAACTCGAGAAGCAGGCGCATTATCATGGGTCGAGGACGTTTCCGCGAGGAAAGACACTGGGCGGGTCCTCCTCGATCAATCTGATGATTTATATCCGGGGACATCGCATCGACTTCGACGGATGGGGCGAGCGCGGCAACGTCGGATGGGACTACGACAGTGTGCTGCCCTACTTCATCAAGGCCGAGCACAATAGCCGCCTGAGTTCCCCGTTCCATGGCAGCGAGGGCCCGCTACACATCGAGGATCGGTTGTTCACCCATGAGTTGTCCCACGCCTGGGTGGACGCCGCGACGGAATGGGGCTTGACCCGCAACGACGACTTCAACGGCGCGGACCAGATCGGTGCGGGCGTCTATCAGGTCTACTGCCACAACGGACGTCGCTGGTCTGGCGCCGATGGATATCTACGGCCGGCGCTGCTGCGGCCCAATCTTGTTGTGCGCGTCGGCGCCCACGTGACCCGAGTCCTCCTCGAGGGCGACCGAGCAAGGGGCGTTGCCTATATCGAACACGGAACCGAGCACACCGCGCATGCGGAGTCCGAAGTCCTGCTGAGCGGTGGGGTCATCAACTCGCCGCAATTGCTGCTGTTGTCGGGGGTCGGCCCGGCCGACCAGTTGCGCGCGCAGGGCATCGACGTCGTCGCCGACGTACCAGGGGTAGGAGAGAACCTGCACGACCACACCATGGTGCCGCTGGTGTGGGCGACCCAGCACTCCAACGACCTACTGGACATGGCCGTCCCCGAGAACATGGCTGTCTGGCAGAGCGGGCGAGGCGGCCCGTTCGCCTCCAACGGCGGTGAAGTAGGGGCCTTCATGTCCACCAGTGGCTTCGACGTGCCCAACGTACAATTGATCGGTGGAGCGACCGCGTTCGTCGATCATGGCCACACCAGCCCGCCGCTGCCGAACTTCACCATGCTGACTGGATCGACACATCCGCGCAGCCGTGGCCGGTTGTGGCTGAGGTCGACCGACCCGCTGACCCATCCCCACATCGACCCGGCCTACTTCACCCACCCCGACGACGTCGCGGACATCACCGCAGGGCTGCGTGCCTCGCTGGAGATCGCCAGCCAGAGCCCGATCGCCAAATACCTTCGCGACTTGAACCTGCCGACCGAAACCGCCCTGGACGACACAGCACTTGCCGACCATGCGAAACGGTGGTCGCAGACCGAATACCACGCCGTCGGAACATGCACGATGGGCATCGACGAACGCGCCGTCGTCGACCCGCAACTGAGGGTGCGCGGTATCACTGGACTACGCGTGGTCGACGCCTCCGTGATGCCGGCTGTCGTCAGCGGCAACACCAACGGAGCTACCGTGATGATCGCAGAGAAAGCCGCCGACCTCATCAAAACCCCGGCCACCACGGGCCGGTGGATATGAACTCGCAGGCACAGACAATTAGGTGGGTAGGAACACCAGTTCCCCATCATGGGCTGCCGCCCAGTCCCGGACCTCGGCGCTTGTCCTTCACGACTTTCTGGCCGACCGTTGACCACCACTCAACTCAGCTGGCAAGCAAACAGTAGGCATATCCCCCCTACCGACCGCACCGAAGCCGTGAGACGGTCAAGTCGTGTTCGAACGTCCGTGCTGGTGCTTTGGCCGATGCCCGCCTCCTACCCTACGGCAGGGCTGATCCGGTGACGGCCGAAGGCGACCTTCTATTCTTGTCGCTTCCGTGGACTCGGGCCGAAAGTCGGATGGTCGCGGCTATTCCTTCTGCCACAGCCACTTTGTCGACATCCGCAGTTGCTGATATTTGAATGGAAGCCGAGCAGCTTGCTGTATCCGGACCGATGGGTAGTGCGAACTTCCCCGTTGGACGACCGGCTGTGCTTCGACGTGTCCCTACTGCTTCCACTGCGGCCAGCGTGGGGTGCAGCATACGAGGGGTGGATGCGCCGACTGCAATCAGCATGACCTCCAGATCTGGTCGGATTTCGGTACGCCGAGTCCGCCGACTGCCGACCTGATCGACACGATCGGTGAGTACTGACAACTATTCACCAGCGCACCCGTAATACCGTTTAAGGATCTACTGCCATGCCTCAGAAACTGTCCGACGATGACTACTTGGTGGATTACGATGTCATCGTCGTCGGTGGTGGGCCTGCCGGCTCTACCACCGCGACTCTCATTGCCCAGGAAGGGCATCGAGTGCTGCTGCTGGAGAGAGAGCAGTTCCCTCGATACCAGATCGGCGAATCGTTACTTCCTGCCACCATTCACGGAATCTGCCCCCTACTCGGGGTGTCTGAAGAGGTGGCTGCGGCCGGGTTCACTACCAAACGGGGCGGCAGCTTTCGATGGGGTCGTGATCCAGGTGTGTGGACGTTCGCCTTCTCCTTGTCGCCGCAGCTTGCCGGACCCTCTGACTACGCTTACCAGGTCGAACGGATGAAGTTCGACAAGATCCTGCTCGACAACGCTGCTCGCTGTGGCGTGACGGTGAAGTACCGCCATCAAGCGGTAGGTGTCCTGCGTAGCGGTGGGCGCGTCTGCGGGGTTCGCCACTTCGACGGCGCGGGTGTGGAGCATCAAACCACGAGCCGGTGGGTGATCGACGCATCCGGGAATACCAGTCGTCTGCGGGATGCGGTGGGCGGATATAGGCAGATGTCTCCCGATTTCCGCAGCGTCGCCTTGTTCGGCTATTTCGCGGGCGGAAAGCGGCTCGCACCTCCGAACTCGGGCAATATCTTATCCGCGGCGTTCCCCAGTGGCTGGATCTGGTACATCCCGCTCGCAAAAGACCTCACGAGTGTAGGAGTCGTAGTCCGTCGCGACCACGTCGATCGTTTACGCGGCGACAGACGGGCCGCTTATCATCAGATGATCGCCGAGTGCCCGATCGTGCACAGCTACCTCGACGGAGTCCCGACCGCGACTACGCCGCCATACGACCAACTGCGCGTGCGCAAGGACTACTCCTACCATCACACCGAGTTGTGGTGCCCTGGAATGGCATTGGTCGGCGACGCCGGTCTATTCGTCGACCCGGTCATTTCGACTGGAGTGCACCTGGCGACCTACGGAGGTCTCATGGCCGCCCGCGCCGTGAACACTGCGCTGGCTGGTGAATTGGATGAGGTGACGTGCTTCGACGAGTATGAAGCTCGTATCCGGCACGAGTACGAGAGGATCTACAACTTCCTCCTCGCTTTCTACGAAACGCGCGACGAGCAGGGATATTTCCGGGAAGCCAAACGTGTCACCGGCCGGCAAGGCGCTCCGGTCGAGGCCTTCGTCGACCTGGTGGGCGGGATATCGTCACGCGACGACGCGCTGCCCGATAACTCCGGTCTCTCTGCCGAGGCGAGGGACATCGACGCAATGATCAATCACGCACGTGGCGACGGCGACGATATTGTCGGATTGCATCACGTGCCCGTAGTCGAAGCGGCGCTCGGGGGGACCATCGCGATGAGACAACTCAGGCCCGGAAATCCCGAATACGGCGGAAAGCCGATGTTCGCCAATGGACTCGGAGTATCTGCCGACGGGCGTCGGTGGGTGATCCCGGCGGGGACCGCCGACACGCCGACCGCTTGAATCTCGTGATCGGTGCGCACACGACACCATCAACCAGCGGTGCGATCAGCTATGCCTCGATCCGACACAAGCCTGGAAAAGTACAATCGAGCCGCCCCGATATTTCCGCGTAGGTTTGTCTCGAAAACAAGCCCGATCCCGTGGAGCGAACGTTCATTGCGTACTCCTCTCGATAAGGCGTTTCGCCGAAGACGAGCCACGAACTCGGAAGGCGGCGCCGGTTCTGCGCGTGCCGGGTGCGACCTGCCCGAGCTGGACTGACGCGCAGTGATATCAACAGTGGAAACCGCACCCACAGAGTGAGTTTCGGTCGTCACCGCTTCGTGGCAAGGCCTGCATATGCCCAGCGAGGCCTCTGCTGGTGACTGACACAGAACTCCGATCTCCACGAATCGGTATCTCGACGCCTCGCATCGGTAAGAAAGTTTCGAAAGTGGACCTACTGGCACAAGACACCGTGCCGCCTCTCGGTGGACATACACTGTTTCTCTTCCTTTTACAGATCGGTGTTCTATTGCTTGCGGCCCTGATACTCGGGCAGCTCGCGAACAGGTTGGGGATGCCGAGAATTGTCGGTGAGTTGCTCACCGGGATAGTTCTCGGCCCATCGCTGCTCGGCAACGTGGCACCTACGTGGTTCGCTACGCTGTTTCCCCAGCAGTCCGAGCAGATGCAGCCGCTCGACGCGTTCGGGCAGGTCGGCTGCGTGTTGCTGGTCGGGCTCACTGGCCTACAGCTCGACCTCGCGCTGGTCAAGCGGCGCGGCGGCACGGCCGTCAAGATAAGTCTGCCCGGGCTGGTGATACCACTCGGGCTCGGCATCGGCGCCGGAAGCCTGGTACCCGCGTCATTGCTCGCTGACAGCTCGCAGCGCGCGGTATTCGCCGGTTTCCTCGGTGTCGCACTATGTGTGAGCGCTATTCCGGTGATCGCGAAGACTCTGATCGACCTGAAGTTGATGCACCGCAACATCGGACAGTTGATCCTGGTGTCCAGCACCGTGGATGACGTCCTCGGCTGGCTCGGCCTTTCAATAGTCACTGCGATGGCTACTACCGGACTACGCGCCGGTGCCGTCTTGCTCTCCATCAGCACCCTCGCGGCGTTCCTGGTCGTCGCCTCACTCGTAGGGCGCCCACTGGTAACTGCCGGACTTCGAGCTGCTGAGCGGTCCGGAGGAACGACACCTGCAGTGCTCGCTGTCGTGGTCATACTCACCACGAGCGCGATAACTCAACGGCTCGGTCTCGAAGCGGTCTTCGGTGCGATGGTCGCAGGGATCGTGCTTCGGGCCGCCGACGTCGACATTCAGGCACGACTAGCCCCGGTCCGGCTAGTCGTCATGGCCATACTCGCCCCGGTCTTCTTCGCGATGACCGGGTTGCGGATGGACCTATCCGCCCTCGCCAACCCGATAGTCCTCGCCTTCTTTCCAGCGCTTTTGGCGATCGCGGTCGTGGGCAAGTTCGCTGGCGCATTCCTCGGCGCCTGGACCAGCGGCCTCAACCGCTGGGAGGGCCTGGCCCTCGGTGCCGGCATGAACTCGCGCGGAATTGTAGAAGTGGTCGTAGCAACCACCGGACTGCGACTCGGCGTGCTCACAACCGAGACCTACACCGTGATCGTGTTGATCGCGATCATCACCTCCGTGATGAGTCCGCCGATTCTGCGTCTCGCTGCGGCTCGGATCGCTGAGACCAGTGAGGAGCAGACACGGCTCAGATCGCTCGACCCACGGGAAGTGGATAACTCGTCATCCAAGTATGGAAAACGGAATCCGGCCACTGATGCTGTGAGCGAAGGGCATCCCGGACCTACACACCGCGGGCCCGAACGGACCGCTTGATTCGTGCAAGTCGACGATCCGGAACTAGGGCGCTGTCAGGCGGCGCTCCGGGTAGCGTCGATTGCGCGGAAGATCCACCGGCGGGTGATCTATGAGGCGTTGACGTAGCACCGGCCGTAAGCCGAACAGCTTCCAGCGAATGCGGGCGACTCGATACCTGCTCCTCCTGTCAATGGGCTGTGCCAGCAGATCGGTTGCAGGACAGGCTCGCCGACGCTGTAATCCACGCGGAGAAACCCGCGGGCGATCCGGTGCATGAAGCCATGTCGCCACATGCCTGCCTTGTGTCTGCCTTTTGGTTCGGGGTGGCAATCCGGCCAGCCGGTGGATCGTTGCCCGCAGCACGGTGCTTCTTGCCGGCGCGCCGCGCCTTGCCCGTTGTAGCGCCTGCTCCATCGCGACAGTGGTCGGGTAGGAGACGCACTGCGCAATAGCGTGGAGCTCCTGCCCAGTGGCGAAGCGCCGGCCCTTGAACCGGACCGCGCGGCTGGCATCGCTGGTCAGCGGCAGTTGAGGCAATTGCGGTTCACCGGCAATCGATGTCAAGATGCGCAGGCCGGACTTGATGGTGGCGGGTAGTCCGCCTCCGCAAGGATGGTGAGCAGCGGCGCGCGCTGGTCGAATAGTGCGGCGGCGGCGACCTCTTCGGCGTTCAACAGCCGCCATAGCTGCAAATTCTGTTCGGATACCAGGACATGTTTTCGCTGTGAACTATCCGGCGGCGCCGAAATGATGGGCATTTGGGGCGTGCAGGTCGCTGCCGCTGAATACTGAAACCGCATCGCCGCTGAGTCCCTTGATGCGGTTCATCCGCTCCGTGCGGCACTGGACTCCCGATCATTGTGATGGCGTCGATGCTTGTGACGAGTTCGGCGAGGAGTTCGGCGCTCATGTAGATGCCTGTCATCCAGGGATCATTGCCGACCATTATCGGAGCACTCGAACTCCGCGACGGTGGCGAAGTACTGTCGCAATTCGTTCTCGGTCAGCCGCCAGCAGGACATCGAGTTGAAACCATGATCGCGGTGGCGCCGACCCGGGCACGTTCGATAGTGCCGGCCGTTGTGACGTCCGAGACATCGACAATCGTGGGTACCTGACCGGCGACTCGCCCGAGGCACGTGGCTGTTGCCGGTCAGGTACCCGGTTCGACGAGATAGACGTTCTCGCCGCTATGTCTGAGCGCTGCGAACGCATCGACACCGGTGTCGATCGTCCGGTCCAGCAGTCTGCCCAGCGCGCGGGCGCCAACGTCGGTGTCGGCCCCAAGTGGCGTCACTGGCTGCGCCACAACCCCGGAGACGACGTGATGTGCCATTACGTCGTTCATTGTGATCACGTCCATTCGGAATAATCGAGGTGGCTGCCGTACGCCCGCTGTCTTCAGAGAAGCCGCAACGTGTCGGCTACAACGTGAATCTCACACGTCTCTCGTTGGGGCTGTATGGGAAATACCTATTACATCTCTTTTCTGATCACCTGGTGGTCAGCACATCGTCGGTCGCTGACTTGAGCGTCGTAGTTCCGCCCAGACATCGGTGTTGTCTTGTGGTAAGCAAACTGTCAGCGTGCTAGCGGCGCGGTGCGGCGGTAGGGTGGGAGGAGTGGGGTACAGGGTCTTGATGCGTCCAGGTCCGGACAGCAGCTTTGAACTGTCGGTAACGCTGAAGGGATCGGTCACGGTCGGTCCATCGCACTTCAATGTCGCTCGGGAGCTTCGTTGGTGCTGAGCTTCGCGGGCGCCAATTCGGGCGCCGAATTAGTGGGCAGGGTGCCGGAACTGCGGGACTTGCAACGGGTGCTGGCAGATGGTCTGGCAGGCTCGGTGGGCGTAGTGGCCGTCGTGGGCGAACCAGGCATCGGCAAGACGCGCATGCTCGGTGAGCTGTGCGAACGTAGCGTTGCTACAGGTTTCGATGTGTTGGCCGGACGTGGATCCGAATTCGAGCGTGAGATTCCCTACGGTTTGGTGGTCGAAGCCCTCGACGAGCGATTCCGGGCGCTCGAGACCGAGATCATCGAGGATCTGGGACGCGACACAGTTACGGAACTCGCCGCCATACTGCCGTCGCTGTCGCGACTCGGTGACCGGCTCACGAGTCGACTGGAAGTGGAGCGATTCGAGTTCCACCGCGCGGTACGAGCCACGTTCGAAATGCTTGTCCGCGACCGTCCACTGTTGGTGGCTCTCGATGACGTGCACTGGGCCGACCCCGCCTCCGTAGAACTGATCGGTCACCTACTACGGCGTCCGGTGCCCGGCATGGTGCTGGCTCTGGCCTACCGTCCGCGACAGGCACCACACCTGCTACTCAGCGTGGTCGAGCAAGCGATGCGCGACAATCTCCTACACAAACTCGAACTGGCGCCAATGACGATCGGTGAGGCAGCTGCCCTACTGGGGCGACGACGAGGATCGCCGCTCGTCCGAGAGTTGCACGCCGAGAGCGGCGGAAACCCGTTTTACCTCGAGCAACTGGCACGGATGGCCCGCAACGATCCAGCGGCTCCACGGCCCGCGGCGTGGGC
>NZ_JBEZDE010000067.1:0-16825 GCF_040648115.1 Nocardia sp. NPDC049190
CGATACCGAGCACTTCGGCACCGCCCCGGAACCGACCGGGGTGAGTGACAGGGAGGCGGTGCAGGCCTGCTGCGGCACCGACGGTCGCGGCGAAACCGAATCCGAGGCGGAAGCCGGGGTCGCGTGCTGCGCACCGGCCGATCGGTAGGGCTCAGGCTCGAGGTGGGCGATGTCGATGCCCCGGTCGCGGCAGTCGGTTGTCGCGGGCGGGGCTTCGGGGTGCCGGCGGGGCGGTGCCCGACCCAGATGTCCAGCTGGGCAGGCTCAGGCCGAGGGGGTTTCGAGTTCGGCGAGCAGGGCTTGGATGCGGTCATTGATGTCATCGCGGATCAAGCGCATGCGCTCGATGCCCTCGACTCCCCACCGCGAAGGCTCCACGGTGTCCCAGTGCCGCGTCGGCACTCCCTCGGGAACGCGGGGTCGGGCTTCACGCCCCAGCACGACAACCACATCGGTGCGTTCGAGCAGGGCGGCATCGATCGGCTTGGGTGCTTCACCAGCGGTGGGGGCGCCGACTTCGTCGAGCACCTGCAGCGCGAGCGGATTCAGTGCCGCACCCGGATCGGTGCCGGCTGAATGCGCCTCGACGCGTTCGCCGGCGAGTTGGCGCATCAACGCCGCCGCTATCTGCGATTTACCGCTGTTACGCACACACACGAACAACACTGTCGGTGCGCTCACGCTGACGACGCCCCGTCCAGGGCAACCCCGTCACGGAACCGATTACGCAGCGCCAGAGAGACATACACCAGCGCCACCAGGACCGGGACCTCGATCAGCGGCCCGACGACCCCGGCGAGCGCCTGTCCGGAGGTCGCGCCGTAGGTGGCGATCGCGACCGCGATGGCCAGTTCGAAATTATTGCCCGCCGCGGTGAACGCCAGCGTGGTCGTGCGCTCATACCCCAAGCCCAGGACCACGGCGCCCAGTAGATAGCCGCCGCCCCACATGATCGCGAAGTAGGCCAGCAGCGGCACGGCGATGCGCACGACGTCCACCGGCTGGGATGTGATCCGGTCACCCTGCAGTGCGAACAGGATCACGATGGTGAACAACAGCCCGTACAACGCCCACGGCCCGATTCGCGGCAGCAAGGTCGACTCATACCAGTCGCGCCCCTTCGCACGCTCACCGAAACGCCGTGTCAGGAACCCGGCCAGCAGGGGGATGCCGAGGAAGATCAGTACGGATTTCGCGATCTGCCAGGGCGCGGTGTCGATCGTGGTCTGCTCCAGCCCCAGCCAACCGGGCAGTACCGACAGGTAGAACCAGCCCAGGACGGCGAACATGATCACCTGGAAGATCGAATTCAACGCCACCAGCACCGCGGCGGCTTCACGATCACCACAGGCCAGATCGTTCCAGATGATCACCATCGCGATACAGCGGGCCAACCCGACGATGATCAACCCGGTTCGGTATTCAGGCAGGTCCGCCAGCAGCAGCCACGCCAGCGCGAACATCAGCACCGGACCCAACAACCAGTTCAGCACGAGTGA
Organism: Nocardia sp. NPDC049190; assembly: GCF_040648115.1. Lineage (NCBI taxonomy): Bacteria > Bacillati > Actinomycetota > Actinomycetes > Mycobacteriales > Nocardiaceae > Nocardia > Nocardia sp. NPDC049190. The sequence goes on from NZ_JBEZDE010000067.1 coordinate 1,500, forward strand.
GCCGACCAGAAGCCGCCGGTCGCCGGCGACGGCGTCGAGTCGGTCGTAGCGGACCTTCGCCAGAACCGGGTACATCAAGATCAGCAACCCGATCGCGATCGGCAACGAGATTCCGTCGATCTCGACCACGGCGAGAGTGTCCCCGAGACCGGGGATGAGCCGCCCCAGCAGCAGCCCGGCGGCCATGGCGACACCGATCCACACGGGCAGGAACCGGTCCAGCCGCGACAGCTTCGCCACTACACCCCGCTCGCCGCCACCAGTGGTGGCGGTCGTGACGCTCACGCGTTCACCTCGGCGCCCGAGCCGCTTGCCATCAGTAACGCGTCCGAAAGTCGCTGCAGTACCTGCGGAACGACCCGGTAGTACACCCATGAAGCGCGGCGTTCGCTGATCAGCAGCCCGGCCTCGCGCAGCACTTTCAGGTGATGGGAGATCGTCGGCTGAGTCAGGTCGATGCCCTCGGACAGGTCACAGACGCATGCTTCCCGCCCCGCCCGGGATGCGATGGAACTCAGCAACCGCAACCGCACCGGATCCGACAAGGCCTTGAATACCGCCGCCAACTCCACCGCGGCTTCAGCCGGCAGAGGCTCACGCACCCGTGGCGCTGGGCTGCATGCCTCGACCGAGACCCCCGGCAACTGCGACTTAGACATGCATCGATATTGACAATCATCAATCCAGGAGGCAAGCGAACACCCGGTGAACAACCACACACCGCGCCGCCGCCTAGCGCGGGCGCTCGCCGTCCAGACGCTGCGGTCAAGCGTTCGAACACCGATCCGGCCGCCCAGACCGTGATGATGTTTTCACCCATTCCTGATTCCAGGCCTGCTTCAGACCGTAGGGCAGGCGCTGACCGCGCGGGAACTGAGCGCCGGTGGCAGCCGACTGCGTTCGGACCGTCGGACACACGGGGGCCCGCGCGGCGCATCCAGCCATACGGGACAGGTCCGTCAGATCCAGGGCGCAGGCCGACAAGTACGCGCCGCTGCCCCAGCGCCACCCTCTAAAATTCATCAGTCACAATGGTTTTGAGCGCGCTGGGGAGATCGCCGTACGACCCCGACTTCGATCACCGATAAGTCTTCTCCAACACGGAAACAGCGGTAGCCTTCGAGCGCACTTTCGGATTCACCTATCAGGAGACGCTCGATGGCATACGTGCCGAAAACCGTGGAGAAGATGTTTGTCCGGGCCAACACCGTTGCATACCGTGCCAGCGGAGGCAAGATCGGCGGCAGCTTCTACAACTCACCCGTCCTGCTGCTGACCACGACCGGGCGGAAGTCGGGCAAAGAACGCACGACGCCACTGCTCTATCTCCTCGACGAGGAGCGCTACATTGTGGTGGCCTCGGACCGGGGAGCGCCGAAACACCCGGCGTGGTATCTCAACCTCCGCGACCATCCCGACGTGACCGTTCAGATCGGCTCGCAGAAGATCTCGGCCACCGCGACCGAAGTGACCGGCGAGGACCGTGACCAGCTGTGGCCGAGGCTGGTTGAGATGTACCAGGGCTACGACGACTACACCGCCAAGACGACCCGGACTTTTCCCATCGTCACCTTCACTCCGAAGTAGGACCGCCCTAGGGGCACCGTGAAGCTGCCTGCGGGTTCGTGACTAAACGACAGAGTTGCGCCGCCTGGCACGATAGACGTTGCGCGACAGCAGCATTCGTGGCATGAATGCGGATGGAACCGGCGCGCCATGGGGTGCGTCCTATTCAGCATGACGATCGATGTGCGTCCCATCAGCCCAGACGAGTGGTCGCCGGACCGCCTGATCGCGAACGAGGGCAGTGGCCGGTGTCGGCGGCCGTTCGTCGAACAACGGCACATGCAGGTACCCCCAGCGTATGGACAGGGCACAGCCGGTGCGATGCCGCCGTCGTCGCCGGCCGACGGCGCCGACGGCACGCGCACGAGAGAGCCCGGCAAATGAAGGTAGACCCGGAGAAATTGCGAGAGTTGGCAGCGTCGATCGACGATATCGGCGCGCGGGCCGGTGCGTTGCACGTCCGCGCCGGGGCCGATGCCGTAGCCGGCGCGATGCCGAGTTCACCTCTGGCCGAGATATGCGCGACCGCGGGCGAATACGTCGAAAGCGCGTGGCTGAGAATGGCGGTGCGCTGCGAGCGGATGTCCGACATCTGTCGAGGAAGCGCGGGCACCTATGCGGTGACCGATATCGAGTTCCGCGATCACCTGGCTGCGATGAACGCGCGCGGCTGATGCCGGATGATGTTCCCCTGCTCAGCCAGGTATGGGCGTGGCAGCCATGGAAGATCACCGAGGCAGGGCGGGAAATAACGGCTCGCAATGCCGATTTCGGCGACCTCGCGCGGCGGATGGTCACCCAGATCCGCGATGCGGGATCGCACTGGGATGGTGCGGCATACTGGGCCGCCTACGACCGGGTCGCCACGGACAGTGACACCGCCCGCAAGGTCGCTCATGCGGTCGACGAACTCGGCGACGTCATGATCGACGGCGGGAAGTCGCTGACCGATTTCCGAGAGGTATTGGTCGGCAAGGTCGCTGCAGCGACGGAGGCCGGGCTCGCCGTCGCCGATGACTGGACCGTCTCGACGCCGGCAGAAGTCTCCGGCAACGACTGGGAAGCCGTTCGCCGCACTCATCAGTCGGCGATCGACACCGCACTCCGCGAGATGCTGAGTGTGCAGACCGACATCACGATCGGCCTCACGCATGCCTCCGACCAGGTACGGGCCCGGGGTGAGCAGTTCAGTGGCGGCGATCCCGGGCATGATCCGTCGGTCGTCGGTTCGTCCTGGGTGATCCCGGGAATGCCGCCCTTGCCGCCACGCGATAGCGGACAAGGTCCGCATGGTTCGCAACCCTGGTACAGCCGCGGCGACGATATCGCGCTCGAAGCCGTGGTTCAGGCGGCCGCGGTGGCTGCGGACGCACAAGGCCTCCCCCACGCCTCCAAGCATCTACGCCACTATCTCGGCAACAGTGGCGCGGACGTGAATCTGGACCCCGACCAGATCATGCATGACGATCCCGGACTGAAGCAGATTGCCGACGAGCTCGTGAGCGCCGAGGTCCAACGCATCTGCACCGAGGCAGCGGCGACCGGAAACTACGGGATCCCCATCCCGTTCCAATCACCGTGGCAGGATTACAGTTTCGATCCGGAACAGCAGCGGGACTGGTTTCTGGCACTCGGGTCGGTGGAGAATTCCGCCAGTGGCGTCGTCACAGTTCATTCTCCGGAAACATCTGGTGGACAACCAGACATCACCGTCGATTATCGGACCCACATTTTCGACCGGTACAACTGGGATCGCGGCAAGGTGACCGAAATCGCGGGATTCGATGTCTTCGATTCGGCGATCGGCGCGCTGCACACGGCGGGGCTGGCACAGGAGTTCGACCTGCTCGGCGCGTCCGCCGCCAAGCACTACGAAGGCACACTGCCTGCGGACGGACAGCTCACCCTGCCGAACGGACCCGACAGCTACACCGGCGCACGAACCGTCCCGGACGGTGACAATGCTCCCGCGACAGACGCCGCTCCCACGACATACACTGCCGCGCCGTAATGGCCGATGTCCGTGAAACCCTGAAACGAGGAACGCACCGCACGTTCGACGAAGTCTGATCCGGGAGTGGGCGTGAGCGATATCGCTGGTCCGGGCGCCGGTAGCAGACCCAGGCCCATCCGAGGTCGCCCGATGCACTCATCGAACCGAGGCGATCCGACCGAAGACCTTTCGGACCTGGCGGATAGACACCGATCAGGCAACGCCGTTGGCGGTCTCCGTGTGCAGGCGACGGAAGCGGCTGCCGTGGAAGACCAGTGGGTCCGCGTCGGCGCGGGTGGCGATGCGGTGGACGCGGAGGATGACGACGGCGTGATCACCCGCGGGAACGGTGGCTTCGGGTACGCCCTCGATCCAGGCGGAGGCGCCCTCGATGAAGACGGCATCACCGCTGCCGCGGTACAGATCGACGTCGCGGAAACGGTCCCCGTCCCGGGTGCCGAGCGAGCGTGCGGCGGCTTGTTGGTCCGTACCGAGCAGGCTGAGGCCGAGATGGCTCGCGGCTGCGAGCTTGGGCCAGGTCGCCGAGGAGTTCTGTACGCAGAACGAGACCAGCGGTGGGTCGAGCGAAACGGGGACGAAAGTGCTGACCGCGAGCCCGTATGAGGTACCGTCGAGCTCGGCGCATACCGCGACGACACCGCTGGGGAAGTTGGCGAACGCGCGACGGAGTCCGGCTCCGTCGGCGGGAGATCCGAACAGGTCATGCATGATTCGCAGCCTTCGAACTGGTGGCCAGTGCCTGGGCGACCGAGCGCCATCGATCACTGTACCGGTCGATCACACCGTCCTCGTGGAATGTGCGGCCGGACAGATAGAGCCCCGGCAGGGCCGCGGTAGCTCCGATCTCGACCAGCACCGGCTCGAGCAGCAGGTCGGGCGCTAGCGCATGGGCGGGTCCCGCGCCGAGCATCACCGGCACCGCGAGCACTCGGCCGAAATATCGCGCACTGCTGCGGGAACCGGCCAGCCGCAGCAGGTTCAGATAGACGAAGTGATTATGTGGGATCTGGGCGATGTTGGGGTCGGCGACGGCAAGGATCCGCACTACCTCCGCGACTGCGCTCGGTGGCAGATCGGCGCCACCGTAGGCGGCCGGCACGGCGACGGCCAGCAAACCGCTGGCAGCGAGCCTGTCGATCTCCAGGTATGGCAACGTCCGATCCCGGTCACGCGCGGCGGCCCCCGTGCCGAATTCCGCCACGAACCGGTCCGCGACCGCGAATGCCTGCGCCGCCGACAGAATACGATCGGCAACGCAGGACGCGAACCGGGCTCGCCCGGCGCTATGCTCCGTGGTCATAGCAGCTCCATCGTGTTTCGGGGTAGCGGTCGGATCGGAGACCGGTCGCACCCCGCGCACCCGGCCTCCGTCCAGTCCAACACCATGACCCGAACGCCACGAGGGTTTGAATCGGCCGGATCGGATCGGCCCGTTACTCCACCGCCGACGCCGGAGCAATGGGTGGAGTTGCTCGACTGCGCGGACCCGGCGTGGCGCAACCACACCCTTGCCGGAACCCAGAGGGCAGAAACCGTACCCGGCGGCGGTCATCGGTGCTGTCGCGATGTGCGCGTAAGGCCTCGAGTTCGCTCGGAAAGACCTGGTCGATCCTGGCCTCGCCGACGTCATCGATGCGGTATATCGCCCACACCCCGCTGCCGGTCTCACCCTCGGGTTCCGGTGGACGCGGCCGTTCCGGTTGGACGAACCGACCGAGCAGTGATGCCAGCGAACCGACGCTCGCGTGAGCTACGCGAGCCAGATATACGCCGGCTTTCCCGAGCAGGTCGCGGGGGCCAGCGGGTTCTTCCACCGCTCGCTCAGCATCAACGCCCTGGAATTCGCCGCCCGCTGGCGGACAGCGGTCCGTACCCGGCTGCGACGGCCACTTCCGCCGTCTTCGCCGCTCCGACCTGTGCTACGTCGACCGCGATCAGGTCATGACCGAGTTCCGCGCACACGCCACCGAACTCGGTTACCGCGCAGGCCGGCAGCCCGGAATGGGCTGCCTACACGGTCGGGCCTCGAGTCCATTCGAGCGGCAGCACAGCACCAAAGCAAAGTGGCACATGGGATCTCCGGCAACTTTGGTGTTCCCAGCTGTGATCAGGCTTCGCAACAGCCGTCCCGCACTGTCGCGACAACCGGTTCCGGTCGACCGGAACCGCGGTACCGCTCGACCGGTAGCGACGGACTCAGCGCAGTTGCGCCGCCGACATGCATTCGGAGGCAATGCGACTGCTGGCGGAGCGCGCCTTGTCCGCATCCTCCTTGCTCATGCCCAGCGTCTCCTGGTCGGGCGACTTCGCGTCGTACTTGTCGCTGATCATGACCCGCAGGCCGGCCTGCGAAATTCCCTGATCCACGAACACCTTTGCGGCGCAGTCCGCCAACTGCTGGTTCTTGAGGCCCTTGTCGTGCAGCGACTTCGCGAGGTCGGCCTGCGTCACCGTGGCCGCCGTCGTGTCCTTATCGCTGCCACAGGCCGCGAGCACCGGCAACGCGATCAGCGCCGCGGCGATCATGCAGATCCGCACTTGACTCCTCTTCCGTCGAAATAGCCACCGTGTGGGGCGAGGACACCATAATGCCGCGCCGCGCCCCGCGGTAGTCATTCCCGCCGATCGACATCGGATGCGTTCCCGCACAAGATGTTGCGCTGCGGCGACCGCGCCCGTCTCACAGATCCATCGCCGCCCGTAGCGCGGTGTCGAGGCGCTCCAGAGTAGCGATATCCACCGCGTCGACCCGCTCGGACAGCCAACCGCGAAAGATGCGCCCGATGTTCCCGGCGTGCACCCAGCCGTGCTCCTGCACCGGGACGGCGAGAATGTCGCGCGGGTCCTCGTCGACCACCTCGGCGCCGATCAGCCATGGGCGAGGGGATTGGTTGATGCCATCGCTGCTGATCAGCACAACCGTCCGGCGACGCGGCGAACCATGCGGGTTGTAGTTCCACAGTTCACCCCGAAGCACGCATCGCCTCCTCGGCGGCCGCGAGTTCGGCCGCGTCCGCGGCGGCATCGGCGGTCACGTCCGACCCGGGCCCGACGCCCATACGCACGGCCTCGCGTCGCGCGGCCTTCGATATCCACGCCGAGGGTGACATGCCCGAGCGGGCCGCGGCCTGTTCGGCATAGGACCAGGCAGCCTCGTCGAACGACAAGGTGACCTTACGTGTTGCCATACCGATTATCGTACCGTCGGCGAGTACCATGCTGGCGGCGGCGTACGCACTTCCCCGCCCTGCTGACCATCATTCCGGACATCCCCGCATCCCGGACATCCCCGCATCCCGGACATCCCCGCACCGTGCGGTTTCGCCTCGGCCGATCCGAACTGATGGCCGACCACTGCTGTTAGGGTTGACCCGATCGTCCGACGGCAGACGGGGATGACGAGCATGACGACATTGCATCATCATCGGGTCGGCGCAGGGGAACCGATCGTGCTGATACACGGGGTTGGGGCCCAATGGCGGATATGGAAGCCGATCATCGATACCCTGGCCGCTTCCTACGAAGTGATCGCGGTCGACCTGCCAGGATTCGGCACCTCGACGCCGCTCGCGCACACGACTGTCGACACGCTCACCGACGCCCTCGCCGAGTTCCTGTCCGCGCAAGGGATCGATCGTCCACATCTGGCGGGTAATTCGATGGGCGGGCTGATCGGACTGAATCTGGGCGCGCGCGGTCTGGCCCGTTCGGTCACCGCTTACTCACCGATCGCCTTCTGGAGCACCGCGGGTCGCATCTGGTGCCAGCAGTCGCTGGGTAGATCGCAGGCGCTCGCCCGGGTGCTGCGGCCCGCGCTACCTGCCGTCCTCGGCACCGCGGTGGGCCGGACCGTGTTCCTGACGCTGATCTTCGGCAAACCTTGGGCGCTGAACGCCCACGTGGCATTGGACATCGCGACCAACGCGGCGGACGCGGCGGGATTCGCCCCGGCGCTCGCGTCGTTCACCGACACCGAACTGCCCGAGACCGGTTCGCTGGCAGACATTCCCGTCACGATCGCCTGGGGCAACCGCGACATCTTGCTCACCTATGCCACGCAAAGCCGCAGGGCGCGCGCCGTGCTGCCGAATGCCGAGCACGTCACCCTGCGCGGCAGCGGGCACACCCCGTTCTTCGATGACCCGTCCAGCTGCGCACGTGTGCTGCGCGAGACGATCGAGCGGGCGCGCTAGCGTCGGTTCGTCAGCCGGGTGGATCGAGCAGGGTGTCCGCGTCGGCGGCGCCGAGCAACACATGCACCGCGTTCCCCCACCGGTGCTGGAGAATTCGGGTCCGCTCCAGATCTCCGGTCAGCAGCACCCGCAGGGCGAGTCCGGTCATCATCTCGATGGTGAACTCGGTGACCGTCGGAACCCGCGGGTCGTCAGGGAACTCGTGACGGAAGATCTCGCGAATGCTGTTGTGCATCGACTCGAACAATCGGGACTCCAGTGGCAGTAACGCCGCGAGTAGTTCCGGGTCGGTGCGCGCGCCGACCCACATCTCCAGCGCGGCCCAGAACGACGGACCGCTGAGCATCCGCGTGGTCAGCTCGACCGCCGTCGCCAATCGGTCCGCATCCGGTGGTATCGCCTCGAATTCACGTGTCATCTGCGCGAATCGGCGTGCGGCGACGTGCTCGACGGCGCCGGCGAGGAGATCGGCCTTGGTCGGGAAGTAATGCTGCAGGGTGCCGCGCGATACTCCGGCCCGCTTCTGCACCTCCAGTGTCGTCGTGCCCGCGTAGCCGACCTCGACCATGCTTTCCACCGCCGCGTCCAGCAGTCGGGTGCGCATGCGCTCCCTACGCCGCGCCTGCGTCTCCCGGACACGATCCGGCATGGGCTTCAGCGCCCCTGCCATCGAGGCTCGCGCTTCTGCGCGAACGCGAGGGCGCCCTCGGCGGCGTCTTCGGAAAACAGTGCGGGCACGGCGATCTCGCCCTGCTTCGCGAAGCCCTCCTCGACCGACCAGTCCGGCGACCGGTCGATGATCTGCTTACTCGCCGCCACCGCAAGCGGCGCGGCGGCGGCGATCTCGGCCGCCATCTCCAGCGCTCCCGCCAGGGCCGCGCCCGGCTCACTGACGCGATTGACCACACCGAGCTGATAGAGCCGCTCGGCGCCGACCCTCGCGCCGGTGAGCGCGAGTTCGGCGGCCATGTTGCGCGGCAGCCGCTGACTCAGCCGCAGTACGCCGCCGCCCGCGGCCACCAGACCGCGCTTGACCTCGGGGATACCGAACTGCGCGTCGCGCGCGGCGACGATCAGATCACCCGACAGCGCCAACTCGAAACCACCTGCCAGGGCGAAGCCTTCGACCGCCGAGACCATCGGCTTCACCGGCGGCTTCGCCGCGATGCCGAGCGGGCCACGGCGCTGCGTCATCGGCATCTCGCCCTTCGAGGCGGCGACGAGATCCATTCCGGCACTGAATGTTCCGCCCGCGCCGGTGAGCACGAGGACACGCGCGGCGTCGTCGGCCTCGAACTCGTCGACGGCTGACTCGATGGCCTGTGCGGTGGCGAGGTCGATGGCGTTGCGCACCTCGGGACGGTTGATGGTCAGCACGGTGATCGCATCGCGCCGATCGACAACTACCAGGTCGGTCATCGGGCGTTCCTCTCGGTGAGCAGGGTGAACCTATCCGCGGCGGCGATCTCGACGTCCGCGCCGAGCGGGTCGCCCTCGGTGAACGCCGCGATGGTGTCGGCATCGGACGCCCGAACCAGTATGCGGGCGCCCGCGGGCGTCAGCGCACTCATCACCACGGCTTCGGGCTCATCGAAGTATTCCGGCGCCGACCCCTTGTGGTACGCGACCGTGTACGCCTCGACCGTCGCGGAACCGGTGTATCCGGGGGCCTGCGCGCGCCGCGCCGCCGGAGCCTGCGCTTCGATCGCGTGGAACAGTCGCGCGGGCGGTGTTGCGGAGTACACGCCGATGCCGTGCTTGGTGCTGTACCACCCCAGCGCTGTCGCAAGTCCGTAGGCGCTCGGGTCCGTGCGCAGCACGCCGACCAGTGTCGCGACCGCATGCGTCGTGTAGTTGTTGCCCGGCCCGCCGGCGAAGGTGAGCCCACCGGTTATCGACAGTGCGCGCGTCGAGTCGTCGATCGGCAGCCCGAGCGCCTCGGCGGCGATCTGCACGGCGGCCGGGAAGCACGCGTAGAGATCGATGTGCGCGACCGCATCGATGTCGATGCCGGCCGTGGCCAGCGCCGCGCGGCCCGCCGCCGCGATGGCAGGCGACACGGCCATGTCGGCGCGCTCGGAGACGAACCACTCGTCGGTCGCGGTGGCGCCACCGTGGGGGAACACCCAGCGCTCCCTCGGCACCCCTGCCGCGTCGGCGGCGGCGGCACTGCACAGGATCAGCCCGGCGCCCAGGTCGACCGATAGGTTCGCGACCAGGAGCTTCGGATAGGGCGTCGACACCATGCGATTGCCAGGCCTCGGCGCCAGGAGTTCAGCGGCCGAGCGTGCGACGGGCTGCCACGCGTACGGATTGCGCGCGGCGACCGCGGACAGCCGCGACCACAGCCCGCCGATCCGCTCCCGGTGGATGGCTTCACTCAGACCGAGCCTGCGGCGCAACGCCGTCTCCATCAGCGCGTAAAAGTACACCGGACCCCACAAGCCCGCGGCGGTCTCCATATCCGAGTTGGGCGCCCGATTCGACCCGACGATCGCGCCGGGCAGCGTGTCCTGGGACTGTTGCGGCCAGTCCAGTGCGGTACCAGTGCGGGTGGCGGCGTTCCAGGAGGCCACCGCTTCGGCACCAGTGATCACCGCGACGTCCGATCGCCCGTCGGCGATGGCCTGCGCGACGGCGTTGAGCAAACGTTGCGGTGCGTCGCCGCCGAAACGCACGGATTGAACGGTTCGCTTCGGGGCGGCGCCGACCTCGGCGGCAACCAGCGCACCGAGGTCACCGTACGGATGGCTGACCGGAGCAACGGCGGCGACCAGGTCCACGGACCGCAGCAACCGATCGCCGACCCCGCTGTCGGCGCCCGCGCGCCGCAGGGATTCGGCCGCGAGCTCGACCGGACCTGGTAAGCCCGGCTCGCCGGATCGGTGCACGACCAGCCCTGCGACGACGAGTACCGGCGTCCGCGGGTCCATACCGGCTGGCAGCATCGTTCCTCCGGATCCATAACCGTCAGTATTGACGGTACCTTTCGTCCGATTAGAACAGAGGCCGAAAGCCTCGGGCAATAGCACCGGTAAGTGGAGCTGATCCATCAGCAAGATTCAAGAATGAGTATCAACATCACGCTGCTGCTGGATAGCGAACGCGGACGTCACCCGCCACCGGTCGGGCGCACGCCACGGCATGATCATCGACCGGCGCCGCGATCCGATCACCGGCACGGCGGGCGTGCGCCGCATGGACACGTGCGCGGAAAGCCGCTCGGGCACCGAACCCGACGCCAGCAGCGGCCGAAACCCTCGCGCGTTTGCAGCTAAGGTTAGGCAATCAAACCCCCACCCTCGGGCCGGCACCCTCGACGCGGCACCACAACCTCGTTCATGCTAAATACATTGCTGCCCTTTTGATTTCGAATACCGAAATGGCCCACGCCACCACCACATCGCACTCGCACGGGCGATCCATCTCATACCTCAGCCGACAAACCCAGATGGCAATCTGCCAGTTAACCAAACTGAGACTCAGCAGTCTGAGACACACGCCACAATCCTCCTGGTCCCGCTGTTAGCATTTTGCAAGATTCGCCAGCCAGTCGAATAGTGGTGCGTGGCACACTGCGAAGGGTCTGTGTATCGCGGGAATTCTGTGTTTCGCACCGCTCTCGGCATTCAACCGGAGGGCTCACAGACATTGACCAGGACCGGATCCATTCTGCTTTCAGCATTGGCGGGCGCCTCGGCTTTGCTCCTGATGGCAACCTCACCCGCCACCGCCAATCCGAACGCGATCAATCCGATTCCGGTTCTCAACGGCACCACCGGATTACCGAATCTGGCCGGCCGCAGCAGGGCGATATTCCAGATGACGGGCATGGCCAGCCCGAACAATACCCAGACCTACAACGTGCTGGGCACCGACCTCGGCATCATGTGGGACAACGGCCACGGCGAAATGCTCACCGCTTTCGGTGACACCGCGGGGTTCGGTCTTCCGAACCTGCTCGCCGGCAGCGCCTGGGCATGGCGCAGCAATATCCTCCTCCGCAGCCATACCCAGGATCCGGCCGGCGGCATCTTCTTCGACAGCGTGGTACGTGACGTATTCGGCCAGGCGCGTGATCTGATTCCCAGCCCGAAAATTCCATTCCTGGAAATCAGCCGGATTCCCACGGCGGGGATCTCGGCCGACGGCGTGCAGTACATGAGCCTGATGTCGGTGCGGAACTGGGACGATGTCGGCCAGTGGAGCACCAACTTCTCCGGACTGGCCGTATCCGGTGACAACGGCGAAACATGGGCCGACCTACCGGAAACCCGACGGCCGAACGAGGGCGCCGACGCCAACTTCCAGATGAACTCCTTTCTGAAGAATGGCGGATACATCTACGAGTACGGCACTCCCTCCGGCCGCAACAAAGCCGCATATGTAGCGCGGGTCCGTGAAAGCGACATCGCGAATCTGAGCCGATACGAATACTGGGATGGCGATCGTTGGCGCATGAACGACGTGAATGCGGCGGTGCCGATCATGGGGGGCGTGGGCGAACTCTCGGTGATGTACAACGACTACCTGGGACAGTTCATCTCGCTGACCACCGATCCGTTCAACTCCGTGGTGCTGCGTCGCGCACCCTCGCCGGCGGGCCCATGGAGCGCCCCCGAGGTGCTGATCGACACCAGAGAATTGCCGACCGCTTACGCTCCTTCGATCTACCCGTATCAGACCGGACGCGACCTTTACTTCCTCACGACTGTGCACAGCCAGTACAACGTCGTGCTGATGCGCACAACGCTGTAGCACCGGCGAACGGAGCGATCCTGCGCGGTAGTTGACCTCAACAAGGGTTTACGTATGAGGCTGAACCGCGTCGGGTTGTTTTCGTTTTCAGGAGGACCAGTGGGCACCACCGCCGATATCCATGCCTGGCTCAGCGCCAACGCCCATCGGGTGGACAGCACCGATCCGGCTGCTACCGGCCGTGATCTCGACAACCTGCTCGCCGGACTCGACTCCGCGACCGTGGTAGGCCTCGGCGAATCGACGCGGTTCTCGCGGCAGACCTGCGGCGTGCGGGAGCGCGTGTTTCGGGCGTTGGTGCGGCGGCACGGCTTCCGCGCGCTGGCGATCCAGGACAGCGCGCAGTCCGGCGCACGCTGGGATCGGTTCGTCACCACCGGTGTGAGCGATCCAGAAACGGTGCTCAGCGACGCCTGGCGGCCGTGGCGAACCGAGGAAACCATCGCGACACTGCAGTGGATCCGCGCGTACAACCGCGCCCATCCGGACGATCCGGTGCGGATCTTCGGCGTCCAGCCGACACATGCCGAACCGAGTGACTACGACGCGGTACTCGCCTCCGTGCGCGATACCGCACCGGAGCAGCTGGCCGCGATGGATGCGCACCTGGCGCCGATTCGCACCGCGCACCAGGTCGACGAACACGTCCAGCGCTATCGGGGCGTGCACCCGGGCCGCCCGTTCGTCGAGCACGCTCGGGACGCACTGGCACTACTCGAAGCCCTGCCGGATACGCCGGAACGCGCCACCGCACTGACCCACGCGCGCCTGATCCGGGACTTCCATCAGCACAGCGTCGCAGGTCAGGGCAGTTTCGCCCGCGATGAGCGGCCCGACGCGGAAACCGTGATCGAGTGGCAGCGCACGACCGGCGCCAAGATCGCCTACTGGGACGGACTCGCGCACACCACCAACGCCCGCATCACGATGGAATCAGCCGAATTCCGCGGCGTGGGTAGCTACCTGCGCGAGCATTTCGGCGACCGATACATCTCGGTGGCCATCGGCTTCCACCACGGGAACCTGGGCGTAGCGGTAGCGCCCGACCCACTGCCCGACCTGATCGACGCCACCCTCGGAGCGCTCGACCTGCCGGCATTCTACGTGGACCTGCACGCCGACGCGCCGGAATCGGTCCGCCGCTGGCTGACCACCCCCGCGAAGGCCCGCACCATCAGCGGCGTGTACGACCCGGCTGCCGACGCGACCGCACACATCCGGGTGCAGTCGCTCGCCGCCGCGTTCGATGTGCTGATCCACGTGCGCGAGACCACGCCGGTGCGCTGGCTGCCGCAAGTATCCGTCTGAGGGACAACCGCGGTTCGGGCGATCAATAGACTCGCGACTATGGATGCGGCCGATTGGGACGAGCGTTACGCGCAAACGGAATTAGTCTGGGGCGCACCGCCGAACAGCACCGTGGTAGAGCACATCTACGGATTACAGCGGCGCACGGCGGTGCCACCCGACGGCGATCCCCCGGAGTTCCCGCGCGCTCTCGACCTCGCGTGCGGCGAGGGCCGCAACACGCTGTGGCTCGCCACGCACGGTTGGCAGGTGCACGCGGTCGACTATTCCCAGGTCGGCATCGACAAAGGCCGTACCGTGGCCTCGCGACTGTCCCGCTCGGTCCGCGGCCGCATCACCTGGCAGTGCGCTGACGTCACCGACCTCGACGCGGCAGGCATCACCGGACCGTTCGAACTGGTCTTGATGGTCTTCCTGCACTTACCCCCCGAGCAGCGCCGCTCAGTGGTCCGACGGTCGGCCGAGCTACTCGCCCCCGACGGCACTCTGCTCGTCCTCGGCCACGACACCACGAACCTGACCGATGGCTGCGGCGGCCCACAGGACCCCGCCATCCTCTACACCCCCGACGACATCGTCGCCGACCTGGGCCCCGTAGCTGCCGCCCACCGCATCCGCATCCGCACCGCCGACCGCGTCTTCCGTCCCACCGAAACCCGCGACGCGATCGACGCCCTCGTCATCGCCACCCGCCCACCCGACCAACCCACCGACTGACCGCCGACGAACGGCACGCCATGACGCCCCCTAACCGTTCGTCGCCGGCCGCTCGGACCAGCGGATCAACCAGGGGGTGACGGTCTCGGAAATGAGGTCGAAGTTCGCACGAAAGGAGTGGGGCTGGCCGGGGATGACCCGGACTTCGGCGGCATCGGCGGGGTCCGGGATACCGAAAGGATCATTGGCCCCGTTGACGACCACCACCTCGACAGGTTCGGCGTCCAGCAACTCCTCGCGACGGGATCTATCCGGCTTCCCCGGCGGGTGCAGCGGGAAAGAAAGCGCGATCACGCCGCGCACCCGCGCCGGGACGGCGGTCCGACAGGCGACCCGTGCCCCGTTGCTCCGTCCACCCTGGATCAGCGGGATTCGCTTACGCCCGCGCAGGTGAGCAACGATCTCCAACCAGGCCTCGTCCTGTTTGACCGCCGAACCGGGCGCGCGGCGGCCGGCGACCCGGTACGGCTGCACGACCCGCGCCACGGCCCCACCCAGACGAAGCGCCGAATCACGTACCGCGAGAAGATCTTTCGCGTCCACCCCGCCGCCGGAACCATGTGTGAGCAGCAGCAGGAACGCGGGTCTACGCGGCTGATCGAGTTCGATCTCAGCCGGTCCGGCACTCGTCTCGATGCGCACACCTCACTGTATTGAATTTGCTGTGTTTGTTTGGCAGCGCCTGCGGCGCTGCGGGTTCGCGGCCCCTGTGTGGCTCGCGTCCGAGCGACCGCCGCTTGCGACTTCGTCGCGGGCGCAGCGGCCGCTCG
>NZ_JBEZDE010000068.1:0-16538 GCF_040648115.1 Nocardia sp. NPDC049190
GTAAACCCCGCCCCCGCCGCCCCACCCCCCCGCCCCGATCCACCCCGACCCGCCCGCCCCGCCGGTGGCCCCCCCCCCCGCGGCGCCTCCGGCGGAGACTCCGCCGCCCGCACCGGTAAGTCCGCCGGATGGCACCCTGCTGTTCCCCGGCGAGCCACCCCCTCCAGCACTGGATGCCGGTCCCGCGGCCGTGCAAGCCTGGTGGGACAACCACTGGAAGCTGACGGAGCAGTGGTTCGGTGGTCGATAGGCTGGCGGTGTGAGCGCGCTTACGGCCGGATCGGTGGCGATTGTCGAGGACTTGGACACGGTGACCACGCTCGGTCATGAGGATGATCCGGTGGAGTCCGGACTCGGCCACGAAGTTGTCGAGTCGCTGTGGGAGTCGGTTCGGGCGTGGTACCGATTGGGCGCCACTCCGGCGATACAGGTGTGCCTGCGGCGCAACGGCAAGATCGTGCTGAACCGGGCCATCGGGCACGGCTGGGGGAACGCACCGGCCGATGGCCCTGATGCGGTGCGGGTGCTTGCGACGCCGGAGACACCGTTCTGCGGTTTCTCGACGGCCAAGGGTGTATCCGGTGCGGTGATGTTCATGCTGATCGAACAGGGTGCGTTCGGATTCGACGACCCGGTGTGCGACTACATCCCGGAGTTCGCCGCGAACGGCAAGGCTGCTATCACGATCGGTGATGTGCTCTCGCACTCCGCGGGGGTGCCTTTCGTCACGCCTCCGTACCGGGGTGTTGATCTGGTGCTCGACGAGGACCTGGCAGTACGCGGATTGGCTGATCTCGTCCCGAGTTGGCGACCGGGACGTTTTCGGGCGTATCACGCGCTGACCAGCGGTTTGATCGTGCGACTTCTGGTGCAACGGGCGACCGGCAAACGCCTGCGTGAGCATCTGTCCGAGCAAGTGCTCGAGCCGTTCGGATTCCGCTGGACCACGTTCGGTGTGCACCCGGAGGACGTCGACAAGGTGGTGCCGAGCGTCGTGACCGGCCCTGCGCCGTCTCGAGTGTCGACCTACCTGGCACGCAAGGCGATCGGCGGCGGTATGGATCGCGCCGCACGGTCCGCGACCGCGGGATTCCTGACCGCCGAACTGCCGTCGGGCAATTTGATCACCACGGCCTCCGAGCTGTCGCGGTTCTACGAGATCCTCACCCGTGGCGCACCGGACGGTCGCACGATCATCCGGCCGGAGACATTGCGCGACGCAGTGCGTCCGGCTCGTTGGCTCCCGGGTGTGGCCGGACGGGTCAGTCGCGCGGGTTTCGAACTGGGCGGGCGGAGGTCGAAGTTCGGCCGCGACACCGGAGCGCACTTCGGGCGCAGCGGTCTGACCACACAGTACGGCTGGTCGGACCCGGCGCGGGGGCTGTCCGGTGCGATTCTCACCAACGGCAAGGCCACGACAGACACCAAGCGGCCCTGGCAGTTGGTTGCGCAGATTTCGGACGTCGCCGCCGCATCTCGGTGATTGCCGCGCGAGTGTGACTCGCGCAGGACACGGTCGCTCGACTATCACCGGCGCGCAGTACCGCTCGATCTTCCGCGCGCACACACGCCGGCGATGCTGCACACCCCGAGGACCGACTATCTCCAGCAGTGAGAAGTTGTTAGCCAGCCGAAAAACCTAGTGTGTTAACTCTGCTGTTGCCGACCAGTGGGGTTGCGCTAGCACGACCAGAACAAACTGATCCGTCGAATTGTCGGCGGTGAAAGCGTTGGTGTTTGATGAGGATTGATCACGACGTGCCGGCGAGGGAGTATCTGCATGGCATGTTTCCCGACGAGCATGGGCGATTCGGCATGTTCGGCGGAAGATTCGTTCCCGAAGGCCTGATGGCCGCCTTGCTCGATCTCGAGCAGGCGTATCGACTCGCCCAGGCCGATGCCGGCTTTCTGGGCGAGTACCGCCAGTTGTTGCGTGACCGGGTCGGGCGGCCCACGCTGCTGCATCAGGTGCGGCGGTTTGCCGAGTTGCTGAGGGTGCCGGGCGTACGGGTCTACCTGAAGCGCGAAGACATGGCGTACACCGGCGCGCACAAGATCAACAATGCGCTCGGACAAGCCCTGCTGGCCAGACGCATGGGCAAGAAACGAATAGTCGCGGAGACCGGCGCGGGGCAACATGGCGTCGCGGTGGCGACGGTGTGCGCGATGCTCGACCTGACCTGCGTCGTCTATATGGGAACCGACGACATGCGACGCCAGGAATCCAATGTGATGCGGATGAAACTGCTCGGCGCCGAGGTGCGCGCGGTGGACATCGGTTCACGGCGGCTCAAGGACGCGATCAGCGAATCGGTGCGTGACTGGGTGGCGAATCTGGACACGACGCACTACTTGTTCGGTACCGCGGCGGGGCCTGCCCCGTATCCCAGGATCGTGCGCGATTTTCAGACGGTGATCGGTGCGGAGACCAGGAGTCAGATCCTGCGCGGCGAAGGGCGGCTGCCGGACTACGTCCTGGCCTGTGTGGGCGGCGGCAGCAACGCCATCGGCGTTTTCCACCCGTTCGCGGACGACCCCCAGGTGCGATTGATCGGCGTCGAGGCGGCCGGTCGTGGCGTCGAGACCGGCGATCACGCCGCGACCCTCTGCATGGGTAGTCCGGGCGAGATCGACGGCTCCTACAGTTACCTCCTGCAGGATGAGGACGGCCAGATCGCGCGGACGCACAGCATTGCGGCGGGGCTGGACTATCCCGGCGTCGGTCCGGAACTCAGTCATATGAAGGACAGCGGGCGGGTGGCCTACCGTGCGGCCACGGATGCCGTGGCGTTGCGCGGGATGCAGGCGCTGAGCCACACCGAAGGCATCCTGGCCGCCCTCGAATCCGCCCACGCGGTGGGGTACCTGTTGGACATGGCCGACCGCGGTGAGGTCCCCGCCGATTCGGTGATCGTGCTGTGCCTGTCCGGCCGGGGAGACAAGGATCTGGCGGTGGCGGCCGAGCTCCTCGGTCTGTCGTGATCGCTCGTGGGTCGGAGGAGGGTGCCGACGCGATTACGGCCGGCGCCCTTCGTGACAGCCAGGCGGGTGGTGACGGTCACGTGGCCTTCTGCGGCCTCGCGGAGCGGGCGTTATGGTCGATAGCGTCCCTGGCGCGGGGTTGAGGGGCCGCGCGCCGCTCTCGCGCCTACGAGGATGAGTCTTCTTGAAGTATGCGTCCCGCCTGATCTTGTTTCTGGCGATTCCCACCGTCCTGTTCCTGCTTCCATGGTGGACGCTGGTGCACGCGCCGGCCCAGGGAACCGGACCGCTGTTCTGGCTCGGGTCCGCGCTGTTTCTGCTGGGGTTCGTCTGCTTGCCGACGTCGATGTATTTCGGGCACGGACCCACGCAGTCGGATGCCGCGTCGATCGTCGGTGACACGCTGCTCGGCGTGATGTGGGTGGTGTTCAGCTGGTCGGTGCTCGGAAACCTCGCACGGGTGGGTTTGGCTGTCGCGGGCGTCGCGGATCCGGCTCGCTCACGGATCGTCGCGGCGGGCGTACTCGTGGCCGCGACCGCACTCGTGGTGTGGGGAGTGGTCGAGGCGCGGCGCGTGCCCAGGGTGCGCACGGTCGACGTGACGATCCCAGGACTCGGCGCGGCACTGGACGGGCTACGCATGGCGGTGATCACCGATACGCACTTCGCCGCACTCGACCGAGTGCGCTGGTCGGAACGTGTGGTCGAGGTCGTCAACGCGCAACGCCCCGACATCGCCTGCCACGCGGGCGATCTCGCGGACGGCTCGGTAGCGAAGCGGCACCCGCAGGTCGATCCGCTGGGCAAGATCGAGGCCGAACTCGGCCGGTTCTACATCACCGGCAACCACGAGTACTTCGGCGACGCGCAGGGCTGGATCGACCACATGGCGTCCCTCGGCTGGCAGCCGCTGCACAACCAGCATGAGACGGTGCGCCGCGGCGACGATCAGCTGGTGATCGCGGGCATCGACGACCCGACCGGCGTCGGCCTGACCGGGCATGGGCCCGATCTGTCGGCGGCGCTCGCCGGGGCGGACCGGCACGCGCCGGTCGTTCTGCTCGCCCATCAACCCAAACAGATCGCCGACACCGTTGCCGCGGGCATCGCCTTGCAGATCTCCGGCCATACCCACGGTGGCCAGATCTGGCCGTTCCACTACCTCGTTCGCCTCGACCAGCCGGTCGTCGCGGGACTGAGTCGCCACGGCGACCACACCCAGCTCTACACCAGTCGCGGCACCGGATTCTGGGGACCGCAGTTACGTGTCTTCGCCCCCAGCGAAATCACTGTTCTGGTCCTGCGTTCGGAGTCCTCACCCAGCTGAGGTGTTCGCCGGCGTCCTGGTCAGCGGGTACCGCGGGTCGAACCCGCGGCGTCGGCCGAGGGCGGCGGCTCGATCGGGGCATCCGCTCGCCATGACTCGGTGACGCCGGGTACGCCGTCCTCGACTACATAGCTTGCCCTGGTGCGCACGGGCGCGCCGGGGCGACGAACATAGGGCACGACGCGGAAATCGTTGCGCCACAGGTGATGATCGAGTTCGACGCGGACATATCCGCGCTGTGCGTTGAAGAACTCGATGTCCGGGTTCGCGGCGAGCAGCACACGCCCTTTGTCGTTGAGGTCGGCGCCATCGCCGTTACTCGTGATCGAAGTCCCCGTGAATTCCGCTGCTACGACAGGGGACTCGGGATCGGAATAATCACGGCGCAGGCGCGCGGCCTGGTTTTCGTGCCGGTCGCCGGTGACCACCACGAGATTGCGGACCCCGCGGTCGGCGGCGGCGGCGAGCACCGTGTTGCGGTCGGCGACGTAGCCGTCCCACGAGTCGGTGGACACCGCGACCGCCGTGCCGGGATCGCTGTCGTTCTGGCTCATGCCGACCTGGTTGCCGATGACCTGCCAGCGTGCGGGCGAGTCGGTGAAGCCATCGATCAGCCAATCCCGTTGCTGCGCACCCAAAATCGTGCGTCCGGTGGCAAACCTGTCGGCGCAGTGTTTCGTTACCGTCCCTCCGCACGCCTGCCGGGTGCGGTATTGGCGGGTATCGAGCAGCGTGATCTCCGCGAGGTCACCGAATCGGTAGCGGCGATGCAGGAGCACGGACGGGCCCGACGGTAGCTGTGCTATCCGCAGCGGTTGATGCTCGTACATGGCTTGAAAGGCGGCGGCCCGGCGACGGCGGAACAGGGCGGGGATCCGCGAGATATCGAACCCGGCGCCCGGCCCGGCGCCCGCCCAGTTGTTGTCGACCTCATGATCGTCCATGGTGACCAGCCACGGAAACGCGGCGTGCGCGGCGCGCAGCGGCAGTTCGGCTTTGTAGAGCGCGTAGCGCAGCCGGTAACCGGCCAGATCGACGGCTTCGTCGCGGAACTCCGGCCCCTTCGTGGCTCCCTCGCGGCCGCGTATCCAGGCGCGTTCGTAGATGTAATCGCCCAGATGCAGCACCAGGTCGAGATCCTCCCTGCTCAGGTGCTCGTAGGCGGTGTAGTAACCGGAACTCCACGACTGGCACGAGGCGAACGCGAACCGCAGCCGACTGAAGGGCTGTCCGACTGGGGGAGCCGTGCGGGTGCGGCCGACCGGCGAGATCGCCGAGCCCACTCGAAACCGGTAGAAATACCAGCGGTTCGGCGTCAACCCGTGAACCTCCGGGTGGACGCTGTGGCCGAGCGCCCGGGTCGCCACCGCAGCTCCCCTCGCGACCACCTGGCGGAAATTCTCGTCCTGCGCGACTTCGTAGTCGACGGTCACCGGATCCAACGGCATACCACCGAGCCCATCTGGAGCCAACGGGTCCGGGGCCAGCCGCGTCCACAGCACTACACCGTCCGGTGTGGGATCTCCCGACGCCACCCCCAGCGCGAACGGATCACCCAGCCATCGCGGAGCCGGGTATCGAGTGCTGCTCGCGGCCGCCGTTCCTACCAGCACCGCGGCCGATCCCGCGGCGCCGACTCGCAACAACTGCCGCCGAGAAAGTGCCATACATCAGCGTACGGCCTGCGCACCGCAGCTCGGCCGGCCCTGCGCGGACGAAACCGGTGCGGGCTCACAGCAAACCGCTGCGGCGGGCGTTGCCGAGGGCGTCGACCCGAGAATTCGAATCCAGTTTCGCGTAGATGCCGCGCAGGTGGGTCTTTACGGTATTGACTGAAACGCCCAGCTCAGCAGCGATCTGCTGGGCTGTGCGGCCGGAGGGAAGCAGCTCGAGCACGGTCATTTCGGTCTGTGTCAGGGCCGGGTAGGTAGGTTTGCGGCGCGCGGCG
This sequence comes from Nocardia sp. NPDC049190, assembly GCF_040648115.1. Classification (NCBI taxonomy): domain Bacteria; kingdom Bacillati; phylum Actinomycetota; class Actinomycetes; order Mycobacteriales; family Nocardiaceae; genus Nocardia; species Nocardia sp. NPDC049190. Next base: position 6,258 of record NZ_JBEZDE010000068.1, read on the forward strand.
GGATGTCGTCTGGCGAACTCCGCGAAACGCTCGTATCGGCCGAATCGGCCGACGGAGCCGTCCAGCAGGGGAATTGCGGTCGGGACGTCCAGGAACGGACGCACGAGTCGGTGGGGCGCGGCGGCGCGTAGCGCCTTCTCCAGCGCCGCGACGGATTTCGACGGCGCACCGGAGTCATGCTGAGCGGCGGCGTACAGCAACCACGCGGTGATTTCGCTGACCGGCCGCAAGTCGGCCGCATGGTCGAGGAGTGGTCCGAGGGCGTCGCAGGTCGCCTTGGGTCGGTGGGCCGCAGCAGTCAGGGCGGCGTCGGCCAGTCGGACATCGGGCAGATCGCCGGCACTGCCGCGCACCCGCTCGACCAACAGGTGCGCGGCTTCGGCCTCCTGCACGCGCAGCAGCGCCCACACCACCGGAAGCACCAGGCTGCAGGTCACACTCGGTGGCGCCGCTTTGTCCAGCAGCACGAGCAGGCTCTTCCGTAAGGCGTCGACCGCCGCACGCGCGTCATCGGCTTGCTCGAGATCGAGCAGGTATCCGATGACCTGGCCGTGCCACCCGGCGACAGGCGTGCTCGACCCGTCGTGATCGACGTGGACGTCGAGCGCGGCGGCCACCTGCGCAGCGTCGGGTGGGTCACCCTGCAGATAGGCGCCGTATGCGGCGATGGTCGTCACCTGAACGGTGTCTGTTGCCGCGAGCAGGCCGTGCTCGGCGGCGACGGCCAGAGCGCGTGCGGCGCGCTCGCGCATCGCGGTCGCGGCGTCGACGGCGCGCGCCGCAACTGTCAGCCGAGTGAGGGCATGGAGTATCAGCCGGGGATGACAGAGGTGTTCGGCGAGCGCGAGACTCGACCGGAGCAGTTGCTCGCCCCGCGCGACGGCGCCTCGGGCGATGAGCGCGGTGGCGATCTGGATCGAGGTATAGGTGTCGAAATCCGGGTCACCGGTCGGCGCGACGGTGTGCGGAACATTGCCGACCAAGGTTCCGGCAGTCGCGGTGGCGTCGATCGCCACAGCGATCGCAAGGGCGTTCACCCGATCCGCGGGTGCGAAGGAGCGGGTGGTGGCACGCCGCGCCATTCCTGTGTCGAGACAGGCGATCGCGTCGGTGGTGTCTCCGCGGACCAGCGCATGTACCGCCCGGACAAGCCACAGGAAGGGATCGTCGAGCAGGGCCTGCGCCACGTGAGCGAGTCCGTCGAACAGTGCGTCGCCGGCGCCGTCGAGCACCATGGTCAGTGCGCACTCGGACAGGAAATCGCACAGATGCTGGTGGCCGAGCTCCGCGAGGTGGTGGGGAAACGCGGCCTGCGGCAGGCCCGCACGGCGAAACCAGCGCGCCGACCGCAGATGCAGATCCGAGCACAGCGCCGGACCGAGGCGATCGGCCTGGGCGAGTAGGTAGGCCCGCAGCATCGGGTGATACGTGAACCAGACGTCGGTGCCGCGCACAGCGGAGGTGATCGGAAAGTTGATCCGGTCTAGTTCGTACAGGCAGTGCCCGGCGCCGCCGCCGACCAGATCGTCGGCGAGTTTCTCGGTGAACGAAACCGGGACGCTGGTGTAGGTGAGGAACTGCAGCATTGCGGGGGAGAGAGCGTCGAGGAGTTCGCCGGCCAGGAATTCCGAGACCGCGTACGGCGGCCGCGCGAGAACGGTCAGTGCGGCCGCGCGGTCGTCCGGGTGTGCCGCCAGGTGGATTGCGGCGATGCGCACCAGCGCCGCCCAGCCCCGGGTGAGTGCGACGAGTGTGTCCAGCTCCGTGCCGGTGAGTTCGCATCCATGGTCGCGGCACAAAGCCCGAACCTGATCCGGTGCGAGGGCGAGTTCGGCTGCGCCCCAGCGCGTCAGCCGTGCCTGCAGATCGAGGGCATACCAGCGGCTCGGGGGAGGGAAACGGGCGCTCAGCACCGTGGTCAGCGTCGGCGGCGCATGGTGCAGCACGTACTCGAGGCCGGCAAGTGCCCGTGGGTCGGTGATCAGATGTGCGTCGTCGAGCACCAGCACCGCAGGCGTAGCTCGTGCGGTGAGCGCCTCGACCAGGTGCGCCGCGGGCGCGGTCGGTGGGCCGAGATCTCCCGCCGCGAGGGTGACGTGGAATCGGGCGGCCAGGGCGGCCCACAGCGTCGTCTGGTTATCGAGCCGATCGGTGATGGTCAGCCACACCACGTCGAGTTCGCTCGCGGTGGGTGCGGTACGTCGGGCGGCCCAGTCCGCGAGCAGTACTGTCTTCCCGCTTCCCGCGGGTGCGCAGATCAGCAGCACACGACCGGTGCCGCCACCGACGACGGCGTCGATGGCGGCATGCAGATCTGTCCGGACGAGCGGCAAGAATGGCAACGACGGCATACCCGGTGCGGCTGTGGTCGCGGACATACGGCGTCGATCGGGGCCGTGCGATGTGGTCACGGTGCCTCCCGGGCCCTGTGCTGACAGATCACTACCGCACCTAGATGTCGGAATCTACCGGGCTGGAACTCCGCGCTGTTCGTCTCGTTCGCCGGCGTTATGCAAAATTCACCCGAGAAGGGTGAGGCCACGATCGCGGATTCGCGCACTCCGTGGTCGGGGTCGCCGCTGGTCAGCGCACACCGGTCGGCGCGCGCGCCGGTGCGGGCGCAACGTCCCATCCGCGACCGGCGCCCACCATGGCTGCGCATTGCGATCTGCTGTCCAGCCGCCGGGCCGACCGGTGACGACCGCGGGGAGGTTCGCCGGTCGGGCGCCGAGTCATCCGAAACGGGTGAAGTGCGGGACCGGGCGGTTGGTGGAGATTCGGAAGACGTCCACCACTTCCCGAGAAAGGGGCGCGACCGATGACGCACATGACCAAATCACCACAGCATCCCGTTCGCCAAGGCTTTGCGGCGGGCACCTCCATCGCGGCCGCGATCGTGCTGATGACAGTGGGTGTGTTGTCGATCTTCGAGGGTGTCTCCGCCGTAGCCCAGGACGACATGTTCGTTGTGGGACCCAGCTACGTCTATCAGTTCGACACCACCTCATGGGGCTGGATCCACATCGTGCTCGGTGCCCTGTTGGTCGTCGCCGCGTTGGGGTTGATGACCGGTGCAACCTGGGCGCGGGTCGCGGCGATCTGTGTGGCGTCTTTGTCCATCATCGGAAATTTCATGTGGCTTCCGTACTATCCGGCCTGGTCGATTCTCGTGATCGCGCTCAACGTCGTCGCTATCTGGGCGATCGCCACGTGGAAGCCGGAGGCGGCCTGACGGGTATCGGCCCAGGCCGGAATCCTGCGCTGACCTCGGCTCGAATCTGAAAGCCCACTTTCGGGTCGGACTCGGTGATCGAGCAATCAGGCAGTCCGAGCAAATTCATCGCATCCGAGACCCGGTCCGGCAGCGAGCAGCACCGAATGTCTTGTGGCGCTTGCCGAGGGTGCCGCCGATGGGTTCGGGCATGTGGAGGTGGTTGCCGTGGCTCTCGGTGGGGTGCACGACAGTGCGGAGATACCGGCATTGTGGTCAGACCGCCCCCACCCCGGGAACCGTGTTGCGCTACATTGCCGAACGCGGTGACCGGATAGCGCGATGTATGCCGTCACCGTTCGCGCGACCTGCTGGCGTGCACCGCCGCCGCGGCACCTGCCGAATACCGCCGGACAGCTCGCCGCCTCTGATCACGCTGTTCTGGTCGCACGGATGATCGGTTCTCCTCGATGCCCCCTGGGCGGCGGACCGGGACAGGACGAGTGAATACCCTCGCGCCAACAGGACCCCGGCGTTCCGGGTCCACAACTGATCTGTTATCTACTGGCTACGATTGTTTTCGACTGCACCCGCTCGGTAACCGTGAAGGGATATCTCTATGGCACGCAAGGTCGTCGTGACACTGATCGATGACTACGACGGCAAGTCTCGAGCCGAGGAAACAGTGTCATTCGCATTGGATGGCGTGGGCTATGAGATGGACTTGTCGGGGGACAACGCCGGGCAGATGCGCGGATTCTTCGAACAGTGGATTCCGTACGCCCGCAAGGTCGGTCGCGCACGGAGAGGACGGGGCGGCACGCTGCGGTCGGCGACCGATCGCGAGCAGGCCACGGTCATCCGGGAGTGGGCGCGCACGAACGGGATCGACGTTTCGGCTCGCGGACGAATCTCGGCCGAGGTGGTCGAGGCGTACAAGAAGGCCAACAACGGGTAGCGGTGTCGGGTTCGGCCGACCCGATCGGCGCACGAGCAGCTCGGAGGGCTCACCGTGTCCGTCCGGGTCGGCCGCGCTCCGTCGGCATGGTGCGCGGCGAGTTCGGTGGTCGGCCGCGGCGAAGTGCCCGGCGATCAGTTCGGGTCGCTGCACCCCACCGCGGGCGCGCACGTCAGCCGCGGGCCACGACACGAATCGTGGTCCAGGCAGCGATCACCTCGAAGACAGCATCGACGATGCCGGTCACCGGGACGACGCCTGAGCAGCGGCGTCGTGAGCACCACGCCGAGACCCGCGCCGAGTGCGAGAGCCAGCCAGATCGCCGAGCGGCCGGCAGGGGAGCGCCGCGGCGAACACAGCCATCCGACCACGGCGAGCTGGGCGACGCCGCGGACGGACGCGCGCGAGCACCATCCTCGGCCGTATTGTCGTCGATTACCCGAGAGGTAATGGTCGAGGCCTCCTGTCGTTCGTAGGATCGGGGAGTGCGAACCCCAACGGTCGGCGATCTGCTGCGACACTGGCGCCAGGAACGCCGACTGAGCCAGTTGGAGCTGGCCGGACGCGCGGAAACGTCGGCACGGCATCTGAGTTTCATCGAGACCGGCCGCGCCACACCGAGCCGGACCATGATCGTGCACCTGTCCGAGCATCTGGAGATACCGCTGCGTGAACGCAACCGCGTGCTGCTGGCCGCCGGCTTCGCTCCCGCCTACGCGGAACCTGCCCTCGATACGCCTGCCATGACCGCGGTCCGCGGCGCCATGCGCCAGATATTGATCGGGCACGAGCCGTACCCGGCGCTGGCCATCGACCAGAACTGGACGATGATCGAGGCCAACCGTGGTGTGGCACTGCTGATCGCGGACGTCGACCCGGCGCTGGTGAACCCTCCGGTGAACGCCCTGCGCCTGAGCCTGCACCCGGATGGTATGGCGGGCCGCATCATCAATCTCGCCGAATGGCGCGGCCACATCTTCGCCCGCCTGGCCCGGCAGGCCGAGGTCACCGCGTCCCCGGCCCTGGCCGAATTGCTCACGGAACTGCGTTCCTATCCCGGTGGCGAGGTCGAGTTGACCCTGCCGGAACCCGATCAGTCGGTCGTTCCGCTGCGGATCGAGCATGAGGGGGCACACCTGTCATTCCTCAGTGTCACCACGGTGTTCGGCACTCCGATGAACGTCACCGTCGCCGAACTGGCCATCGAATCGTTTTTCCCTGCTGACGAGGACACCATGAAGCGCCTCACCGCGAACGCCCGATGAGCCTCGCCCACCAGGTGTCCACCCGCCTCGGCGCTGCTGTCCAGGTATGGGCCGATCTGGGCTCCCGCCACACGTGGACACTGCACCGCGCCGAATTGAGCGACGGCCGTGAGATTTTCGTCAAAGCATCGGCAGAGCCCACGCCGGTCTTCCCAGCCGAAGCGGCGGGGCTGGCCTGGTTGGCCGGTACCGGCCGGTCGAGTGCACGCGAGCAGGTCGCGGACCCGGCGTCGTCGACTGCCACGACCGACGCGTCCGCCCCGGCGCGCAGGACAGAACTGCTGCCGCGGGTGCTCGCCGCCGACGATCGCATGCTCGTCCTGCCGTGGCTGTCCGAAGTCGGGCCGACACCCGAGGCCGCCGAGCGATTCGGCCGCGAACTCGCCGCGCTGCACGCGATGACGCCAGAACAGTTCGGCGCGCCGTGGCCGGGCTGGATCGCGACGCTGCCGCTGGCCAACACCTCGACGAACGGACCGTGGTCGCAGTGGTATGCCGAGCACCGCCTCGCCCCGTACCTACGGCGCGCGTCCGTTCATCTCGGCAGAGACGGAATTCGTCTGCTGGAACGCGTCATCGAGCACATCGATACCCTGGCGGGGCCGGCCGAGCCCCCGGCCCGCATCCACGGCGACCTCTGGTCGGGCAACCTCGTATGGACTGCTGGGCGGGTGATGCTGATCGACCCCGCGGCCCACGGGGGCCACCGGGAAACCGACCTGGCGATGCTCGAGCTGTTCGGCGCCCCGCACCTGGATCGCATCCGTTCCGCTTATCACGAGGCGTATCCGCTCGCCGACGGGTGGCGATCCCGCATACCGTTGCACCAACTGCATCCGCTGCTGGTGCACGTAGCGCTGTTCGGCGCGGGCTACCGTGCGCAAACGCTCGACGCGGCGGCAGCCGCCCTCACCGTCTAACGCTGTCACCCGTCTACTCGCGCGATGACCTGCTCCGCGAACCGGGACAGGTTGGCGATCTTGGTATCCAGCGGCTCGGTGTCCTGCTCGGTCGTGTACGGCAGCCGAAACCCGACGATCACATCGGTGACGCCCTTGTCCTCGAGGCGTTTGACCCCATCGACGGTGAACCCGTCGAGCGAGATGACGTGCACCTCGAAGTCCTTGCGTGTCCCGCACTCGATCCGCAAGGCGTCGAGCTCGACCAGCAGCCGGTCGAGCTCGGCACCGTCGCCGCCGGCGTGCATCCACCCGTCGCCGCGCTGCGCGGCGCGCCGCAGCGCGGGCTTGCTGTGCCCGCCGATCAGGATCGGTACCGGCTCCGTCGGCACCGGACTGATCTTGATCGGCGGAATATCGTAGAACTCGCCATGGAACTCGAAGTAGCCGCCGGCCGACAACCCGCGCACGATGTCGATGCATTCGTCCATGCGTGCGCCCCGCTTGTCGAACGGCACGCCCATGATCTCGAAATCATCCGGCCACGGACTGAGTCCGACGCCGAGCCCGAATCGGTTGCCGCTGAGCGCGGCCACCGACGCGGCCTGCTTGGCCACCAGCACCGGCGGCCTCATCGGCAGCTTCAGCACGAAAGGGGTGAAGCGCAGCGTGGTGGTCACCGCCGCCATCGCCGCGCTCAGCACGAACGTTTCGATGAATGGCTTGTCCTCCAGGAATTCCCGGCTTCCGTCGGGGGTGTAGGGGTATTTCGCGTCGGACTTCTCGGGATACGCCACACTATCCGCGACCGCCATGGAGGTGTAACCCGCTTCCTCGGCAGCCTTGGCGAGCGGCACGTAATAGGACGGGTCGGTCATCGTCTCGGCATAGGTGAAGCGCATGTCATCCGCCTTCCTGGTGCGTCGAGCGCGGTACAGTCTCGGCGCGGCGCCCGAAGAACGAGTTCTCGCCGAGTTCGCGACCCCACCCCTCTCCGCGCATACTCGCTGCGGCGCTGGTGATCGTCGCCACAGTCTCCACGTCGTCCAAGTAAGCACCTGCGCTTGACATCGTCAATAGTGGCGTTCGGTCGAGTGCGGATATCGGCCGACAATGTACGAACGGCTCGGCGTCAGCCTGCTGTCCGCGGTGATGCTTCCCCGACTGCGCCGCGCCGCGGTGACCACGAATGCGGCTTCACCAGTTCTCGGACTCATCGGCCTGCGTTCGGGCGGCCGGCCGACGGCTCGCGAGTGCACATCGCGTTCAGTCGGGTTGTGCCGGTCAGTTCTTCGGGGTGCGACGGGTACGCAGGTGCGCGCGTTCCCCTTGTTTGCCGAACAGGCTGAGGAACTCGACCGGTTCGGCGTCGGCGGAGCCGAACCAGTGTGGTACCCGGGTGTCGAACTCGGCCGCCTCACCGGGGGCGAGCACCAGATCGTGTTCACCCAGGACGACACGCAACCTCCCATTGAGGACATAGAGCCATTCATAGCCCTCGTGAGTCTTCGGATCGGGTTCCCTTCGGCGACCGCTGGCCGGGATCACGAGCTTGTAGGCCTGGATGCCACCGGCGCGGCGGGTCAGGGGCACCATCGTCATGCCGTGACGGGTGACCGGACGAAGGTGGATACGTGGGTCACCGGTGGGCGGGGCACCGACGAGCTCGTCGAGTGTGACACCGTGCGCTTTGGCCAGCGGCAGCAGGAGTTCGAGCGTCGGCTTGCGCGCGCCGGACTCCAGTCGGGACAGGGTGCTCACCGAGATGGCGGTCGCGGTCGACAGATCGGCCAAGGTGATATCGCGCCGGCGACGCAGGGCGCGCAATCGGGGGCCGACCGCGTCGAGCGCTTGCCCGAGTTCGTTGTCCATGCCTACCAGTTTGCCAGAACAGCAAATCTTCTTGCCGAAATACCGCCCGACCTCGCAAAGTCGTCGAAGGAGGTGGTCATGGTGACCGATCAGTGGAGAAACTGTTATGACGTGGCGGTAGTCGGCGGTGGCGCTGCGGGATTGAGCGGCGCGCTGATGCTGGCCCGGGCACGGCGATCGGTGGTGGTGTTCGACGCGGGCGCCCCGCGCAACGCCCCCGCCGCCGGCGTGCATGGGTTGCTGGCTCTCGACGGAGTCGCGCCCGCGGAACTGCTCGAGCGCGGCCGTGCGGAGGTCCGCGGCTACGGCGGACACGTGGTGAATGGAGAGGTCACCGCCGTTGCCCGGGATTCGGACCGATTCACCGTGACGACGGCAGACGGCAGATCTGTGCGGGCGCGGCGGCTGCTGGTGACGACCGGCCTGGTAGACGAGCTCCCGGATGTGCAAGGACTGCGAGAACGGTGGGGTCGAGACGTGCTGCACTGCCCGTACTGTCACGGTTGGGAGGTCCGTGACCAGGCCATCGGAGTTCTGGCCAGCGGGCCGCTCGCCGTGCATCAGGCGCTGCTGTTTCGGCAGTGGAGCGCCGAGGTCATCCTCTTCACCGGCACCATGCCGCCGCTGACCGGTGCAGAGGCGGAGCAAGTGGCCGCCCGTGGAATCCGTGTGGTGGACGGCGCGGTGGCGTCGCTGGAAACCGTTGACGACCGCCTGGTCGGGGTACGGCTCAGCAACGGCACCGTAGTGGCCCGTTCAGTACTGGTAGTCCAATCGCGGATGGTCGCGCGTGCAAGCTTTTTGGCACCGCTGGGGCTGCGGCCGACGGAACATCCTTCGGGCGCCGGCGAACACATCCCCGCCGACACGACTGGCCGCACCGAAGTTCCGGGGATCTGGGTCGCGGGCAATGTCACCGAGCCGGCCACTCAGGTCGGCGGCGCCGCCGCGGCAGGTGCTGCGGCAGCAGCCCAGATCAATGCCGATCTGGTCGTCGAAGAAACCCGCCAGGCAGTTGCCGCCCACCGAGACCCGTTCGCACGCGAGATGGAGGCGCAAGTCTGTGAGCGTGTGATGGGAGACCGCCGCCACGGCCTGTGAACGAATAGCCATCGGGTGGGTGATGCGACATCGGACCACATCCTGGCGGGCAGGGTGGCGGTCGCCCTGCCCGCCACGCACAACGGGCAGCGTCGATCTCGGGCGAGCGGTCGAAGAATATGCAAGGATCAGTTAGGTCTCCGTTCGTGGAGGTGTCCGCCCCAGATATCGAGCGGGCACAAGCTCATACCCGTCCGGGAACCGCGAGGCCCATGCTGCTCGGCGAGACGCCGATTCGATTTCGATTTCGATGGCGATACTTCCTGAACGGCACCGTCCGAACATGGGGGCTCCGCATCAGCGTCTTCAGCGCGGAGGAAGTCATCGTGATCGAGAACCCGAGTGTGAGTAACGCCGACGATCCAGAACGAGATCGCGTAGTGTGGCCGGACCCGAGTCCGCTGAGTGCGTGGTGGGCCGATGTCATGGCCCACCGGGTCAGCCGAACCGAATCGACCACCGACCCGATCCGGAACTGATTCGGAGGACCTCGGCTCCATCAAGACTCGGCATCCGCGCCCGGTGAGCCCGTCGACTCCCCGCCGTCCCGGTCGCGCGGTCCTCGCCGGGCCGCGACCGATTCGCTTCGGACGAATACGATCTCGATGATCGCAAACCGTGGTCGCGAGCGTCGGCCCGGCTATCGTCTCATGGCATGCGCAGTGCAGGTGGTCGACCGCGGAAGCCCGTGGCGGAAGTCGGTGCTCAGTCACGGTGGGCGCCACCACCATTGATCCGAGCACATCGACAGCTACATCGTCGACCGAGGTCGCGCGTCGCGCCGAGGACGACGAATCCGACAGGCGATCGGTGCCCGGCGAGCGCGGGGAATCTCCTCGATGCTGCCGACCGAGCTGTGCCGGCGCGACGCCGAAGTGGGGGCGCGCGGCGCCGGGGGGGGCGCCCCCGGGGGGGGTGGCGGGGCGGGGTGTGGGTGGGGGGCGGGGGGGGGGGGGCGCGGGGGGGGCGGAGGGC
>NZ_JBEZDE010000069.1:0-15344 GCF_040648115.1 Nocardia sp. NPDC049190
CCGCGGGCCGGGCCGGTTCGGGTCCGATGGTGTAGTTCCAGTCACCGTGCCAGTCGTGGCGGGTGACCGGAACGACGGCCAGCTGGTCGTCGGCTGTTTGATGACACACTGAGCAGACAGCGGAACTCCAGCTTGAAGGGTTGTCTTGGCCGACGAACCTTCTCTACCGGAGTTCCGCTGTTCCCACCTCACGACACGCAAGCGACACAACCGACTCCGCCTCACCCACCGACCGGTTCGCAAATTGACGACCAGGTCAAACCCTTATGTGAGCGGCATTGGTACTAAACCACCCTCTGCTGCGTTAGCTGACGACTGTCGTGGTGAGCGATGAGGGAAAAGGCGTCCGTCTGAGGCGTCAGGTAGGGATCAGGAAGGCGTTGCACTAAATGCCCCGAAAGGGTTCGCTCTTGAAGCGTCGAAATGAAAAGACGACATCGAAACCTGGGCTTTATCCGGCCTTGGGATGAGTCTGGCGGGAACGCCGTGTTGGAGAGATATTGTCAATACCTGTGGATTGGTGAGTTTGGACGGCCGCTGTTCCAGTCGGGCGGCCGGAGGCTCAGCGGCTTTCTGGGATTCCTATCTGTGAGCTCATTTCCGGGGTGAAGACGACCATGACGTCGTTGGTGCCCAGCCGGAAGCCTGCTGCCGATCCTGTGTTTACTGAGCATCCGGCGGCGATCCAGACCGCTGTTCCTCGGAAGCCGAGTCGGATGGCTGATGGTCCTAGGATCGCGCCGCTGGAATCGTGGTCCCAGCAGATATCGGCAGCGATGATCTTCTTGCCGATCAACCCGGCCCAGTGCGGGTGGTCCGATACCGGCACCACGACACAGCCTCCGAGGGCGACCAGGAGGCAGTCGACCATCGGCTTCGGGAAGACCTCGAGTCCGAATTCGATAACGGTGTTGTTCCAGATCGCCGAGTAGCGGCGGCCGCTGTGGAAGGCCAGTTCAACGCCCATCGTCGGTTCGTGCCAGTCGCCGAAATCCCACTCCTCGGCGAGCCGGCCGTCATCGCCGATGGCCAACGGACAGTACACGACATCGGCGAGACGTTGACCACGCAGCTCGGCCACGACTGCTTCGAGATGTTTCTCGGCAGGGGATATCGACGGCGGTGGCGGCACAACCCGGTCGTCGTCCGGGCGATCGGATGTCATGCGATGTCTCTTCCGGTGCCGCGGTCGCCGGTTTCTGATGATGCGGGTGTGATGTTCGTGGGGCGTTCCAGCAGTTTGCCCTTGTGGAAGATGGCGCCGTTGCGGACAAGCGCGACCAGGTGCGGAGCGTTGACCGCGCGCCACCGGGTCTGGGCGGCCTCGATCAGCTTGTAGGCCATGGCAATTCCGGCTGCGCGAGAGCCCGGCCCCTTGGTCACCTTGGTCCGTAAACGCACGGTCGCGAAGGTTGAATCGCTAGGATTCGTGGTTCTCAAATGGATCCAGTGCTCGGCCGGATACCGATAGAACTCCAGCAGCACGTCGGCGTCATCAACGATCTTGGCGACGGCTTTGGGATACTTTGTGCCGTAATCGATCTCGAAGGCTTTGATCGCCACCTGCGCCTTGTCGATATCCTCGGCGTTGTAAATCTCTTTCATCGCCGCCAGAGCGCCGGGATGCGCCGATTTTGGCAGCGCAGCGAGCGCATTCGCTTGTTTGTGCCACCAACAGCGCTGTTCCCGGGTCTCGGGAAAAACTTCCCGCATCGCCTTCCAGAACCCCAGCGCCCCGTCACCGACCGCGAGCACCGGCGCGCGCATGCCGCGGCGGCTGCAATCGCGCAGCAGATCCGCCCACGACTCGTTCGATTCGCGGAACCCGTCGCTGATTGCGACAAGTTCCTTGCGGCCGTCGGCCCGCACGCCGATCATCACCAGCAGGCACAGTTTCTGCTGCTCCAAGCGCACTTTCAGGTGGATGCCGTCGACCACAGGTATACATAGTCGACCGACGAGAGGTCGCGGGCAGCGAAAGCTTTCGCCTCGTCCTGCCACTGACCGGTGAGCCGGTTGACCGCCGATGCCGACAGGCCCGACCCCGTGCCGAGGAACTGTTCCAAGGCTGGGGCGAAATCGCCGGTCGACAACCCGTGCAGATACAGCAGCGGCAACACCTCGCTGATCTGCGGCGATTTTCGGCACCAAGCGGGCAGAATCGCCGAGGAGAAGCGCCGGCGCTCACCGGTTTCCGGATCGGTGCCCTTGTCGTTGACCCGCGGCGCGCGCACCTCGACCGCACCCGCTGCGGTGAGCACGGTCCGTTCGGTGTGGTAGCCGTTGCGCACCACCAGCCGCCGCCCATCATCATCGACGTCGTCGGCGAACTGCTCGACGTAGGCGGCGACCTCGGCCTGCAACGCCGCGGCCAGCATCCGCCGGGCACCCTCGCGCACGATCTCGTCAATCGGCGAACGCGCCTCACTGCCCGCCACGCCGTCCCCATTGGAGCCGGCGCCACCGTCGATTACCTTGAACATCCGGGACGTACCTTCCCGCCCGGCGTTGGCGCGCCGGACTGATCAGATCCTTGGCATTCAGATCATCCGGGAAGGTACTCCCTTCCCGGTCATCCACAAGTTCTGATCATTGCTCCGATACGGCCCGCTGATCACTGAATCTGGCAGGGCGGACCACCGGCGAGCATGTCCGAGCACCTTGAAGTCAGCTCCTCGCGGAGCCTGCCTTGTCGGATTCGCTACTCTCCAGTGGAGACTGGCGATTGCGTCGAACCAGTGCTCTGAGCCCGATCGCTATACCGCCGACTTCTCCGGTCGCGCCGAGGATGAACGGGCCGACCACCGAGTACAGCGCCAGCGCTACAGTGACCAGAAGCACTGGAACGACTGCGACTGTAGCGATGTACCCTACGGTCTTCCAGCCCAATGCCCGCTGGACATGAGCAGCAGTAGGCGGTCGAACAGGTCCAGCCAGTTCACCGGGGGCTGCTCGACCTCGCCCACACGAGGCGGCGTGGGCCGCACTTCGGGCAATCAACTGGGGAGACTGGCACCGACTCCAGTCCGTCGGCCCAGCGGCCAGATCAACCATGGTCTGTTGTTCCCGTCGGTCGTTGATGCGAGGTCCTTCGTCACTGTGGCGAGCGCAGTTTGTGGTGCAATTGCTCGAACGCGACCGGGTCGAGTTCTCCGGATGTGAACAGGTCGGGCTCGCCGCTCTGCTGATACCGTTGCATCATCGGCCGCAGATCGAACAGGTCCACTGGGTCGATGTCTGCCCCCGACCGCTCGAGCTTGTCTTGCCACTGTGCGTAGCGGTCGCTTCCTGCTTCGACCTCATTGTCCCACCTCCACACTTCGAGCATGTCGTGGTCGAAATTGGCTGCAGCGCTCGGCGGTATGCCTTGCTGCTCCAATGCGAAATTCATCAGGATCCTCGAATGCCGGCCGTGACCGTCACCGCTCCAGGAATGCCCGAAAATGACATTTTGCTGGAGCTGGGCGGCCGTCACATATGGGTCGGAGGAGACATCGAGAAAACCCTCGGACGTTTGAAAGCTGGTCTCCCTCCTCGCGTCGTTGTATATGTCGCACACCACCCGGTGGTAGTCGCGTGTGTTGTCTAGGCTGCCGAAGTTCGGGTAGAGGATCACTCCGTGATTGGGTCCCGGTACACCCGGCGCGACATATCCCAGCAACGGATCGTCGTTGATAGCGGCCAGATCCTCTTGCGTGGGCGGCGCATCCAGCCAGCGCACCTCACGCCCGCCGGGCTGACCGGCAACCCTGGGCTGGAGCACGACTCCATAGGGTTCGGTACGGAACGGTCCCGGCACATAGGTGACCAGCGATCTCCGCTTGAGGGAGTGCAGCTCGCTCAGTGTCGGGGGTCGACTCAACACGCCCCATCCCCACCGTCGGATCCCGGTCATCTGCCCGGCCTTCTCCGGATCCTGCCGGATTCTGAGCCTGCGATGCGTTTCTGCCATGAGGTCTACCGACATCTCGCGGTGAAGGTTCTGTCGGGCGAAAAGGCGGGAATCGAGCCAGCTTGCCCACCCTTCGGGCCCGTCGAGGACCGTTTCCGGGCGCGGGTGCCTCGAGATGTAGGCGATGTCGCGGAATATGTCGTCCACGTACAGGCTGAGTTCGAGTGCGCGCTGCGCGTCGGTGCGGATCCCGTGCGCGTGCTCCAGTCGACGTATCTGCTCCTCGATGGGCAAGTTCAGAAACCCGTCCGCGAGGGTCGGGTCCGGGCCGCGGAGCGGTTCCGGCGCGAATATTCCCCACTTCTCGAACCCGGTATAGCGCTCCCCGTGCATGGCCGAACCCGCCCTGCCGATCTCGGATACACCCTGCTCGTCTTGGTGTGCGAACCGCCCGAGACCGTCTCGTATCGTGTCCGGGAATTCGTGAAGTGTTTCGCTTATTTTCGGGGCTGCTTTACCGACGAGGGCGTCGGCGAGGCGCTTGACTGCCTGCAGCATGCTCGCGATGACCTCGCCGCCCGACCCGCTCATCGACGTTCCTCGTCACTGTGACCGTGCCGGGTGGGGCAGCGAGCCCAACAGCGGTGAAGTTGACCTCGTGACCTCCGCCGCCATGGAGCGAGGAACACATACAGTACTCGTGGCGGGATCGACCGCTAAAACTGCGGACAAGCGGTGCGCCTGATCAACGACACCGACGAACCTCCGACCACACCTAAAACAGAACCCCAGGCACCATAAACAGCCGGCACCTGCACAGTCCGCCGAACCAACGCCAACAGGCACACCCACCACAGCCAACAACCCTCGAACCAGGTCGTTGCCCCTATCCGGTTTGCCTTGCCTTGTAAGCTATTCATCGTTTGTTCCGCCACCCATTCATTTCGGGTTTTCCCTTTGGGTGATATCGCCTGTGCCTGGTGGCCGTCTGGATGCGCGTGGTCGGTCTCGTGCGCGAGATGTGCCACAACCTGTGGCGCGTTTCCCTTTGCCTTACCGTCGATGTTGATTATTTTATCGGTGTGTCTTGTCCAGACCCCGCTCCCCTCCGCACCGTAGCGAATTACCCATCTGGTGTCCCTGAGGTCGAGAATTCTCTGTGCGAGGACGGGGTCGTACCTTCTGATGATGTCGTCGACATGCGGGCCCATGTGCTCGAGCAGGGCCATACTTCGGTCTGGGAAAAGCGGATGCGGCTCCGGTTCACCCGAATCACGGTGATGTGTCGGTGTCTCCGATCCCGAAGCGCTCGGCTCGTGATCCCTTTCTCGGGCCCGCGGACCACTTCCGCGATGTCTTCGTCTTTGGCTCCGAATGTATGAGCCGCTTCATTTGCTCGGGCGCTACTGGCTGCTCGGGATATTTCTGATGCAGCCCCACCGGCTTCTCTGATCCTTCCTGACAGATGATCGCTGAATCTCTGCCACGCATCGCTCACCGCCCTACCGATCCTCACATGGAATCCCGCCTGCAAGCGCATCCGAGATGCGAACACCTGCAACAGGTGCACGAGAAGCCTTCGTTCTCAGCCGTTTTTCGACCGTGAGACTTCCAATCAATATCACTTTAAAAATCGTTAAAAAATAGCACCACTGCACACATTTTCACTTGGATGAATCCGGCGGCCGATGCGGCACTGATGGCAGATCAAGTAGCTGACCTTCCCGACGGGCCAACCCTGCTTACAGGGATGCCAAAGGGTGATCGAACCACACCTACCCGGCAGCGGCGTCGGTGTAGCCCTCACCGGTGCGTTCGGCGATCAGCAGCCAGAATGATTTCGCGGTGAGGACGGCTGGTCTGTAGCCCGGCAGCTGGCGGCGAAGGCGGGCCAGTACCCCCCGGTGGCGATGCGGGAGTTGGTCGCGGCGCCCTCGTTGACCGGGGGGTCGGTAGGGCTCGTAGCGCACTGCGCGACGTACCTGCCACTGCCGCCAAGCCGGGCGCGGATTAAGTTCCCACAGAAGTGGATGCTGCGGCGGCGGCCACAGATACCCCGCGAACCGGTCCTCACCGCCAAGATTCTCCTGATCCCGCGTCGAGAATCAATCTCGGTTGTCGGACAGGTCAGCATGTCGAGCCGAAACTGCAGGGCCGCAACCCCTTTGCGGCGCGGTCGTAAACGTGTCGAAAAGTCGGATCGACCAACGGCAGTTCCTGTCTCGATACCAAGGTTTCGAGATCGAGTCCGGCCCCCGCGCTGGTCCTGATGGACATTGTCGCGCAAGTTCAACCTTGCAAACTGTTGCAACTGTCCATACTGCTGTAACAGTTGAATCGGTTTCGACCGAGAGGCGGGATGCTGGAGATCAAGCTGGGCGAGTGGCGAGCAATCCAGACCGACGCGCTGGGGCGCACGAGTGTCGGCTGGCAACCAGGGATGTCGGCGGCTCAATACTGGCTGGCGGGGCGTGCGTTCTGGAAGTTCAAGGCCGACCGTGCGTTCGCGGAGCGTGAGGTCCGCGTCGTCAACGCCGCCGGCGAGGTTCTAGTCGTCGCAACGATCGACGGCTTGATCCGCCATGAGATCGGTTCGAGATTGTTGGCGAACCGATCGATGATCACCCGATGACCGGGGTAGTGCTAGTGCTACCCGAGGCCCGAACGGTCACGTTCACAAGATCCCGTCCGGTACGTCTGAAACAAACAGGCTGCGCACTCAAGGGGTGCGCAGCCCGTTCCCGTCAGCCAAGGGTCGAAGGACATTGCCCTGGATTCATCTTTGGCAGTCCCGCCCAACACGCATGGACGTCCGAGTCGTCCGCTCAGCACTTCCGGTGTTCATTAAATGTTCTTGGTCTCAACAGGTCAACGCATCACTGCTGGTGAGAAGATGCGTGATCGTGGAGGCTTGGATGGGTAGCAAGGCGCTCGGGTTCAGTGTGGACCAGCAGAACCTGATCTGGGATCTTCATCGCCGCGGAGAATCGATACGAGAAATCGAGCGGTTCCTTGGAGAAACGATGCCCCGAATTCGTCGCTTCCTGCGCGAGTCCGGCGGTATCCGACCGGTCCCACGAACACGGAGAATCGGCCACATCACCGCAGGTGAGCGTGAAGAGATTTCCCGGGGAGTAGCCGCCGACGACAGCGCTCGCACGATCGCCGAGAAACTCGGAAGATCCCCGTCCACGATCTCACGCGAGAGATCCGGGCGACATCGAGTTCGAAGTCACCGTGCTGCTCGACAGTCGACTCGTCGAGACCCGTGTGTGCACGGGTTTCCGGATCAACCCTGTCGAACTCGGATACGAACTGCCTGTCACGGCGTTGGAATCGCGTGAGGCCCTCCCGTATCTCATGCGGGAAGAACCGGTGTGTTTCGGTGAGTCGCGAGGCCCCCTCGCCGATCGCGGCAGCGATACGTGCTGCTGTCTGCAGCATTTTCGCGATGATCTCGCCGCCACCGAACCCGTTCATCCTCTCCACTGCGATCGAGCCGTCAAAGCAGCTAGGTGGACTGACCTGCCCAGATCCGCGGCCACGCTGGATGTTTCGGCCTCGCATCCAGGCAGGATGTGCATTTCGAGCCGACCGTGAACGCCAGCTTCTCCCCATAGAACTCGCGGGCATAAAAACGAACGACCCCGAGGACGGTCGATGCAACACCAGCTCGCCGAGCGCCCGCAGAATGAAGAACACGAAAACCCCGCAGATGTCGCGTCCGGCTGAATACTGGATCTGGCACAGACTTGGTGATTGACCCGGTTCGGGATGCGGAGGGGCGGTTGGTAGTTCATCATGTCGCGGGTGTTCTGATCTTGGACCGATAAGGGTCCTGTTCCCGCATCTGGACGGATTGAGGATCGAGGTGGTCCGTGCGGCGGGTTCAACGGTGCGGATCGAGGCTGCTACCGGTGAGAGCCCGGTCGGCTGTCTTGGCTGCGGGATGCTGTCCGGCCGTGTTCACAGCCGGTATCGGCGGCGGTTGTCGGATACCTCGATCACTGGTCGCGAGGTCGTGATCGGGTTGCGGATCCGCAGACTGTTCTGTGACAACTTCAATTGCGGCAAAACAACTTTCGCCGAGCAAGTGCCGCAGCTCGCGGCCAGGCGCGCCCGCCGCCCGCTGATCCTGCAGCGTTCCTTGTGTGCGGTCGCGCTGGCATTGGGCGGCCGTGCGGGAGCGCGGTTGACCCGGCAGTTGGCCGCGACGGTGAGTCGGATGACGTTGCTGCGCCAGATCCGGGCGCTGCCCGATCCCCAGCACCCGGTTCCGCGGGTGCTGGGTGTGGACGACTTCGCGCTTCGCCGCGGCCACAACTACGGAACGATCCTGATCGACATGCAGACTCGCCGCCCGATCGAGGTTCTCGACGACCGGAGCGCCGACACCCTCGCAGCCTGGTTGCGGGCTCACCCGGGCGTGGAGATTGTCTGCCGCGACCGCGCCGGCGCCTACGCCGAGGGCGCCACGACCGGAGCGCCGGAGGCGGTACAGGTCGCCGATCGCTGGCACATCTGGCACAACCTCGGCGAGGCGGTCGAACGCACCGTGGCACGCCACCGCGCCAGCCTGTCCGCCGCGACCACCGACCCCGAACCGCAGAACCGGCCCGATATCGCGCAGGTTGCGGCCGAACTACATTATGGGCCGGTCGCGCCCGGTCAACGGCAGGATCGCACCGCGGTGCGCACCCGCCAGCGCTGGGCCCAGGTCCATGCGCTGCTGGCCCCAGGGCACAACAATCCGCGCGATCAGCCGTGAGCTGGGGCTGGCCCGCGGCACAGCAGGCCGCTTCGCCCGCGCCGAGTCGGTCGACGAGTTGCTGGTCAACAACCGCACCGGATATCGCGTCAGCGTGCTCGAGGCATTCAAACCCGACCTGCATCGGCGGTGGAATGAGGGCTGCACCAACGCGACTCAATTGTTCGAAGAGATCAAGGCCCGCGGCTACCAGGGCAGCGAGAAGATGGTGCGCAAATACCTGCAGCCCTTCCGCAGCAGCGCACACATCCCGGCCCCGCCGCCCCAAGCCGCCGACCGTCCGAAAGGTCGTCAGCTGGATCATGACCAACCCCGACACCATCGCTGCCGAATATCGGGCAAGCCTCGATTCGATCCTGGCAGTCAGCCCGGAACTGGCCGCTCTGACCGGACATGTCCGCAGGTTCGCCGAGATCATGGGCCAGCGGCGCGGTCGAGATCTCGAACGGTGGATGGCCGCCGTCGACGCCGACGACCAACCCGCGCTGCACTCGTTCGTCCGAGGCCTGCGCCGCGACCAGGACGCGGTCACCGCCGGCCTGACCATGTCCTGGAGCAGTGGAACAGTCGAAGGGCACGTCAACCGCATCAAAATGCTCAAACGGCAAATGTTCGGCCGCGCGAAAACGACCTACTCCGCAAGCGAATCCTATTGAGCGACTGAGCAACCCGGACCGCCGAATCACTAAATTTGTGCCAGATCCTGAAAACTGACCCTCTTGTTCCGGGTGAATGTTGACCCACCCGTGAACGATCATGAGGTGTTGAACGTGGAGGACTGGGCGGAGATCCGTCGGTTGCATCGCTCGGAGGGAATGGCAATTCGGGCGATAGCCCGGCGGATGGGGATTTCGAAGGACACAAGGACACGGTGAAGAAGGCGCTGGTTGCGCATGAGTCGCCGTGGTATCAACGCAAGCCGCGGGGTTCGGTGGTGGATGAGTTCGAGCCGGCGATCCGGGCGGTGCTGGCGGAGTTTCCGGATATGCCGACGACGGTGATTATGGAGCGTGTTGGCTGGGAGCGCGGCCGGATGGTGTTCTTCGAGCGGGTGCAGCAGTTGCGGCCGTTGTTCCAGCCGGTGGATCCAGCGTCGCAGACCGAGTATCAGCCCGGGGAGCTGGCGCAGTGTGATCTGTGACATCGTCGAATGCCCCAATTTTACGAGCGGGGGTCACGGCGCTTCTGGCGGGATGTTCTCTCGAAGAGGCCCACTCCCAGGTTCATTCGCACTGACGGACGCAGGTCGGTGATGACTGTCGGTTGGTAGGGGGCGCGACCACCTCGGTTTCGGTCTGCTTGCTTAATTCTTCGAGTTGGAGCCTCTCCTGATGTTCCCGTCGCCGACTTTCTCGGCATAATGCTCCAGCAAGGTTTATTAGCGTCACGGGTTGCTTTGAATTTACCTTCGATTTCCAGAACATGACCGAACTCGTGAACCATCGTGGAATACGCAGGTCGAATTTGCGATCCCGGGACAAGATGCCAATCCTGCACAGCCCTGTCATTTTCATATTCAATTCATCCGGGTCTTTGGCATACTTTTCGGTGAAGTTCATACGAGTGCGTCGAAGATTCCTGTTGGGGATCTGTCCCGTTTTGGGTAAAGGCGTGTTTGTTGTCGGGCGAATGCTCCATGACGACCGTTGGGTTGGTTTTCGCGGGCGGGTATTTTGCGAACGCGCTACGTCGGTCACATCGACTTCGTGAGTAAAGCGGTGAAATTCCCTGGGTCGTAACCAGACAAAGTCTGCATCGTGTCGAGCGAACCTGCCCAATGTCTGAACCATGCGTCCGGCGCCATCGAGGATGGCTTGGGCAATTCTAGACATCGGATCTCATCACACGAAATTCTCATTCACTGGTTGCCGGTTTGAGACATTTCAGGCTGATTGTGGTGTGAGGTGCCGATAGCTCGTGGCGCGTGAGACGCCGAGTGCTGTGGCAATTTGGGTGGGGGTTTGGCCGGCGGCGTGGCGGGCTCGGGCGGCGGCGATTTTGTCGGGGTCCATGATGGTGGGGCGTCCGCCGAGGCGGTTTTGGGCGCGGGCGGCTTGCAGGCCGGCCATGGTGCGCTGGTGGATGAGGTGGCGTTCGAGTTCGGCAGAGGCGGTCATCATGGTGAAGAAGAATTTGTCTTCCCCGGTGGGGTGGTATTGAACCGAAACTTCTTGGTTGCCTTGATCGTTGAGGGTGCGTGAGCGATCAGGACCTGCGGCGGTTGTCGCCTGCTGCGCAGGAGGTGGTGCGGTTGCGGGTGGTGGCCGCGCTGGAGTCGGAACGGGTACGCACCTACGGCGAGGCTGCCGAGATGTTCGGTGTCTCGCAGCGGTCGGTGGGCACGTGGTGGCGCAGGTACTCCGCAGGCGGGCGGGAAGCGCTCGCCGCGCCGGTGAAATCCCGCACCGGCCGAGACGAGCTGATCAGCGCCGAGGACCGGGCAGTGCTGTTCACCGCGATGGCCGACTACACCCCCGAGGAACTGCTGATCGGGGGCCCGTTGTGGACCCGCACCCTGGTCGTCGAGCTGATCCGCATGGTCGTCGGGGTCGTCATGACCGAGCAGGGCGTGGGCAAATGGCTGCGTCGCCACGGTTTTCCCCGCAGCGCCCGGCGCGACGGGCTTATCAGCAGAAACCCGAGAAGGTGCGGGCGTGGTTGGACATCGAGTACCCCGCCATCGTTGCCCGCGCCCGCGACGAGAACGCCGCGGTGGCGTGGACCGATCAGTGCGGGCTGCGCAGCGACACCGCCCCGCCGGGGCGTAGCTGGGCACCGAACGGCGCCACGCCGGTGGTGCGGGTCAACGGCAAACGCCTGCGCGTGAATGTCATGTCCGCCATCGCTTTTCGTGGCGCACTGTGGTTTTCGGTGTTCACCGGCCGCTTCACCGCGAAGGTGTTCATCACCTTTCTCGACCGGCTCGCCCGCCAAGCCGGACGCAAAGTCCATGTGATCGCCGACCGCCACCCGGTGCACCGCAGCAAGGCGGTGACCGCCTGGTTGGCCGCCAACGCCCACCGCATCGAGTTGCACCTCATGCCCGGCTACAGCCCCGAACTCAACCCCGACGAGATCCTGAATGCCGACATCAAACGGCACGTTCACCCCTCCCACGCTCGCTCCCGCGACGATCTCGCCCGCGAAACCCGCCGGTTCCTGCACCGCCGCCAGCGCCAACCCGACATGGTGCGCAGCTACTTCCATGCCCCACACGTCCGCTACACGACCCGAGAGGAAATGACATAGTTTCGACTCAATAACTGCCGGTGAGGATACGAACACCGATCCCGCGCTCATGCAGGTCGTCGGCGGTAGTGAGCACGTCTTTGAGAGCGCGTCTGAGCCTGAGAACTCGTGAACCGGTCGACGACATACTCCATCCACATTTCCGACGACGATCGCCGACGCCGAGTCGGTTGTCAATCGGCGCGAGTCCCGGAGGCGAGAAAGAACGGGACGGCGACGAACAGCCGGTCGCTGCGTGCCCTGCCGGCTTGGTCGTTGAGCCAGGCGCCTTCTCCTGCGATGTTGGCGAGTATCGGCAGGCACGCGGCGCCGGTCCACGCGATCGTGTGGACTTCGACGGTGACATTGGCGAACCCGTTGTCCAGCAGGAGGTTCCGGTATCGGCGAGCAACCCGCGGGCTGGGCATGCCGTCCGCGCGTGCGTGGACGAGGGTACGGGTGAGTTCGGGATCGTCGGAGTCGATCACGAATGTGTCCCAGTCCTGGCCCACGAGCACTGCGCGGCCGTTTCTGGCCAGGACCCGGCGGGCCTCGACGACAGCTCGTTCGGGCTCGGCGAGGGCGTGCAAGACCTTGTCGGCGCGGTAGCCGGTAACCGAGCCGTCGTCGAGCGGGAGCGCGGTGGCGTCGGCGACGTGGAACTCGCTCGTGGGCCAGCGCTCGATGGCGATCTCGATCATGGCGGGGTCCAGGTCGATGCCGATGGCCCGCACCCCACGGGCGGCCAACTCGCCGACGACGCGCCCGCCCCCGCAGCCGACGTCGACAACCGTGTCGCCCAACGCTTGGTAAGTGTGTTCCCGCAGGTTACGAGCCTGGGGCAGGTCGTCAATGGCGTCGAGGAGGGTAAGCAATGTAGACATGGCCGTCATTGTGCGACTTAATGTCGACATGAAGTCAATCGGTGAGGTGGCGGCTCAGTGCGGATTGCCGACACACGTGCTCGTTCGAGGTCGGCCGATCCTCTAATTGTTCTTGAGCCGGTTCCTCTCGTCGTTGCGAGGTCGGTTCCTCACCGGCAGCGAACCAGTAAAACTCGCTCTTTACCGGTGAGCGGCACGAACAGCCCTCTCGCATAGGGGATCTGCGCCACGAACGCTCCGTCGTCATCGAAGCGGTAGGGCACGAGGATGAAGATGTCGCGAGGCTCGGGGTAGGTGGATGGCGGCGAACAACGCACCCAGCCCGCCCGTGCCGCGCTTTTTGTCAGGGAGAAAGCTCCCCACTCACGCTCCATCGTCGGTCCGGATGGTGACGTAGCGTCCACCGAATTCGGGGTGCCGGCAAGAATCGCGCCACACGAGGCAATCGGGGCGTGACGGCAACGAATGTCCCCAAGATGCTCGGGGCCGTGGGCGTTTCCGCAGGTGGGCGCTGCACGCGGCAGCGTCACGCCCATCCGGGGATGCCGATGCGTCGATAGCGACAACTCGGCTCAAGATCACATAGTTGCCGTCTGACCTCGGTTTTCTCTCGCTATATGTCCCGGGTTACGCCATCCTTAACGGCACCCCGACTCAGAGGTCGCGCAGATTGGTGATCTTCAACACTTCGTGTGTATGGGCGGCCCGATCCTCATCCCGGTCGAGGATGGCCCGCGATAGTGGGGTATGAAGTTTGTGACCTTGGCGGACGTTCGGGCGGCCGCTGGGCGGATGGAGGGCGTCGTGCTGCGGACGCCGTTGCTGTCGTCCCTTACGGACACTGGCCGATCGTTGTGGCTCAAGCCGGAAAGCTTTCAGCCGATCGGGGCGTTCAAGTTGCGTGGTGCGATGAACGCGATCGCGTGCCTCGACGCCGAGCGGCGCGCTTGCGGCGTCATCGCGTACTCCAGCGGCAACCACGCCCAAGCCGTCGCCTACGCGGCAAAGCGGTACGGCATACCCGCGGTGATCGTGATGCCCGACGTTGCGCCGCGCATCAAGGCCGAGGCCACCAGGGCATATGGCGCGGAGGTGGTCGAGGTACCCATCGGCGAACACGAGGCGACGGCCCACGCCCTCGCGGTCGAGCGCGGGCTCACCCTGATCCCGCCCTACGACGACGCTACGGTCGTCGCGGGCCAGGGCACGGTCGGGTTGGAGATCGCGGAAGATCTTCCGGACGTCGATGTGGTGCTGGTCCCGGTCAGCGGTGGCGGTCTCGCATCCGGGGTAGGGGTCGCAGTCAAGGCGCTTCGCCCGCAGGCCCAGGTGATCGGTATCGAGCCCGAGCTGGCCGCGGACACCGCCGAAGGTCTGCGTCTGGGACATCAGGTCGACTGGTCGGTAGCGGACCGGGCCCGTACGATCGCCGACGGGCTTCGCGCACAGCCGTCGGAATTGACGTTCGCTCACCTGCGCAAGGTTCTCGACGGCATGGTGACCGTCGGTGAAGACGAGATCCGAGCGGCGGTCCGGGCCCTCGCCCGCCGAGCCCGCCTGATCGCCGAACCCAGCGGCGCCGTGACGACCGCGGCCTGCCTGTTCCACAGCCACGAACTACCGCCCGGCAAAACCGTGGCCATAGTTTCGGGTGGCAACATCGACCCCGCCCTCCTGGCCACCCTGCTGGCCTGAACCGTGGGTGGTGGTACACCGCATACGGTCTACGAACGTTGGCTACTGCTCAGTCAGGCGAGAGTTACGGTCCGCGACCCCGAGAGGTGTGACACCCTCTTCTGCCGCCTACTCGCCGACACCGTCTTCACGCACAGCCCGCCATGCAACCACCCGACAGCCGAATCCGCTCGTCGAAGCAGAGCGAATCATGGTTGAGCCCAGCAAGATGGTGTACGACCAGAGAAATGATCAAGACATGTGGATGACGGGAAGGACGCACCTTCCCGGATGATCTATCTGTCAGAAGTCTTGATCATGCCGGCGCGCTAACGCCGGTCGGGAAGGTACGTCCGTGCTCACGGTAGTTCAGAACACCCAATCGACCAATGACGACGCCGGGTCGACCCGCTCGTTGCTCGATGAGATCGTCCGCGACGGCGCCCGGCAGATGCTCGCCGCCGCGTTGAAGGCCGAGGTCGCCGCCTATATCGCCCAGTTCGCCGACCAACTCGACGAGAACGGTCACCGCCTGGTGGTCCGCAACGGCTACCACGCCGAGCGGGAAGTGCTCACCGCCGCGGGCGCTGTGATGGTGCGGGCACCGCGGGTCAACGACAAGCGTGTCGGCCCTGATACCGGTGAGCGGCAACGATTTTCCTCCGCGATCCTGCCCGCGTGGGCGCGCAAATCACCGCAGGTGACGGAGGTGCTGCCGTTGCTGTATCTGCATGGGCTGTCCTCGGGCGATTTCGGGGCGGCGTTGGAGCAGTTCCTCGGCACCGGCGCGGGCCTGTCCGCGCCCTCGATCACCCGGCTCACGACCCAGTGGCAGGACGAGGCCCGTACCTTCGCCGCCCGCGACCTCTCGGGCACCGATTACGTGTATCTGTAGGTC
>NZ_JBEZDE010000070.1:0-13844 GCF_040648115.1 Nocardia sp. NPDC049190
GTCACCCGCCCTACGCAGCAACGTCCCCTCCCCGGATCAGCGGAGGGGACGTTGCTGCGTAGGGCGGCCATCTTCCGTTGCTCGCTGGTATTTCGGGCTGATGGCAAGCCGGAAACCTTCAACGTGAACACCCAGAACACCGCCGCCCGCGCGACGCGTGCGACTCATCCGCCGTCGGGCTCAGCGCCGAGCAACGGCCGGGTGTGGTCAGCCCACCCACGGAACCGGTCCAGGGCAACGTTGACCTGGTACTACTGCGTCGCGCTCGTCGTTGAGCGCCGTGTCCGCGGGTAGGGCTTACTTTTCCCATATCAACGCATCAGCTGGTGCGGACATTCCAGATCCGGCAGTCGTCGTCTCGATCGGGTAGTCGGCGCCACCCTGTGGTTCCCGACCGATGACACTGTCGCTGGTCTCGGGCGCGACGGAACAGTGTGCAGCGGCTCGTGATCATCCGACGTCGTCTACTGTTTGGCGCGTGGATGCGCTAGCCAGTCTGCTCGAAGGTCCCCGGGCCCGCGGCGCGTTCCTGATGTGTTCGCTCCTGAATCCGCCCTGGTCGTTGCGTATCCAGGACGAGGCGCCGCTGACGGTGCTGTCGATGATTCGCGGCGGCGCGTGGATCCGCGCCGATACCGGCGCGCCCCGGCAACTGAACGCGGGCGATGTTGCGATCTTCCGCGGGCCGGATCCGTACACCGTGGCCGACGACCCGACCACCGAACCGCAGATCGTCATCCATCCCGGCCAGGTGACGAAGACGCCGGACGGCGAAATACTGTGTGAAACACTCAGTCTCGGTGTTCGGCAGTGGGGAACCGATCCCCGCGGCGCCAGCATGATGATCACCGGGACCTACGAGTCCGCGGGCGCGGCCAGCCAGCGGCTGCTGCGCGCGCTGCCGCCGGTCATCGTGCTGCAGCGCGGAGATTTCGACACCAGGGTGCTGGATATCCTGGTCGTCGAGGCGACCAGGGATGAACCCGCTCAGGGGGCGGTGCTGGACAGGCTGCTCGATCTGGTGCTGATCGCGGCGCTGCGGGCCTGGTTCGCCCGCAACGACGCGCCGGCCTGGTACCACGCCTACGGCGACCCGCTGGTCGGCAAGGCGCTACGACTGTTGCAACACAATCCGGCGCACGGGTGGACGGTAGCGGGCTTGGCCGCGGCGGTCGGGGTATCGCGGGCCGCATTGGCTCGCCGGTTCACCGACCTGGTCGGTGAACCGCCGATGGCATTTCTCACCGAATGGCGGCTGGCGCTGGCCGCCGATCTGCTGCACGAGTCCGACGCCACCATCGAGACCATCGCACGCAAGGTCGGGTACGGCAGCGCCTTCGCGCTGAGCGCGGCGTTCAAACGCCACTTCGGCGTGTCCCCGCGCGACCACCGCCAGGGCGCCGGCGCTGCCGAGCTATCGTCAGCCAGGTGACACAGCAGTATCCGGTGCTCTGGCCGATGCCGACCCGGTGGGCCGACAACGACCACTACGGCCATGTGAACAACGTGACGTACTACTCGTACTTCGACACCGCGGTCAACGCGTGGCTGATGCATGCCACCGGCACCGACATCCGTGCGCTGTCCGCGCTCGGCGTGGTCGCGCAGACCTCCTGCCAGTACCTCGGCTCGATCAGCTTCCCCGACCAGTTGCAGGTCGGTTTGCGCATCGCCCGACTCGGCCGCGCCAGCATCACCTACGATCTGGCGATCTTCCGTGCGGCCGACGGTGCGCTGGAACTGGTCGCCACCGGCACCTTCGTGCACGTCTACGTGGACGCCGAGACCCGCAAACCGGTCGAGATCCCGGAGGTCATCCGCGCCGCTGCGGTAGCGCTGGTCACGGAGTGAGCCCGCCACTGTGCGCGGCCCGTCGAAACCGGCGGGGCGTCGCGGTGATCAGACCCGGCTGAGCAGGGTGAGCGGGTCTTCCAACAGTCCCGCGGTGGTGGCGAGGAAGCGGGCGGCCAGTTCGCCGTCGATCGCCCGGTGGTCGAAGCTGACGCCGAGCGTGGTCACCCAGCGGACTGCGAGTTCGTCTCGGAAGACCCAGGGCCGTTTGCGGATCGAGCCGAGGCACAGGATCGCGGCCTCGCCCGGATTGACCAGCGGCATGCCGGCGTCCACGCCGAACACCCCGACGTTGGTGAGGGTGAATGTGCCCCCGCGCAGGTCGGTGGGCGTGGCGGTGCCCGCGCGGGCGGTGTCGGCCAGCCCACTGATCTCGCGAGTGAGGTCACGCAGGCTCAGGGTCTGCGCCTCTTTGACGTTCGGTACGAGCAGTCCGCGGTCGGTGGCCACCGCGATGCCCAGATTCACGTAGTGCTTGGTGGCGATCTCCTGATTCGCTTCGTCCCAGAAGCTGTTCATGCCGGGGAACTCGGCGAGGGCGGCCAACACCGCCTTGGCCACCAACGGCAGCGGCGTGAGGGTCAGGCCCGAGAAGGAGCTGGTGCCGCGTAGGTGGTCGAGCAGTTCCATCGACGCGGTGCAGTCGAGGGTGACCAAGGCGCCGGCCTGCGGGATAGTGCGGGCGCTCGCCGACATGGCGGCAGCGATGCGCTTGCGGATACCGCCGATCGGAGTGCGGATCTCGCGCGCGGTCGCCCGGACGACAGCGGTGTCCGGGCCGATGCCGGCGGGTGGTGTGGGCTGCTCGGTCTGTCGCGGCTGGGAGACGGGCACGGCGCCGCGGACGTCGTCGACGGTGACCGCGCCACCCGGACCGGACCCCGCGACGAACCACAGATCGATGCCGAGTTCGCGCGCCAGCTTCCGTGCGGCAGGGGTGGCCGCCGCCCGCGTCGTCTCGATTCTCGGGCGGTCCACCTCGGGGACCGCCTCGTCCGCGGTTCCGAGAGGAGGTGCGGCGGTGTCGGCGCCGTTGGCTTCGCCGGGGTGCGAAACATCCGGTGTGGCAACGGCCCGCCTGCGCCGCTGGGAAGCCGCCTCCCCGCTGGGGCCGTAGCCCACCAAGACCGAGGTGCGCCCGGCCGCGTCGGTGGTGGCGTCCGGCCCGGCCTGTTCCAGCTCCACCCGGATCAGGGGCGCGCCGACCAGGATGGTATCGCCCGGCCGCGCCAACAACTCGACTATCCGGCCCGCGAACGGACACGGCAGCGACACCACCGCTTTCGCCGTCTCCACTTCCGCGATGGTCTGGTTCAACTCCACCGTGTCGCCGACGGCCACCGCCCAGGACACCACCTCGGCGTCGGTGAGACCTTCCCCGAGATCCGGCAGCGTGAATTCCACTACGGTCCCCGGGGCGTCCTGGCGATCTTCCACGTGGGCACCTTTCCCAGCATCAGGCGGCGAGCGAACGGTCGACCGCGGCGAGAATGCGGTCGGGGTCGGGCAGGTGATGCTTCTCGAGCTTAGCTGGGGGATAAGGGATGTCGAAGCCGCCGACGCGCAGGACCGGCGCCTCCAACTGGTAGAAACAGCGCTCGGTGATCCGCGCCGCGATCTCGGCGCCGAGTCCGGCGAACACCGGCGCCTCGTGCGTGACGATCAGCCGTCCGGTCTTGGCGACCGACTCCTCGACGGTGTCGAAATCCATCGGCGACAGGCTGCGCAGGTCGATCACCTCGAGCGAATGGCCCTCCTCCGCGGCGATTCTCGCTGCCGACAGCGCGGTGGCCACAGTGCCGCCGTAGGCCACGACGGTCACGTCGGTACCGATGGCGCATACTCTGGCGCGGTCCAGCGGCAGCGCTTCGCCGCGGTCGAGTGCGCCGAAGTCGACGTCGTCCTTGTCCCAGTACCGGCGCTTCGGCTCGAAGAAGATCACCGGATCGTCCAGCGCTATCGCCTGGCGAATCATCGAATACGCGTCCGCCGGGTTGCTCGGGGTCGCCACGCGCAGCCCCGCCGTGTGCGCGAAATAGGCTTCGGGCGACTCGGAGTGGTGCTCTACCGACCCGATGCCGCCGCCGAAAGGGATGCGAATCGTGATGGGAGCGAGCACTTTTCCCTGTGTGCGGTAGTGGATCTTGGCCACATGCGACACGATCTGGTCGAACGCCGGATAGACGAAACCGTCGAACTGGATCTCGCACACGGGTCGGTAGCCGCGCAGCGCCATACCGAATGCCGCCCCGACAATGCCGGACTCGGCCAGCGGGGTGTCCACGACGCGATTGTCACCGAAGTCCTTCTGCAGTGTGTCGGTGACCCGGAACACTCCGCCGAGGCGGCCGATGTCCTCGCCCATCAGCACGACCTTCGGGTCGTCCTCCAGCGCGCGGCGCAACCCGGCGTTCAGCGCGGCGGCGAAGGTGGTGATCATGACGGGACTCCTTCCGGTGGCGCGGAGAACTCGCCGGGATCGCCGGTCAGATACTCCGTGTACTCCTTTCGCTCTTCGGCGATCAGCGGATGAGCGGTGGCGTAGACGTGGTCGAACAGCTCCGCGGGAGTGGGGTCGGGCAGGTCGATGGTCGCCGCGCGTACTTGGCGGGCGACCGCGTCGGCGTGCTCGGAAACCCGGCGCTCGAACGCGTCGTCCCAGTGCCCCTCGCGCTCCAGCAGTCTGTGGATCCGGTCGATCGGATCACGTCGCGCCCACTGTTCGGTTTCGGCGGCCGATCGGTACCGGGTGGGATCGTCCGCCGTGGTGTGCGGGCCCATCCGATAGGTGATGGCCTCGATGAACGAGGGGCCGCCGCCGGAGCGCGCCCTGGCCACCGCCTGCCTGGTCACGGCGAGCACGGCGAGCAGGTCGTTGCCATCGACCTGCACGCCGGGCATGCCGTAGCCGTAGGCGCGCCGCGCGATCGGGGTCGCACTCTGCACGCGCACCGGGGCGCTGATCGCCCAATGGTTGTTCTGGCAGAAGAACACCACCGACGCACTCCAGCTCGCGGCGAAGCCGAGCGCCTCGGCGATGTCGCCCTGACTGCTGGCGCCGTCGCCGAAATAGGCGATAGTGGCGATCTCGGCGCCGTCCAGGTGCGCGGCGAAGGCGTAGCCCGTCGCGTGCAGGCCCTGGGAGCCGACGACGATGTTCGGGTTGGTCATGTTCACCGCGTCCGGATCCCAGCAGGAGTGCGCGACTCCGCGCCACAGCCGGGTGAGATCGGTGGGACGCACGCCGCGGCAGTAGGCGACGGCGGCCTCGCGGTAGCTGCAGAACACGTAGTCGTCGGGATGCAGCGCGCGCGCCGAACCGACCTGGGCGGCCTCCTGCCCGCGCAGCGGCGCCCACAGGCCGAGCTGACCTTGACGCTGGAGCGCGGTGGCCTCGGTGTCGATTCGCCGAGTGACCACCATGTCGTCGTACATTCCGCGCAGTTGTTCGGGGCCGACGTCGGCAACCAGCGCCGCGTGCTCGGGATCCAGGACGCGGCGGCCGTCTGGTTGCACCAACTGCACCGGGTAGTCGGGCGTGCCTGACATGGTTACCGCCTCCTCACCACTGATGCTGCAGGCGTCGGCGTGCTCTACCTCACAGCATCCCCCGGACTGCGAACTGCGCAAGTGGCTGACATGCGAATGAGCAGAATGCTCAATTCCGACCGGGGTCTCGATGTCATACTGCGTCGTATGACCAGAGAAAGCGTCGACGTGACGCTGGACGCCACCGACGCCAGGCTGTTGCTGGAACTGGTCGCCAATCCCAGGGCGACGGGTGTCGAACTCGCCGCGCGGTTGGGGTTGTCCCGCAATACGGTGCAGGCCAGGTTGTCGCGTTGGGAGGCCGGCGGGGTGCTCGGGAATTTCGAGCGTCGGGTGCGGCCGCGGGCCCTAGGCTATCCGCTGTCGGCGTTCGTGGCGGTCGTCGTCGATCAGCATCAATTGGATGCGGTGGTGAACGAACTCGCCGAGGTGCCCGAGGTGACCGAGGTGTGCGGGATGACCGGGCTCACCGATCTCACCGTCCGGGTGGTCGCGCGGGACGCCGACGACCTCTATCGCATCGCCGGACAGATCCTCAAGATCCCCGGTGTGGAGCGGACCAACATGGCGCTGGTGATGCGCGAACTGGTCGGACCGCGCACCGCTCCGTTGTTGCATCGACTGGCGAATTCCAGCTGACCTCTCGGTGACCTCGGGCGCGATCGAGGTTCGAGAAGCCCCGCCGTCCGGCAGCGGCCCGGGCGCGCCCGGCGCTGATCGAGCGGGCCCCGCATGGACCGCCCACTCGGGCGACTACTCAACGAGCTTGCGAGTGAACGGGCGGCTTCCGTCACGCCGATCGCTGCGATCACGCATCTGTGGCAGCACGGTGTGGTCGGCGAGTTCACGGCAGTCGGATGGTGGCACCCGGCTAGGGTGCGGGAATGGAGATTTCGGGCAAAGTCGCGATCGTCACGGGGGCGGGTGCGGGGATCGGCGCGGCGCTGGCGCGTCGGCTCGTCGCCGGTGGGGCGCGCGTGGTGCTCGCTGATCTCGACGCCGAGGCGGTCACGGATGTCGCCGAATCCCTCGGGCCGGTCGCGGTCGCGATCGGCGGCGATGTGGCCGACGAGCAGGTGATCCGCGGGTTGATCGAGCGCGCCGAGACCGAATTCGGGCCGGTGGACCTCTATTTCGCGAACGCGGGCATCGGCGGCGGAGTCGGTCTGACCAGCACTGATCAGCAGTGGCTGGCCGCGCTCGAGGTCAACGTCATGGCCCATGTCCGCGCGGCGCGGCTGTTGGTGCCCGGGTGGACCGAGCGCGCGAGCGGCTATTTCGTGGCCACCGCGTCGGCGGCGGGTCTGCTCACTCAGATCGGCTCGGCGCCGTACGCGGTGTCCAAGCACGCGGCTGTCGGTTTCGCCGAATGGCTCTCGATCACCTATGGCGACCAGGGAGTGCGCGTGAGTTGTGTGTGCCCCATGGGCGTGGATACGCAATTGCTGCGCACAGGTTTCATTCCGCGCGATGATGTCGCGGAGGCCGAACTCGCGGTGAAGGCTGTGACCACCGCGGGCTCGGTGCTGTCGCCGGACGAGGTCGCCGAGGTCATCCTGGCCGGGGTCGCCGACGAGCGCTTCCTGATCCTCCCGCACCCCGAGGTGCTGAAGATGTACCGCCACAAGGGCTCGGATTACGACCGGTGGCTCGACGGCATGCGCCGCTTCCAAGCCGCCCTGCAGGCGTAACCGCACCCGCGCTCGGCAGCGGCCCCCGGCGCGGAGGGGCCACGGGTTCGGCGCGGACTGTCTAACGCAGTACCTTGCGCACCACCAGACCGGCGAGCAGAGCCCAGAAGGCCGCGCCGATTCCGGCGAACCCGACGCTGGAGGCCGCGATCGCGAAGGTGACGATGCTCGCTTCCCGGTGCTCGCCGGAGCGCAGGGCGCCACTGAGCGCCGCGCCGAGGGTTGCCAGCAGGGCCAGGCCCGCGACGGTTTCGAGGGTGCCTGCCGGTGCGGTCGCGACCAGCGTGACCAGGGCGGCCGAACCCAGTGCGAGCAGCAGATAGGCGATTCCCGCGGTGAAGGCGGCGGTCCAGCGCCGCTTCGGGTCCGGATGTGCGGCGGGCGCGGCCGAGAGGGCGGCGCTGATCGCCGCGAGGTTGATGGTGTGCCCGCCCGCCGGTGCGCCGAGGATGGTGCCGAGCCCGGTGACGGTCATGGCGGCGCGCCAGGGCACCTGGTAGTCGAACGACGTCAGCACCGCGGTGCCCGGGATGTTCTGCGACGCCATGGTGACGATGTACAGCGGGATCGCGACGCCGAGCATGGTCTGCCAATGCCAGTGCGGCAGTGTCAGTTCCACCGCGGGGGCCATGGCGGCGAGGTCGAGCTGCCGGTGCTGCGCCGCGATGCTGATGCCCGCGCCGACCGCCGCGGCGGCGAACGCGGCGATCACGGCCCAGCGCTGGGCATACCGCTGTAGCACGAGCCAGACGAGGATCACCGGCGCCACGACCGCGGGGCTGGTTTGTACCGCCCGCACCGGCGCGAGGCACAGCGGCAGCAGCACCCCGGCCATCATGGCCTGCGCGATCTCCACCGGGATCGCCGCGATCAGGTTGCCGAGGCGCTGCCACAGCCCGGTGATCACGATCAGCACTCCGGTGAGCAGGAATGCGCCGATCGCCGCGGGCCACCCACCCGCCACGGCCCCGGTGCTCGCGAGCAGTGCCGCGCCCGGCGTCGACCAGGCCAGCGTGATCGGCATTCGATACCGGTAGCTGAGCAGCATCATGCCGATCGCCTGGGTGACACACAGTGCGAGCAGTCCCGACGCTGCCTGCGTCGCGTCTGCCCCGACCGCGGTGAGCCCACTCAGCACCACCGCGAACGAGCTGGTGAATCCCACCAGCGCCGTGACCGCCCCGGCGCCGAGCGGTTGGACGAGCCCGACCCTCGGCGCGGCGGGTTCGGGTCCGCTCGCGGCGGTGGTGGTGGGGGCTTGCGCCGCGGAAACGTTCGACATCTGCCGGATATTGCCCCTGGTCACGGGGCTGTGTCGCCAGCCAGTGCCGGGAAACTGGCCTGACTTGGGCAGCCGCGATCGCGGGTGTCGTGACGTTGCGCTCCGTGGTACGCCCAAGTACCGCGACATCGCCGTGCTCGGATGCGTAGGGTGAGGGCGTCGGTGCGCGAACACCCGATTCGGGATGAGGAGCTGAGTTGAACGCGGTACTGATCTCACCGGAGAAACTTCGGGAAGGCTTGGCGGACAAGCGATTTCGCCTGTTGGACGTCCGCTGGGCGCTGGGCGATCCGGACGGTCCGCAACACTACCTCGACGGCCACATTCCCGGCGCGGTGTTCGTCGATCTGGAAACCGAACTGGCCGCGCCGCCGTCGCCGGCGCGCGGCAGGCACCCGCTGCCGGATGTCACCCAACTGGAGAAGTGCGCGCGCAGCTGGGGCGTGTGCGCCGATGATCCGGTGGTGGTCTACGACGCCACCGGCGGCATGGCCGCCGCCCGCGCCTGGTGGTTGCTGCGCTGGGCGGGTATCGCCGATGTGCGCATCCTCGACGGTGGGCTGCCCGCGTGGGTCGGTGCGGGCGGCACGATCGCGACCGGCGCCGAACCGGACCCCCGACCGGGCGATGTCGAATTGAGCCCCGGTCACCTACCGGTGATCGACGCGGACGCCGCTGCTCGCTGGGACGGTGTGCTGCTCGATGCCAGGGCGGGGGAGCGCTACCGCGGTGAGGAGGAGCCGATCGATCCCCGCGCCGGACACATCCCCGGTGCGCTCAGTGCTCCGACCGCCGAAAACCTCGACAGCGCGGGACGGTTCCGCGGCGTGGCAGAGCTGCGTGACCGCTTTGCCGGATACGGGTCGGGCTCGGTCGCGGTGTATTGCGGGTCCGGAGTGACTGCCGCGCACCAGATCGCGGCGCTGGCCACGGTGGGTATCGAGGCGGCTCTGTATCCCGGGTCGTGGTCACAGTGGTCGAATGACCCGAAGCGGCCGGTCGCGACGGGGAGCTGATCCGGCCCGCGTGCGGCCGGCATCCCTCGCGTCGTCGGCGACGAACATCCGCTCGCCAGCGGCCGACACTCGCAAGAGACCCGTGAACGGGAGCGCGTCCGACCTCACAACCAGGCGCGGGCCAAGAGGTCGTCGTCGGCGACCTCGCTCGTGCGAGGTGGGAACCGGGTGGCCGAGATCGAGCCGGTGTTCTGTCCGTCGTGCCCGATCACCCACGAGCCGCCGCGCTCCTCGCACTCGGCGATCTTGGCGAAGGTGGTGAGCAGGAACGTGATCGCTTCACGCGGATCGAGGGTTCGAGCCAGACGCTGGGATTCACCCGGCCGCGAGAGGTCCAGCCACACACCGGACTGCCCGTCGAGGCGCATGCCGACGATCTTGTCGGCGTGTACGAAGGTGAATTTGCGCCGCTCCCACGGGGTCGTCGGCGTGAAGCTCTGCTCGAGTACCTGGAGCAGAATCGTCATGCTGCCTTCCTCCCGCTTCCTTTGACGCCAAGCTAGGACTGACACCAAGCTAGGACTGCCACCAAGCTAGGACTTCGTCTGCGATGACCAGCGGATATTCCAGTATGTTCCGCGAACGCCCAGAAATCCAGGAAGACGGCGCGGTCACCGTGTCGGACGCGTTTGGTTGGATGGGCGCATGCTGCACGGTCTGTGGTCGCCGGGCTCCGGATTGCTGCTGTGGCCCGATTCACCGGTCACGGCGCTGCCCGACCCGCTCGGTGCCGTGCTGCGCGCATCGAAGTTCCGACACACGGCCGATGTGCTGGTCACCGGACCGCGGGGAACCGCGACCGAGCGGGTGCGGGCCCATGCCATGGCGCCGGCCGCTGCCGCCGTGGCGCTACGGCAGCGGCTGCCGGCCGAGGTGGTGTCGGGAGATCTGCGCTTCCTCGCGCACGTCGCGCAGGGGGTCGAACGCTGGGTGCGCGCCGGGCGCGTCGTACCGGAACTGCGGAGGGAGGACGGGCAGTGGTGGGCGCGCTGGCGGTTGGTCGGCGGCGAAAGGCAGCGCGCCTGGCTGGCCGAACTGGCCGTAGCCATGCCGCAGGCGCTGCGTGTGGCCGGCCGCCCCGCCGCCCTGCTCGAAGACATGGTCACCGAACTCGCCGACCCGATCGCGCGAGCACTGATCGACCTGCCCGATTCCGCGCATCCGTTGCTGGCCGCCCTGTCCGCCGACGTACCCGTGGAGGGCGGCAGCTACCAGTTGGCCGAGGTGCTGGAACGGTGGCGGGCCAGTCTGACCGGTGACGAACCGGATCTGGTACTACGACTGCTCGAACCGGACGGCGAACTCGGCGCCGCCGACGAGTCGGTGGCGCTTTGGCGACTGGAGGTGTGCCTGCGCATCGATGGTGCGGCGCCCGAATCCGTTCCACTGCACGGTGATCCGAACCTGGTCCGAATCGCGGTGGAGAAGCTCGGCGAGGCGCAACGGGCCTATCCGCGGCTGCGTGATCTGCCGAGCGATCCGCGCAGCATGGATCTGCTGCTGCCGACCGAGGTGGTCGTCGACTTGGTCGCGCACGGCGCGCACGCGCTGCACGCCGCGGGCGTGCGGCTGCTGCTCCCCCGCGCGTGGAGCATCGCGGAACCGTCCATGCGGCTGCGGGTGGACAGTGCGGTGCCCGCCGCCGAGAGCACCGTCGGGATGCGTGGCCTCGTCTCTTACCGCTGGGAACTCGCTCTCGGCGACACTGTGCTGACCACCGCCGAGATGGAACGACTCGTGCGGAGCAAATCCGATCTGGTCCAGTTGCGCGGCGAATGGGTGCAGGCCGACCACAAGGTGCTCGCCGCGGCGGCCCGCTATGTCGCCGCGCACACCGACGATTCCCCGGTCACCTTCGCCGATATGCTCGGCGAGATCGCGAGCGGGCGCGTGGAACAGGTACCGATCGCGGAGGTCACCGCCTCGGGCTGGGCCGCGGACCTGCTCGACCATACCCGCGAGCCGGAACTGGTCGCCCCGCCGATCGGTTTGAAGGCCGATCTGCGGCCCTACCAGGCACGTGGCCTGGCCTGGCTGGCCACCATGAGCCGGATGGGTCTCGGCGCGATTCTCGCCGACGACATGGGACTGGGCAAGACCGTTCAGGTGCTCGCCCTGTTGCTGCACGAACGGGAGGCGCGATCGGATGCCGAGGGTGTCGTGGCCTCGCTCGACGCGGCGCGCAGTGGCCAGGCCGCGCCGGGTGGCCCGGCGGGCGAGCCGGCGGGGCCGACGTTACTGGTGTGCCCCATGTCGGTGGTCGGCAACTGGCAACGCGAGGCGGAGCGGTTCGCGCCGGATCTGCGGGTGTGGGTGCACCACGGCGCGGGACGGCGGATGGGCGTCGCACTCGATGACACGGTCGCCGCGGCCGATCTGG
This sequence comes from Nocardia sp. NPDC049190, assembly GCF_040648115.1. NCBI lineage: Bacteria > Bacillati > Actinomycetota > Actinomycetes > Mycobacteriales > Nocardiaceae > Nocardia > Nocardia sp. NPDC049190. The sequence goes on from NZ_JBEZDE010000070.1 coordinate 11,770, forward strand.
TGATCACGACCTACGCGCTGCTCGCCCGTGACGTCGACGAGTTCGGCAGGCAACAGTGGGCGCGGATCGTCCTGGACGAGGCACAGCACATCAAGAACGCGGGAACGCGCCAGGCGCGGGCGGCGCGGGCGGTGCCCGCGCGGCATCGGCTGGCGCTGACCGGGACTCCGGTGGAGAACCGGTTGGAAGAGCTGCGCTCGATCATGGATTTCGCGATGCCCAAGGTGCTCGGCAGCCCGCAGTCGTTTCGAGCGCGGTTCGCGGTGCCCATCGAACGCGAGCGCGACCAGAACGCGATCAGTCGCCTCCACTGGCTCACCCAGCCGTTCGTGCTGCGCCGGGTGAAGACCGATCCGGCGGTGATCAGCGATCTGCCGGAGAAGCTGGAGATGACGGTGCGGGCCAACCTCACCGTCGAGCAGGCCGCGCTCTATCAGGCGGTCGTCGACGACATGTTGGCCAAGCTCAGGGATGCGAAGGGAATGGCACGCAAAGGCGCCGTCCTCGCCGCGCTCACCAGACTCAAGCAGGTGTGCAACCATCCGGCGCATTTCCTCGGCGACGGGTCGGGTGTGCTGCACCGCGGCGCGCACCGCTCCGGCAAACTCGCTCTCGTCGAGGACGTCCTGGACGCGGTCCTCGCCGACGGTGAGAAAGCGTTGCTGTTCACGCAGTTTCGTGAGTTCGGTGCGTTCGTCGTGCCCTATTTGGCGGAGCGGTTCGGCACCGAGATCCCGTTCCTGCACGGCGGAGTGCCGAAGAAGAAGCGCGACGGCATGGTCACCCGGTTCCAGCAGTCGGACGGTCCGCCGCTGATGCTGCTGTCGCTCAAGGCCGGTGGCACCGGCCTCAACCTCACCGCCGCCAACCATGTCGTCCATCTGGACCGCTGGTGGAATCCCGCGGTGGAGAACCAGGCCACCGATCGCGCCTACCGGATCGGGCAACAGCGCAACGTCCAGGTGCGCAAACTGGTCTGCGTCGACACCATCGAGGAGCGGATCGACGAAATGATCACTGGCAAGCGGCAACTCGCCGACCTGGCCGTGGGTGTGGGGGAGAATTGGATCACCGAGCTGAGCACCGCCGAACTGCGTGACCTGTTCGCTCTCGGCGCCGCGGCGGTGGGCGAATGAGTCCGTTCATCGATTACGGCGAGTACGGCAAGAAACTGCCGGTGCACGGCGGGGTCGAAGCGCGCAGTCGTCGGGGCGCGTTCGGGCGCTCCTGGTGGGGCAAGGCTCTGATCGAATCGGTAGAGCAGATGGCCGAGCCGGGGCGGTTGGCGCGCGGCCGCAATTACGCGCGCTCCGGCCAGGTGATCAGCTATCACATCGAGCCCGGCGCCGTGACCGCGGAAGTGCAAGGTAGCCAACCGCGCCCGTTCACCGCGGTGTTCACCGTCCGCCCGCTGCGGGAAGACGAGCTGGAGCTGATCATCGAGACCATCCGGTCGGCGCCGGGCATGCTCGCCGAGATCGCTTCGGGCGCGTTGCCGACCGGCCTCGGACCGCTGCTGTTGCCGACCACCGCGGCGGAACTGGACTTCAGCTGCACCTGCCCGGATCCGGGCTGGCCGTGCAAGCATGTCGCCGCGGTGTGCTACCTGCTGGCCGAGCGCCTGGACGAACGTCCTCGGGAGATTCTCACTCTGCGCGGTCTCGACCTGGACATGCTGATCGGTGGTATCGAGCGCGACGAGCAGTCCGCTGATTCCACTGACCCGTACGGGGACCGCGCCGTATTGCCGGATCTGCCGAAGGTTGCATTCTGTCCGGCCCCAGAGGATTTGGATCCGACGCTATTGCGGAAAGCGCTGCGGATGACCGCAGCCGACGAGTCGACCGCCGCGGCGGGCCACCGCGCCCTCACCGCGGCCTATCACCTGTTCGACCGCTGAGCGGCTTGGTTGGCACTCGGCATCGGGGCTGTCGGCTGCCGCCGGACTTTCGGGGCGGGATCGAGTCCGGCAAAGCATTGTGGGCTGTCTCGGGGTTCTGTCCGCTGAGTTGTGAGATTCCAATCCGTTCGATGGAAGGATCTCCGCTCGTGCCGATGATGTACTCACCGCAGTT